>JBEKZL010000182.1:0-42940 GCA_049509915.1 Bryobacteraceae bacterium | reverse complement strand
CGGCACGCGGCCTGGCGCAGCCCTCACATCTCTCGGCCCGGCTGCTGGAGGCCGATGAGCGCACCGCCAAGGCGGCCATCTACGGGCTGAATCGCGCCGGCGGCCGGACGAGGGAGTTGGAACAAGCTTGGATCATTCAGGCCCTGGTGCGAGAGGACGGCCTGAATCAGGTGGAAGTGGCCGAGCTGCTGGGGCGCCACAAGCGCTGGGTGTGCCGGCGGCTGGCGCTGATCGAGCGCTTGGGACCCACGGCGCGGGATGAGCGTCGGCCTGCTGTTGCCCACCGCTGCCCGCCAGGGCCCAGAGGGCGCCCCGCGGTTGCCGGAGGGCAACCAGGCGGAGGTTTTGGAGGCCATCCGGCGCGCAGCGCTATCGGGCGCCGAGTTGGCCGGCGTCGTCGACCTCTGGCTGGGCTGCGCCGAACGGCGCCAGCAGGAATATCTCCTGCGGCACCCACGCGAAGCACTGTCGCAAGCCAACGGCGAGCTCCCCGCAGTCCACGATCCCCGCCTGAGCAAAGACGGGAACCGCGTCTGGAAGCGCGTCGGACTGCTGCTCGACGTACTCGGCCGCATGGAAGTGTGGCTGGCTCATCAGGGCCGCACCGGGCTGACGCCGGAGGATCGCGTGATCCTGCTGCCCCGTTTCCAAAGGCTGGCGCGGGATCGGTGGCGGCGTTGAGCCAGGACTTCGTCGGCGAGTTGGAGCAGGGATGAACGAGTTCACGCGCAACGAGATCGTGCGATTGCACTACGGCGGCGCTTCTCAACGCCGCATTGCGCGCCTGCTGGGCATTGCGCGTGAGAGTGTGTCCCGAACACTGGCCGCACACCAGGATCGCCGCACCGGGTCCAGCAGGCTGGGCCGGTTGCGGATCAGATGACGCAACTCCTGGAAACATTATCCTCACCTGAAAACCATAGTAAGTGGCGAAGGCCAGAAACCGAGTGTTATAGATCGGTTGGTCACCGTCATAACCAGTTACTACGACTTTCATGTTGTCGTAGAGACAAGTGACGGCCAAACCACCCAGATAGTCAAACGCGCGGACGTGCTCGCGGACGGTAGTGGTCCGGACGTAATCCCCCAAATGAGATGCACCATGCCGCGCCATGATTAAGGTGTACGCTGCGGCAATGATATCTCGGAACCTCGCCCCTCATGCCGCTGTACGCCACATGCAGCATCCGGCCGCATCTCCAGCAACGCAACAGCCCGGCCAGCAAGCTCCGGCCTCCTCGTCCCGCCTTCGGCTCGATGCGCGACTTCATATGTGCATTGTCGGCCAACATCGCCTGGTTGCGCTCATACTGCTCCCAGGTAATGTAGCCAGAATGACGATCGCGAATCAAGACCGTCCACTTCTCTACGGGTTTCGAATGGCCGATGGTCTTTCGGACGCGTCCCCGACCACTCTGGTGCGGGCCTCGGTCTTGCCGAAGGCATAGCCGCCGGCGTACATCGGATTCCGAAGCATGTGCCAGATGGTGTTATAGACCGGCAGCTTCAGTTCGCGGCCGGCTTGAGCCCTCACGGCAGACGGTCATTCAGCAGACCTGGGTCATAGACGCCATCGGGATCCGAGACGAGCGCTCGCACCAAACCGCACAGCTCGATGAGGTGATGCCAGTCACCACCATTGCGGGCCAATCCAGACGCCTCGATACAGAAGACGGCGCCCACGCTCCCGGTGCAGCCTTCGGCAACCAGCCGTGCAAAACCTGGACGATCAACCTGGCCGGAACCGGAACGTCCCAGGTCTTCGTCGATGACCTCGACTTGTTGAAACCCGGGTTGCCGCGCTCGGTCGGCCAGGGCATACTGTCTCCGCTGACTCTCCAGGTTATTAGCAACCTGAATGGGAGATGACTATCGGATATACACGATTGCCCGCCGTTTCAGATGATCGCCGGTCACCTTTGCATTCGTGTTCATGATCCCTCTCCTCTTGGCCGGACCGCGGAAGGATCATTGACCACGGCGGCATTCCACACACGCAGGTCGGCGAGCGCCGCTGCCAGTTCGCGTTGCTTGTCTTGGGGCAGGTCGATTGGCGGAGTCTGGCACAGATGCAGGTTCATCTGCGCATCCAGCTTCTTGTTGTCGGTCATGCGGGGCCTCCATTGGCATCTTCTCCAAAGCGGAAGCCACAGGGGACGTAACCCTGCCGATCAAGCTTTGAAGCTCCGCCAGAGCTTCGGCTGACGCCATGACATTGCCGACCTCAATGGAGCCACACACGGATGGATCGACCATCCATGCGGGCAGTCCTGCGATAGTGCCGTCAGGTAAGTCGCAGTAGATGTACTCGCCTCGGGGGAGCTTGGCTGTTCGGTGAAGCCTCAGATCCTGGCCGAACAATGGGTGCCAGCGATATTGAATTCTTACGGTTTTCGGACCATGGGCATTATGTTTCGGGCTCGGGCGGGATCGGGAAGAGTCACATCATCCAGGCGGTAGGGCAGAAGGCCTGCGTCCATGGTTACCGCGTTCTCTATCGCACTTCGGCACAAATTATGTCCGACCTTACCGCATCTCTCGCCGACAAAACGCTGCCCGCGCGCCTGCGCCGCTACGCCAGCCCGGACCTCCTTATAATCGATGTATTCGGGTTTGACCGCATCGAGCGCATCGAGTGCCCCGAAGCCGCGCATCTGCTCTACAAGATCATCGCCGCACGCAACCAGAAGCCGCAAAGAAAGACTCAAAGTACTCCAAGTAAACCCCAGCCGGGCCGCCGCCCAAGCCGTTCTCAGGCTCCCCGAAGGCCGGAGCGTGACCCACATGCTGGCCCACTTCCACCCGCCAGAATGGCCTAGTTTTTCGCCGCCATCGACAGCACCAAGCGCCGTTCACACTCCAGCCCAACCGAAGGGGGTCACCGCTCGCTTGATCTCACGCAGAATCACCCGCTCGCCAGACAGCAGAGCGGTGATCTCCCGCGGAACCGATTTGTCCGAGGTGTTTGCTTCCGCTCTTCTCTTGTCTCAGGTATTTAAGCCCGATGTACATCTTCAACTTTGGAATTCAGCGTAAGCCGAGCTCAGGCGATCACCGGAACGGACACGCCCGGCCAGTCCGCCAGCGGGAAATCGCTGGGTTCTCCGACAACGTCCAGCGCCGCCAGGAGTTCCTCGAAACTCGCTACCGTTCGCGGCCTGAATCGGGTAGCCACCACGAACTCCGCTTCCGCTCCCGGACGCTGAACTATCCATGCGATTCCCCTTTCATCGGCGCCTCCGCGAGCGCCGTCCACATAGATGGCGCCGAACACATCGCCGGCAGGCGAAAACAACTGGAAGTTATCGGGTGAGAACTCGAAGACGTTGGGATCGGTAGTAACCCTGACAAGCGCGCCGCCGGGCAGGCTAATGCCGAAAGAGCCCGGATCGAGTGGCTGGAAGTCCACCTCGGGTGGCCGCGAGCGCGCAATCTGAATGGCGCGGTCCAGGTCGCGGAGCGTCAGTGCCGGTCCCGGAAGCGAAGGGAGATCCAGCGAGCCCTCCACCGTCGCATCGATGTCAAAACCGCTCTCGTCTGCATCCCGCACCTGTTGTTCCAGGTCCGCAAGGAATCTCTGACGCGCCGCGTCTCGCGCGTCCCGGTCAAGCAGTACCAACTCTTCGAACCGGCGTGGCAAACGGGATAGAATCGGCTGGAGCCGGCCCACGATTCCCTGAAACAGATTGATGCGATTGCCGACGGTGAAGAACACGTCCTGCTCCACCGTATCTTTGTATGCGAAGCTCAGCCGTTCGTCGATTGCCTCTGGCGCTTCCGCCGCTAGACAAGCCACTTCCTCGCCGGACATTACTTCGTCCGACGTTTCATCGAGCGACGCGTCTTCCTCCGTGATGCCTCCAGTGCGCATCAGACGCCCATTCAGAGTCCTTTTCAGCGCTTCGAAACTTGATGCCAGCCGGCGTCGATACACCGTCATGACGAAGCCCACCGCCGAGCGCTTTTCGGGAGACGCCGCCCGGTAAACATCGCCGATGAAATCCTCCACCGCACTGTAGGGCGCGCTTTCAGCCGGAGTCATCTCCACGACAACTTCGCGCGGATCGCCCTTGGGGACGGTAGCGCCGCAGCAATTCGCGCGTGTTCCGGACCATGCCGTGACGCAGCGGGCTCGCAGCCTGCAACAGTCGCGTGGCGTCGCGACGGGTTTGACGGAACTGCGGACGAGCGATCTTGCCACTACGCCATGAGCCCAATTGCCGGGCCCACTCGGGGTGCCACTCGCCAGTGTCCTCGGCCAGGATGGCTATGTCCCCTCCCTTTTCAACCGTTCTCGAAATTGGTCGCCGTTTCCCGCGATAATCGGTGTAGAAATCGACCCGCACGAACGTGTCTTCAGGGCGATCATCAAATTTGGACTGGCGAAGGTACCGGTCGATTCGCTTGCAGTCTTTGCACGCTTCGCATCCTTCGGGCGCCTTTTTCTCGTCGTAGATCTCCCGTGCACGGCGAAGAAGATTGTGCAGCAGTTTGTAATCGGCCTACTCGATTTCAACAACTTCCACCGTCAGAGGAAGGGCCATTCCTGTCTTTTCTGTTCGGGCAAGCAGTTCTTGAAAGGTCGGATCGTTTGGGGGCTGGAAGTAAATCAGCGCCGCACGTTTGGGCTTTTCGTATCCATTCTGTTCGAGCAGAAAAGAATAGCCGAGCAACTGAACCTTGTACTGCGCTAGCAAATGATCCTGCCCGTCGCGGTATCGGGCGGTCTTATAGTCGCCGACGAACAACTCTTCTTCGCCGTCAAACACCGCGTCCGGGCCGCCCTTCAGCAAGATTCCGTTCTTTTCATCGAGCCATTTGAGAAACCCGACGTTTTTGTACGATTCCGCTTCGGACAAACTCGCCAGCCACTTTGGCGGATGGCCGTGCTTGTCGATATTGGCGTGCACCAAGTGCTTCGTGTACGAGTCGATGTCATTGAAGATGCTGGGAAAGATCGAAAACGGGGCATCGCTCAATGCAGCCGATACCAAAAGCAGCGTGGGCAGAAAGCCGGCAGAGCCATTGACGCCAAGAACTTCGTGTCTATTTTATGGGGTTCGTTCATATAGATTACTCCAGGAGATTGGCAAAGGAAAGCTACCCGACAGCATCCTCGTTCAGTTGGTCCTCAATTCGGACGGGCTCGAAACTGCGGAACGAGTCGACGCACAAAAGACCTACGGCACTTATGAACTCGCGCAAGTCGCGAGGTTTCTCCGGTACTGAGCGGGGCGAGGAAACGGCGTTTGAGCCCCTCGCCCCCGCACTCCCTTCCTGGCTCTACCAGAAATGGATCGCTTCATGCGAGCCAGTGCCGATGGAAACGAAATAATACTGTTTGCCCTCCACACGGAATACGAAACAAGCAGGGCATTATCGGTTACCAAAGGTCACCGGCATAGTCAATTAGTCACACACGGAATACTCAACTACACCCGGACGTACCTCCGCAGTTGCCGCACTTATAGCAGCTTCCGTTGCGGGTCATGATGGAACCGCATTCGGCGCAGAGTGGGGCGTCGGTTACGATCGGGGCAAAGGGTAGCTGCTGCTGCGGGTCGGTTTCGGTGGGGCGGAGCGTGGTGGTTTCACCGGCTTCGGTAATGGCGTATTCGGGACCCAGGAACTTTGTGCCCAGCCAACGGAAGATGTAATCCATTATGGATTTGGCATAAGGGATCTGGGGATTGCCGGTCCAACCGCTGGGTTCAAAGCGCACATGGGCGAACTTATCCACGAGGAACTTCAACGGGACGCCGTATTGTAAGTTGAAGCTGACCGCGGTGGCAAAGTTATCCATCAGGCCGGAAATAGTGGAGCCCTCCTTGGCCATGGTGATAAAGATCTCACCCGCCGAGCCATCGTCGTACATACCCACCGTGATATAACCTTCGTGGCCGCCTATGGAGAACTTATGAGTGATGGCGCGGCGCTCATCGGGCAGTTTGCGGCGCACCGGGCGATAGACGATTTTCTCGACCGGAGCCGCGGCCGCAGCGGCGGCTTTCTTATCGCTCTTGCCGGTGTTGAGCGGCTGCACCTTCTTCGAATTGTCGCGATAGATGGCAACGGCCTTCAGGCCGAGCTTCCAGCTTTCGGTGTAGGCGGTCATAATTTCCTCCACCGTGGATTCCTCGGGCATGTTGATGGTCTTTGAAATGGCGCCGGAAATGAACGGCTGCACGGCGGCCATCATGCGCACGTGGCCCATATAGTGGATGGAGCGGGTGCCGTTCTGCGGGCGGAAGCTGCAATCGAAGACGGCCAGGTGTTCGGGCTTGAGATCGGGCGCGCCCTCGATGGTGCCGGCGGCATCGATGTGGCTGACGATTTTTTCCACCTGGGCGGCCGAATAACCGAGCTTGACCAGGGCGGCCGGCACGGTGTTATTGACGATCTTGATGACGCCGCCGCCAACCAGCTTCTTGTACTTCACCAGGGCGAGGTCGGGCTCGATGCCAGTGGTATCGCAATCCATCATGAAGCCGATGGTGCCGGTGGGAGCGATGACGGTGACCTGGGCATTGCGGTAGCCGAAACGCCGGCCGGATTCGTAGGCCTCGTTCCAGGACTGGCGCGCGCCTTCATAGAGAGTGGCGGAGACGTTGTGACGGTTGATGCGGTCCACCGAATCGCGATGCATGCGGACGACTTCGAGGAAAGGCTGCTGGTTGACGCCGTAGCCTGCGAAAGTGCCGACCGATTCGGCCACGCGCGAACTGGTGAGGTAAGCCTGGCCGCACATCACGGCGGTAATGGCGGCGGCGACGTCGCGGCCCTGGGCGCTATCGTAAGGCACGCCCATGGACATGAGCAGCGCGCCGAGATTGGCGAAGCCCAAGCCGAGGGGACGGAAGGCGTGCGAGTTCTCGGCGATTTTCTCGGTCGGGTAGCTGGCGTTATCAACGATAATTTCCTGCGCCAGGATCATTGTATCGATGGCGTGGCGGAAAGCTTCCACGTCGAACTGGCCGTCCGGGCCGACGAACTTCATCAGGTTGAGGGAGGACAGGTTGCAGGCGGAATCGTCCAGGAACATGTATTCCGAACAGGGGTTGGAGGCATTGATGCGGGCGGTGTTCTTGCACGGGTGCCAGCGGTTGACGGTGGTATCGAACTGCATGCCGGGATCGCCGCACTGGTGGGTGGCTTCGGCGATCTGGCGCATCAGGTCGCGCGCCTTATAGCGCTTCACGGGCTGGCCGGCGCCGACGGATTTGGTCCACCAGTCGCCATCGCTGACGACGGCGTCCATGAAGTCGTCGGTGGCGCGCACGGAATTGTTGGCGTTCTGGAAGAAGATGGAGCCGTAGGCTTCGCCATCGAGGGAGGAATCGTAGCCGGCTTCGATCAGGGCGAAAGCCTTCTTCTCCTCTTTGGCCTTCGACCAGATGAACCTTTCGACGTCGGGGTGGTCGGCGTTGAGGATCACCATTTTGGCGGCGCGGCGGGTCTTGCCGCCGCTTTTAATGACGCCGGCGAAGGCGTCGAAGCCCTTCATGAAGGACAGCGGCCCGGAGGCGCGGCCGCCGCTCGAAAGCATGGCGTCGTCTTCGCGCAGGGCGGAGAGGTTGGTGCCGGTGCCCGAGCCCCATTTGAAGAGCATGCCCTCGGTCTTGGCGAGGTCGAGGATGGATTCGAGCGAATCCTTGACCGAGACGATGAAGCAGGCCGAACATTGCGGGCGCACCACGCCCCGTTCGAGCTTGGAGACGCAGCCGGCGGCCTGATCGAAGATCCAGCCGTAGCCGCGGGCTTCCTTCACTCCAACGTTGAACCAGACGGGCGAATTGAAGCAGGCCTTCTGGGTGAGCATGAGGTGAGCCAACTCTGCGCGGAAGTTGGCGCCGTCTTCGGGGGTCTTGAAGTAGCCGTCCTTGTTCCCCCAGCCAGCGATGGTATCGACGACTCGCTCGACCAGTTGGGCCACACTGGTCTCGCGGTCGGGGCTGCCCAGCTTACCGTAGAAGTACTTGCTGGCGACGATGTTGGTGGCGGTTTGCGACCAATCCGCCGGAACCACCACGTCGCGCTGCTCGAAGATGACCGAGCCTTTGTCGTTGCCGATGGAAGCGGTGCGCGTCTCCCAACGGACATCGTCATAGGGGGTCCGATCCGCCTCCAGCCGGGCGGTAAAATAGCGGGGGAAGGAAATCCCCGGTTGAGACGGCGTTTGCGTATCTAAGACGGATTCAATTGTTGCAGATCGAACGGCAGGCTGGCCCATCTAAAATCCTTTCCTCTCGGAGAAGTCACTCGCCAAGGCACATCAGTAATAGTCCCCCAATATATAGTGCGAGGTCAAGAATTATATCTATATGCAGTGTGTTGAGGTTACAGTGGAACGAGGTCGAGAGGAAAAACAGGGTCAGGCGGAGCGGCCGCCGATGGGGCAGCAAGGCGGCCGCTCTGGGTGGTTTTCGGACACGGATGGACAGGTCGACCGTCAACCGGCGGCGACCTGGCCCCGGCTATGCCGGGGGGCTATTTCGGTGGCGGATCGGGGTACGCTTGCAACGGCTGTTTCGGCAGCCAAGCGGGCGTGTGCCAGGTTCCGCTTGCGGCGGCGCAATAGCACCAGAGTGGTCAGGCCCGAGATGCTGCCCAGAGTGAGCAGCGCGGACGGCGGCTCCGAATTGGCTATCACCTCGATTTCGTAGCCGGATGAATCGGGATCGATGTAGAAAGCCGAAGCGGGCAGGTAGGTCGCTTCGGGGCGGCCCGCTTCGGCGTAACCAATGTAGTCGATCCCATCGGCGCCGGCGATGGCGGCGGGATCGGCATACGCCCAGTCGATGTCACCGGTGGGGGCGCTGAAAGATAGCCAATAGCTGCCGGCGGCGAGCACCGGCACATCGAAAAGGCTCACCCACCCCTGGTACGAGGCGGGAAGGGTGATGGTGGTTTGGGCGATTTCGCTGGCGGCGGATGCGCCCGGACCGATGATGGTAGTGAGATATGCAGTAGCGTCGCTGGGCGTTGAGGCACGGTTGTCCAACAGGACCGAAATCGTCAGATCGGCGGTCTGGACGGGGGCGAACCAGCCGATCGCCTGGCCGTTGGCGGAAGTCCAGGCGGAGACGTCGCCGGTAATGGAAAGGAGGACACCGGCGCGGGCGGCAAATTCGGAGCCAAGAAAGATGCCGGTGAGAAGAAACGGCCACGCGGCACGGTGCCGGGAAAGCAAGCGACTTTGCATACATGAGTAGTGCCGCGACAGGCGGAAAATCGCAAAGAAGTTGGCCCTAAAGCGGGACGGGCGGAGTGAGTAATCGATAGGAAACACTCAGGTTCCGTGGTCCTGGGCGGCGGGTTGCCGGCCGGGATCAGGAGGCGGCGCCGGGAGACAGGCTTTTGGCGCCGCGCGCACTACGAAGGGCGGCCGCCAAGCCCTTGACGTCGATGTCGATGAACTGCCGCGAGTAGCGGATCAGACCCTGGCCGCGCAGGCGGGTCATCTGATAGGTAACGATCTCGCGCGAGGTGCCGACGTATTCCGCCACAGTGTAATGGGTGAGGCCGGGCATGCGGAGGACGCCGTCCGGGCGAGCCTCGCCGAGGGAAGTGACCAACTGGAGCAGGGCGGCCGCCACACGCTCGGGAGTTTTGAGCACGGCCATGGTTTCAATGCGGTCCGCGAGTTCTCGCCCGAGACGCAACACGTACTGGGACAGCGCCACGCCGAAGCGCGGCTCGCGTTCGATCTGCTGCTCGATTTCGGCGGGGGTCCAGCTCATCAAGGCCGCGTCGTCGAGCGCCGTGGCGGATTCGCTCCGCGAGGGCGTGCCCAGCAAACAGGCTTCGCCGAACAGGCCCTCGGGGGGCACAATGCGGCTGACGATCCGTTTTCCGTCCGAAGTCGAAATGCCGATTTTGACGCGGCCGGTTACTACTACATACAGCCGCTGCGCGGGTATCTGCGGGGAATAGATCGCCTCGCCTTTGGGTACGGCTTCGGCTGGTTTGCGCGCCAGATAGGTCAACGGATCTTCCTGCGGTAGCGGCATTCGGTCCCCCCTGTCCAAGTGGAGCGGTTTTCTCGCGGCTTCCTTATCCTGATGATACCGGGTTTTGAGCCGAGCGGGGTTTCACCCGTGATACACTACGATTTCGCCTCAGAATGCTGCTTGCCAGAGAATTCGTCGCTTACATCTCGCGACAACTCGTACAAAAACTGATCCCGGCCACTATTGAGACTCCCAATCCGGCGGCGGTAGTTGAAAAAGTCGAGACCGTCATCGCCGAGGAATTGGCGGTGGAAGACCGTCTAAACGACGAAGTGCGCGATCTTCTGAGCCAGTACAGCGAGTACATGCGGCGCGAGGGCGTCAGTTATCAGGAGATGTTTCGACGGATCAAGAACACGCTGATCCAGCAGCGCAAGGTGATTCGCGCTTCGGGCCGGGACACCGGCGACGCCATGAAACTGTCGCGCGACAAGGTCACCGATATTTCCCACAAGCTGGTCGAGATGCTTCGCCGAAGCCACGATCTGCGGCTGCGGAATAAGGACTCCAACGCGGTGCGCCTCGAGATCGTGCGGTTGATCACCGATCTGCTGCTGGCCGAGGACAAGGTGGATCGCGCCGCGCGGCTGAAGATTCGCACCCAGAAACGCGAAATCCCCGAAGGCAGCGAGGAATGGGACCTGCTCCACCGGCGCTACTACTCGGAAGAGCTGAAGAAACTCGGCATCGATCTGGGCAGATAGCTGTCCGCGAGCCGCACTCAGCTTAAGCTTTCAGCTTTATTGCAGCGTCAGCCAGACGCTGTTGCTGGCTTGGCCGTTGACGGTAACGGTCAGGGTGGCGTTCGAGGCGGCGGGTAAGCCGGCAGGCACCGCGAAGGCGACCGAATCGATTCCGATGGAGCCCGCCACGACGGCGGCGCCGGTGGGCGAAACAGTCTGACCGTTCAACGCGACGGCGATCGGATCGGTAAGCTCGATTCCGGCGGGCGCCGGAACACCGAAGGGGCGCGGTGTGCTGGCGGGGCCGAAGCCGGTGCCATAAACGGTTACGATTTCGCCGGCCACGGCCGGTGAAGCGGTAGTCACCTGGGTGCCGTCGGCGTGAAAAGCCACGGCGTAGGTCTGGCCGCTGGCGGACTGGCCGAACAGGCCGGGCGCGTCCTGAACGACCGAGATGGGGGCGGTGGAGTTGGGCTGGCCGGCGATGCCGACCGTAAGGGTAGCATTGCCGCTGACGGTACCGTCGGGCAGCAGGAAATTGATCTGGGTGGGGGAAACGAAGAACAGCGGCAGCACGGTGTCGCCGAGACTGACCGTCAGGCCGCCCAGGGTCTGCACCATCGGGGAGGTTGGACCGGAGGCAACCGCCGGGGCGAGATTGAGGCCGAAGAGGGAAACCACCGAGCCGGGCGCCACGCCCGCCACCGGAGTGAGGCCGGCGCCATTCGCCGCCCCCGCCGGCGAAAGATAAGGCGCCTTAGAGAACACGGCCTGGACGCTGCGGGGCAGGTTCATGGTTAGCTGTCCGCCGGGTACGGAGCCGCCCAGATCTCCGGCGAAGTTGAGAAACCGGTAGCCGGGCTGGGCCGCGACGCTCACGTTGACGGTGACGGCGGAATCGTAGAACCCATCGGGCGAAGCGGGCGTCAGCGTCCAGGAAGCTCCTCCGGCGGGCGCCGCGCTGGTTGCCAGAAGATTCATGAGGTGATAGTTGGCGGCGATGGTGGTGGGCGCGGCGGTGAGAGTGTAAGTGAGGTCACCGGTGGCGCCGTTCGACCACATCAGAAAGTCCTGGCGCGACCCCGCGCTCACCGGGACCGAAGCGGGCGCGCCGACCGTGACCACGTTGCCCACGGCCTGCTGCACGTTACAGGGCAGGTTGCAGGCGGTGCCATTTACCACCACCGAGGCCGCCGTCGCGCTGATGATCGTCAACTGTCCGACCGGCGTGTAAGTGGCCGTCAACGAAATGCCGCCGGGCGCGTTAGCGGGCGTCAACAGAGTCTGCGAAGCGGCACCGCCGTCCGACCAGGAGGCGAAGGACCAGATACGTCCCCCGGAATCGGTTTGTTGCGCCGGAGCGGAGAACGTGTGCGTCTGGCCTACGCCCCAGAGGAAGTCGTAGTTGGGCCAGTTGCTGCGCCCGTCGACGGTCAGGCTCAGCCCGGTGGGAGAAGTGAAAAAGGAAACCGCGACGCCCGGGACAAAAGTGGCCGTGAGCGCGACCGGCAAAGACGTGGGCGGCACGGTATAAGCGTGCGTCTGGGTTCCGCCGTCGCTCCAGGAAGAAAAGACCCACATGTTGCCGGTATTGTCTTTTTGTGGCGAGATCGCGCCCAACGTATGCACCGTGTTCCAGCCCCAGAATTGCTGTGCCGGAGTGTTCATGGAATTGTGGTCGGCCAGGATGGCGAGGTTGGCCGGCACGGTGGCGAAATTCACAGTTGCGGCGGGGGCAAAGCCAGGATATATGGACATCGGCCCGTTCATGGTGACAGTGATCTGATATCCCAGCACGTTTTCGCCGGCGCCCACCGAGGACCAGCCCGTGAAGACGTAGCCGGGATTGGGGAAGGCCTGCGCAGTCACCGTACTGCCGGCCCCAAAATAAATCTGTTGCGAGGAGGTTACCTCAACCGGAGTAACCAGTTGCCAGGCGCCGGACGAACTCGATGGAATATATCCGGTATTTCCGTTGATGAGCGATATATATGACACGCCGTCATACACCACCGAATCGCCTAATGCATAGGTGGCGGTGCTCGACCACAGACCGGACGGCAGCCCGCTGTTGACAGTGAGGTATCCGGGGCCTGCCCCGCAATTGGTAGTGCCGCAGGAGTAGAACGCGATGGTCAACGCATAACCCACGGCGAAGTTCACGGTATAGTTGGTGATCGCGGGGTCGGCTGTAATAACAACGCTGGTGGTGCCGTAAGCTCCATCCGCCCAACTGATACCCACGAAAGTCAATTGGGTGTTCGGCAAGGCGCCGTTTTCGATAGCCTCGGGGACCGCTACGGTGTGCGCGCTGCCGGCCGGCCAGGTGAAGCTGGTCGGCTGGGTATAAGATTGTCCGTCCACAGTGAAAATGGCGCCGACCGGCACCGGAGTAATCGTCGTCACGGAAGTGGATTGAGCCGAAGCCGAAGCCGCCAGAGCGGCCGCGAGAGCGGCGCGGAGTAACCACTGTGCCATCGGAGCGAAACGGGTTTTCATGACCACCTTTATTGCTTCCGCGGCGAGTCGAGCGCCCAGCGTCTTCCCCGGCGCGCGGAAGCTGCGTTTACGGCTGCAGTATACGTGTAAATCCCCGAAAATACACGACTAACTTTGGTAATGGCGGCATTACTAGCCATTTCGATCATTGATTCTCTCCGCCGGACCCACTGTAATCGTAATGTTCGAAGACTCCGCTTATGCGCCTGAACAGATTGTCCGTCACGTTACTGCTCGCGGTTTCGATCACGAGCGTATTGCCATCGGCCGCCGCCAGCCTCGGGACGGTTGTTCCCATCGGCGGAACCGCTTCCGACGTGGTGTTGGACGAATCGCGCGGTTACCTGTACATCGCCGACTTCGGGTCCAATACGATCGACTTTCTGTCGCTTTCGGACCTGAGAATCCACACCTCGCTCAATGTGGCGCCTCAACCCGGCTCGCTGGCGATGTCGCCCGACGGGTCGTATCTTGTGGTGACTCACTACAATGCGACGGCCTCGGGAGCGACGGCGGGAAACCTGGTCACAATTATCAATTTGTCAGACAACACGCAACAGACGCTGGCAACCGGGGAGCCGCCGCTGGGCGTTGCGTTTCTGAACGTCCCCGATCCTCGTTACCCTTCCGGCGTCGCGGTGATTGTTACGACGACGAACATCTGGGAGATGGACCCGGTCAGCGGCGAACTGACGCTGCTGACGAGCCTGGCGAATGTGTCGAGCAGTCTGCCGATACAGGCGCCGGCTTCTCCGGGACAGATCACCGAAGCCGCCATGGCTTGGAATTCGGCGGGTGACGGGCTTTCGATCTGGGGCTTGGCGGGCGCCACCACGGGAACCAGCCAGGTCGTCTTCAAGATCGACGGCCACTCCTGGCCGAATGCGCCCGCTGTTTATCCCATTTCTTACACGTCCTCCCCGGCGCTGCTGCCGCGGGTGAGTGTTTCCGCCGACGGCACCTACGCCATGGTGGGATACTCGCTGGTGAATTTGAACGGCATCGTCGGGCGTTATCCCAACATCCTGGCATCGAAGAACATCACCGGTCACGCTATCGATTCGGTCCGCGGCATCCTTTACGGCCAACTCCCCGACTCGAGCCAGCCGACCGGTCCGGTGGCGGCATCTTCCTCGCCGGCGCTGATGCCGAATCTTCTGATCATGTCGTCGAGCAACATGGCGGTTCAGGACCGCATTATCTTGCCGGAGAACCTGGACGTATTGCTCGAGACCAATTTCTGCAACCGCAGCACGGTGACGGGCACCTTTACGCTCAGCGATCCGGGCGGCAATCACACGGACTTCTCCATCTACTCGCCGGTGGCCGGAGTGAGCGTATCGCCGGCGGCGGGAACCACGCCGGCGACGATTACGGTCACCGCGAACCCGAGCGTATTCACGACCGCCATCGGGACCTCCCCGGTGGACCTGATGATCGGTTCGGTGAGCGCGGTCAATGCCGCAAAAACGGTGCGCGTGCTGGTCAGTAATCCGGACGTGGAACAGCGCGGCACCATCGTCGATGTGCCGGGCGTTCTAGGCGATATCGTGGCGGACGCGGCGCGCAACCGTTTCTACATCGCGCGCGAGGACCAGGACGAAGTATTGGTTTTCGACGGCTCGACCAACCGCCAGATCGCCACCCTCCCGACTCTTACGACACCAATGTCGCTCGCCATCACCGGCGATTCGCAGTACCTGCTGGTAGGCCACAACGACTCGCAGTTCGTGACCGTGTACGATTTGAATGCGCTGCAGATGGTGTCCGCCGTCGTTTTGCCGGGCGGGCACTACGGGCGGTCGCTGGCGGTTTCCAATAGCGCCATCCTGGTTCTGGCTCGCGACGAAGGCACCGGACTAGGCGCGGTCGACAGTTTGGATCTCTCTACCGAAGTGGGAACCATGCTGAGCAGTCTGGGAGCCTATCTGAACAAGGTTTCGCCGCAATCCGGTCTGGCCGCGGCGTCCAACGGCGCCACCGTCATTCTGGCCGATCCGGGCGGCACAGTGATGCTCTATTCGGCCGCGGCCAACACATTCACTGCGGCGCGGCAGGACTTCACCGCGCTTGGGGGCGCCATCGCGGCCTCGTCTTACGACCAGTACGTGGTGGGTAACTACGTGTTTAACTCCTCGCTGGTGCCGATTGGCACGCTGGCGGAATCGGGCGGAAGCTCCTCGGGGTTCCTGTTCACCGGCCAGGGCGGATATTTCGCCACGGCGGCCTCCAGCACCAGCCCGGGCGTCATTCAGGAGTTCACTACCAGCCTGACTGGCGGAGCGAGCCCGACGACAATGGTGGAAGCACCGCTGCTGCCGACAGCGACTCCGGCGACCGGCGGCAGCTCGACAACCGGCACGAGCTCCTCTTCGTCGTCGACCTCCTCGACTACGACCACGTCCGCCGCCATGACGTTCACCCGAACCGTGGCCGCCATGCCCGCCGACAACACAGTGGTGGCTCTGACCACGTCTGGGTTTACTGTGCTGGCTTCGAGTTATGGCGCCAGCGCGGCCACGCCGACGATTGCGAGCGTGGTGAACGCTGCCAACAATTCGACGGCCTTGGCCCCCGGCGCTCTGATCACCGTTTACGGTACTTCCATGAGCCCGGTCAACGTGGCTACGGCGCAAATTCCGCTGCCGACCGCGCTGGGCCAGTCCTGCTTGAGCGTCAACGGTACGCCGGTGCCGCTGCTGTTTGTCTCCGGCACGCAGGTAAACGCGCAATTGCCCTACAACGTAGGGGGTAATGCCTCGGTCGCCATTCACACCCCGGGCGGCGTCAGCAACAACTACAACTTCACAGTCGGCGTGGCCGCGCCCAGCGTATTCATGAACGGCACCGCCGGACCGCTGACCGGACTGCCTACGATCGTCCGCGCCGCCAACAATCAACTGGTGACACCCACCAACCCGGTCAATTACAACGACACGCTGGTGATTTACACCAACGGGCTGGGCTTGACCAGTCCGCAGGTGACCGCCGGCTCGGCCGCGCCATCCAGTCCGCTGGCGAACGCCGTGTTGCAGCCCACCGTGACTCTCGGGGGCGCCAATCTGAGTGTCAGTTACGCCGGTCTGGTGCCGGGCCAGGTCGGCGTATACCAGATCAACGCCACCGTGCCGTTCGGTGTCCCCCAGGGGCTGTCGGTGCCCCTGACGCTCAACCAGGGCGGGATTACTTCTGGTGTGAACGTTCGCGTAGTGGGAAACTAAGCGGCGCTTGAAGGAGAAGGAAATGAAGACATTCGTTTTGCGCGTTCTGCTCCCGGCCGCCTTTTGCGCGGCGGCCTGGGGGCAGCAGTGGGAGGTGGGCGCGGTGGGAGGCGCGGGTTTTCTGAATACCGTGCCGGTTTCGGCCCCGGGCGCCTCGGCCACGGCCGGATTTTCCGCCGGCGCCGTTGGCGGCGTGTACTTTGGGCAGAACCTCTACTCAAACCTGAGCGGGGAAATCCGGTATGAGTTTTTCGACAGCAATCTGAAGCTTTCGAGCGGTGGGACCTCGGCCAGCTTCACCGGCATTGCGCACGCCCTGCACTACGACCTGATCTGGCATACGCGTCGCAAGAATTCCCCCGTCCAGTATTATCTGGCAGTGGGCGGCGGAATGAAGCTCTTTCAGGGCCTCGGATCGCCGGAAGCCTACCAGCCACTGATGCAATTCGGCTATTTCACCAGGGCCCACGCGGTCGAGCCCATGGGCACGGTTGCCGGCGGGATGACCTACAAGTTGGCGCCGCGCATGTTTCTGCGGTTCGAACTGCGCGACTTCATCTCGCCGTTTCCCACCGGCGTGTTGACGCCGGCCGTGGCTCCCACCGCGGCCAAGTTCGGCAGCATTTTGAACAACTTGACACCCATGGCGGGCATCAGCTACGTGTTCTAGCAGCGGTCGCGCTCAGCCTTCAGCGCTCAGCCATGCCGCCCCCGGACCGACGCTGCCGAAGCGTCCCAAAGGTGTTCCGAAGCTAACCGCTGAACGCCTGATTGCCGCCTAAAATGTGCGCGCCCAGCCACCCGTGTATCGAAAGAACTACACTTGAGCGATTGACTTCAGGGAAAACAGTGGCAAGCTATATCTAGGTGGTCCGCAGATGAAAATCATGAGCATGGCTGGAATAGTAGCCTTAATGGGATTGGGGGCGCTGGTCGCGTCGGCGCAGCCGGTGATTGCGGCGAAATCCGGAGTGGTGGCCTATCAGGAAGGGCAGGTCGCCTTGGACGGGCAACCCCTGGAAGCGTCGCTGACGCACTTCGCCGACGTCAAAGAGAACGGCGTTCTCGAGACCGAGCAGGGGCGCGCCGAAGTCCTGCTCAACCCGGGTGTGGTGCTGCGGCTGGGCGAGAACAGCTCGCTCAAGATGATCACCAACCGGCTCATCGATACGCGTGTCGAACTCCTGAAGGGATCGGCGGTGGTGGACGCCCTCGAAGTCGGCAAAGATACCAGCGTGACGGTGGTGGCGGCAAACGCCGCGGTTACGCTTCCCAAGGCCGGCCTCTACCGCTTCGACACCAAACCTGCCGCGGTCAAGGTCTTCAAGGGGAGCGCGGACGTTGAGATAGGTGGCGAGTTTGTGCCGGTGGCGATGGGCAGAATGTTGTCTCTCGAGGACGCCTCGGCCAAGCCGGAAAAGTTCGATACCGAAGATACTGATGCGCTGGACCGCTGGAGCCATCGGCGAAGCGAGTATATGGCGATGGCGAACGTGTCGTCGGCGCGCCAGTCGCTATTGTCTGGAAGCACATTCTCTCCGACATTGTCGGGAAGCGCTTACTACCCGACGATGGGTGGCATGGGGCCGGGAATGGGATGTATGCCGTCCTGGAGCTTCAACATGTGGTACGGCATGTCGACCTACGTGCCTTGCAGCGGGATGTTCATGGATCCGTACGGGTTTCCCTACTACAGCCCGTTTATGGCCGGTTACGCCGGTTGGATTCCTGGCGGCTATGGCTGGGTACGGAACGGCGGCGGTGGCGGCGTACCGGGATCGACCCGGGGAGTCGTGAATCACCCCGGGAATCCGACCGCGACGCCCGCCAGAGGCCTTTCGGGAGCAACAACGACCGGCAATCGCGGACTGGGCGCTTCCTCCTCGGGTACTGGTGGCAGCGGCCGGTTTAGCGGCGGCGGCGTGGGCAGCGGGGCTTCTTCCGTAGGCCACGCGTCGGCCGGGATGGGCGGCGGGCACGCCGGGGGCGGCGGTGGCGGCCACAGATAGAGCGGTTGGGGCAAGACGGCCGCACTAAGGAGTTGGCACAAAATAAACAGAACATCTAATGTGGGCGCGGAAGGATTGTGTAGTTCCATTCTCCGTGGAATTTGTCGCGTTCAATTCGAATCGAGGCACCTCTTTGTCCGAAACCTTGATCCCCTTCGGGTATTTGCTCGGATCAACCTCGGACTCTACGCCAAAAGTGTTCTATTTATTTCGTTACAGTTCCTAAGAGCTTGAGTTCGGCTCTTGGGAACTGTGTGCCGGCCGATCCGGTTGAAGACGCTCTCCAGGTTGCTGATTTCACACCCTCCGCGGGGGCGCGGGTTGACAACCGGCGGGCGGGATCGGTGGATGGAACCGCTCGTTTGCTAAACTGCCTGACGCAGAGGCCGGTAGCGGCGACTGGCCCGAAGGCCTATCAATTCCGCCACTTTTCCAAGCAGCAAGGGGAGGTTTTCCGCATAGACGGAAAACTGCTGACGGCTGTTCGACCGGGTGGGCAGGCGCCGGGCGGCAGTGATCACTGCCGTGGCCGGATGGTAGTCCTTCACACGGGCGTAGGCCAACACGTTGCGGCCGGCATGGTGCTCTCCCGGTTTGAGTTCGGCTTCGCTCAGAACCAGGTCGTACCTGCTCTCATCCAATTTGGTGAGGGCCTCGGCCGGAGTGGCCGCCGCATCCACGGCGTAGCCGCCAGCCTGCAAAATCGTCTGTAAAGCCAGCCGGGGAGCCAGGTCGCCATGCACTACCAGCACCCGAGCCAGTTGGAGGTCTCCCCTCGATAATTGGCTTGAGCCGGCAACAAATTTTCTCATTTTTGAAATCTAGTTCTACTTTAACCGAAATCCTGAATTTTGTACCCGTAAAATTTTGTAAGTGGAAACCGGCAAAGGTCCGGTAACTCCTTGCGCGGCAACGTACTGGTACGAATTCGTCATTGACTTGCGCCTGCGTCTAAGAGTAATGGCGCGGTGTCTACGGGTTTTGGGAGCCGTTGCCGAGGATTGTTACAAATTGGTATTTGCAAGTTCCCACAGCGGGTGTATTCTTGGGGGCAGGCTTATGCTGTCCAAATACGTGTTGGCGCTGGCGATGGGGCCGGCGGCTGGCTTGGCGGCCGGCGGGAGCGTTTTCGCCGGTTATGCTGGCACTTGGCTGGTCAAGTTTGCGGGCGGGAACGCAATGATCTACCGGTTGCGGGCGGAGGGGTCCGGTTTGAGGGGGTCCGTGCTGCAGCCGAAGGACCTAAGCTACGATTCCGAGGGCTATTTCACGCGCATCAGCGCTGAGCAGGAAGAAGTGCCCGTTACGGACGCGGCGATGGCGGACAATTGCGCGGAGTTTACTTTCGACGGCGACCGGTACCGCATGAAGCTGCTGGACCCGGATCACGCCACGGTGGTCGACGTCGTGGTGGCGGGGCAGGTGCCGCCATGGAAGCTGGTGCGCGCCACGGCGGCGGACGAGTTGGTGCTGAGCGGGGCGTGGCCTCGAACGGGCGACCCGGCTCCGGCGACCGTGGAGTTGATCCGGGAAATTGAAGAAATGGCCTCCCGGAGCGAAGCCGCGCGCGAGCCGGGCAAATTCTCGATGGAAGAGACCGAAGCGGTGGACCGGGCTAATCTCGCCGGGTTGGAACAGATCCACCAGCGCTTTGGCTGGCCGCCGGTTTCGCTGGTGGGCAAGCAGGCCGCGCACCAATACTTCGTGCTGGTGGAGCAGCAGGACCTGGGACTGCAGCGGGCGGTTCTGGGCGATCTGGAGCGGGCCGCGCGGTGCGGCGAGGCGTCCGGCCGCGACTATGCTCGTCTGGCCGACGTGGTCAGCGTGCGCGAGGGCAAGCCGCAGCACTGGGGCACGCAGGCACACTGTGTTAACGGCCAGGCCGTGCTGGACCCGGTGGACGATCCGGAGGGACTGGCCGAACGCCGGGCGGCGAATTTCCTCGGTCCGGTCGCACAGCCGATCAAAGCGCTGGAGCCGTACTGCAGCGCCGCGGCTAAGAAATGAAGAAGCCCTCAGCACGCAGTGTTCAGCCGTCAGCGAAACCCAGGGCGTCTGTTGCAGCTGAACGCTGACGGCTGGTGGCTGAAAGCTCCTTTATAACCAATTCAGGTCGGCGTATTTCTCCCCTGTCAGGTGGAGGAACAGGGGCTCCAGGGCGTCGAACTCGCGGCCGTCATGGCGAAGCACGCCGTTATCGGCCAGGACCGTGATCTCGCCCTGCCAGACCAGCTTGCCGGGGCGGGTAATGATGGCCACTTCGTCGCAGAGGCGTTCGACCGTGTCGAGCACGTGGCTGGTGATGAATACGGTACGGCCCTGGTCGGTGAAGCGGCGCAGCCACAGCTTCATCAGCGCCACGCCGGCCGGGTCGATGCTCTCGAACGGTTCGTCGAGGAACAGGACTTCGGGCGCATGAATGACGGCGGCGGCGAAAGCCACGCGTTTGCGCATGCCGGTGGAGTACTCGGCGAGGGTCTTGCGCGAATCGGTCAGCTCTAGCGCGGCGAGCAATTCGGTGACCCGCTGCCGCGTGGTGGTTTCGTCCAGGCCGTACATCCGGCCCACGAAAGCCAGAAACTCGTGGGCATACAGCGGCTCGAACAGGCCCAACGCTTCTGGCATCACGCCCATGCGGCGCTTGAGCACGGCGCTGCCGGAATCGAACCGCTGGCCGAGGATGGAGATTTCGCCGGCGGTAGGGTCGAGCAGGCCCGTGAGGCAACCGATGGTGGTGCTCTTGCCCGAGCCGTTCGGCCCCAGGAAGCCGAACATGCGGCCGCGGGCCACGGCCAGCGACAGGTCGTCGACCGCAACTACGGAACCGTACTGCTTCACCAGTCCGGTAATCTGGATGGCGGCGGACATGTTAATGTTATCCCTTTCCCTCCACCACAGCCAACAAACGTTCGCGTCTGGCCGCCAGACGACGGCCGGCCACTTCGAGCGAAAAGCGGTAGAACCCCAGCGCCAGGGCCAAGGGCACGAGCGTGACAAACCAATTCGACGGCGCCAACAGCCAGGGTTGCCAGCGGCCGATCGCCTGTGGCAGGAACAGGAAGCCGAGCGCGCTGCCGATCATGAGGATATTGGCGCCCAACGACATGTCGTTGCCGATGCCGGAATAGTTGCCCCGCCGCGCGGCGTAGAGGGAAGTCCACAGGCCGGCGCCGTTGAAGAAAAGCAAGCCTCCGGCGCCGCTCGCCAGGAGCATCACCTCGACACGTGGGTCGAAAGGCCCGGGCGCGAAGGCTACCCAGGCAGCGGCGGCGATCAGAATCAGCGGCGAGGCAAGCAGCAGGCCGGCGTAGCTGCCGGTTCGCAGACAGGCGGCCGGATCGGCGGGCAGCAGGAAGAAGCGGCGAAACCCACCGCTGGTGTAGCCGAACTGGTTGACCGCGATGCGCGACGTGCCCATGAAAGCCACAATCGGAACGACGCCGAGGCCCGCCACGACCAATTCCCGGTTGGCTTGAGCGCGGCTAATATTGTAGACCAGGAAAGCGCCCAAGGGCAGGCTAAGCAGGTACAGGGCGCGGAAACGGTTGAACCGCAGATAGAACCTCAGCCAGTGCCCCACCAGCGGGCGATTGCCGGCACCGAACCAGCCGCCCAGGCGCTCATAAGCGCCGCCCCAGCGAAGCGCTCCCGCGGGCCGCATCTCGAAACGCTCGACAGGCCGTTGCTCCAGCGCCAGCATCAGCGGGAAAAGAACCGCCAACCATGCCGCCAGCCACAGAAAGCCCCGAATCCGGGCGAACCCGGCTCCGGTGATGGCCTGGGCAGTGGCGAAGGGAGGCAGCCACTGCACGTCCTCCCAGACTCGATCGAGCAGCGGCCGGTTGTGGCGCAACATGGGCATCAGCGTTCCCGGCAAAAGGCTGAGGCTGAGCACCAGCCCGAGCAACACCGCCGAGCCGGCCTTATGAGCCACCAGCCGGTCCACCACCAAAGCCACGATGCGGGCCAGCAAGTAGCAGGTGAAAAACAGCAGCAGCGCGGCCGCCAGCCCGAGCCAAAAATTGGCGGCGCCCAGCAGGTATAAACCGGCCACCAGGCCGAATTCGAGCGCCAGCAGCAGGAACCAGAAGGGATCGAGGATGCCGGTGACGTGCCGCGCGGTGCGGCGGTCTAACACGGTCAAAGGGTAGCGGCGCAGTTCCTCGTCGCGAAGCACGGCGTTGAGGCCGAAGCCCATCACCACGGTGCAGAACAGCGTCTCGACAAACAGGGATGCCAGCACGATGGCGGCGACCAGGCCGGCCTTGCCGGAACGCACCGCCGCCACGCCCGCCGCGAAACCACCCGCCGCGAGCAGGCCCACCACCAGCACGAACAGCAGATAGCCGACGACGAATAGGGCGATTTTCCCGTTGCGTGAACGCGTCCTGGCCCACAT
Organism: Bryobacteraceae bacterium; assembly: GCA_049509915.1. Classification (GTDB taxonomy): domain Bacteria; phylum Acidobacteriota; class Terriglobia; order Bryobacterales; family Bryobacteraceae; genus JBEKYD01. Next base: position 20,119 of record JBEKZL010000182.1, on the reverse strand, counting down.
CAGCTTGTAGCGTAGCCGGACAAGCTCTCCCACCAGTCTCGTGTTCATTTTCGCCGCCGGATGACTTCCTGGTTGAGGTAAGGACGGAGCGCCTCGGGAACGATCACGCTGCCGTCTTCTTGCTGGTAGTTTTCGACGATGGCCACCCAGGTTCTACCCACTGCCAGGCCGCTGCCGTTCAGGGTGTGGACAAACTCGGATTTCTTACCGCTGCGGCAGCGAATGCCAGCCCGCCGCGCCTGGAACGCCTCGAAGTTCGAACAGGAGGAAATCTCCTTGTAGCCGTTCTGTCCCGGCAGCCAGACTTCGATGTCGTACGTCTTGGCGGAAGAAAAACCCATATCGCCGGTGGACAACACCACGGTACGATAAGCCAGCCCCAGGCGGCGCAGAATGTCCTCGGCGTCGGCGGTGAGCTTTTCCAGCTCGTCGTAGCTTGCCTCCGGCCGGGTGAACTTCACCAGCTCGACTTTTTGAAACTGGTGGACGCGGATGATGCCGCGCACGTCGCGGCCGTAGGAGCCAGCCTCGCTGCGGAAGCAGGGCGTATAGGCGCAAAGCTTCACCGGGAGCGCGTCGGCTTCCAGCGTCTCGCCCGCATAGATGTTGGTGACCGGAACTTCGGCGGTGGGAATCAGCCAGAAATCGGTGCCTTCGCACTTGAACAGGTCTTCCTGGAACTTGGGCAACTGGCCGGTGCCGAACAGGCTTTTGGAATTCACCATGAAGGGCGGCAACACCTCGGTGTAGCCGTGCTCGCGCGTATGCAGGTCGAGCATGAAATTGATCAGCGCGCGTTCCAGCTTGGCGCCCATATCCCAGTAGAGGGCGAAGCGGGCGCCCGTGATCTTGGCGGCGCGCTCCAGGTCCAGGATGCCCAGTTCCGCGCCCAGGTCCCAATGCGCTTTGGGCGGGAAATCGAACTCGCGGGGTTGGCCCGCGCGGCGCACCTCGACATTGGCGGATTCGTCCTTGCCGACCGGCACGGATTCGTGGGGCAGGTTAGGAATGCCCTTCATGAGCTCGCCGAATTCGGCGTCGACGGCTTTCACCTCCTCGTCGCCCTCCCCAATACGGGCTTTCAGTTCGCGGACACGGTCCTGGCGGTCGCTCGTATCGGCGCCTTCGCGTCTCAGTTTGCCGATTTCGGCGCTCTCGGCATTCACCTGGGCCTTGAGCTGTTCGGCTTCGGAGATGGCGGAGCGGCGCCGCTGGTCAAGCTCGCGAAACCGGTCGAGGCTGGGAACCGATGCCCGGGTCGCCAGGCGCGCGGCCACCTCATCGAAATGGCTTCGGAAATAGCTGAGATCGAGCATGTCCCTTTATGCTAGCGCACGCCAGACGCGAGGCTGCACGGATGAGGAGCTTATCCGTTCTTGGACGGTCGCAACTGGTTAAGTGATCGCAAACGCGCTGTAGCCGAGCCGCGACCGTGAGGGAGCGCTTGCCGTTCCCAGGCCGCCAAATCCCCAGATCGGTCAAGCAGCCGCCCGAATGGAACTGGCCGCTACACTTGACATGAATCTCCCGGTGTCGCGATTTGACTTACGCCCGGGCGAGCTTATTCATCGTCATCCTCAACCGGAACGGGCTCGAGGTCTTCCGCCTCGAAAATCTGGTGGCAGTCGAGGCACTCCAGGTAATCGACGCCGTCCCGGCGGGCGATAACGTTAGTACGGGTGTGTTCGCAAGCGGTCTGCATAACCAAAGCTTTGATGAGAAATATTCTAACCGGGTCCACGCCCATGTCAAGCCCCATTCCGGCGGAAATATGCGCAGGCAGAGCCGGAACGGCCCGGGGTCGGATAGGATTGAAGTATCGTCACCAACTGGAAACAGCAACTGCGGGTGGTACTGGTAGAGACGCGGAACCCCTTGAATATTGGGGCCGCGACGCGGGCCATGGCCAATTTCGGCTTCGAGCGGCTGCGGGTGGTGAACCCCTACGACGTGGCGTTTCGGGAGGCGCGGTCGGCGGTCGGGGCGGCGCCGCTATTGGCGCGGGCGGAGGAGTTCGGGTGCGTGGCGGATGCGGTAGCGGATGCGAGCCTGGTCGTGGGAACTACTTCTGTCGGAAATCGGCACCCGCAGCTTGCCGTGCGGCGGTTGGAGTTCGGAGCGCGGCTGATCGGCCGGCGGCTGGCGGCGCGGCCGGTGGCGCTCCTGTTCGGGTCGGAGAAGTTCGGCCTTTCGAACGAAGATATGGCCCACTGCCACTGGTTGATGCGCATCCCGACCGTGGACCGGGATCTCTCGATGAATCTGGGCCAGGCGGTGGCCCTGTGCCTGTACGAACTGGCCCGCGATCCGGAGGCCGCCGTGGGACCGCCAGAGCGCGGCGTATCGCCGGCGGCCGCGGGCGAGAACGAGCAAATCACCCGGCTGTTTGTCGAGGCGCTGTCCGTAAGCGGTTACATCCAACCGCTCACCGCTTCCTCCACCGAGGACAAAGTGCGGCGGCTGGTGCGCCGGCTGAAAATTTCAAAAAAAGATGCCCCCGTAATGCTGGGCATGCTGCGGCAAATCCTGTGGAAACTGGGCGGCTCGTAGCGCCGGCGATCTTGTCGCCGGTGTCTCGTTGCCGTCGATAGCGAGCGGAATTGGTGGGACAGGTTCGGGAGCTTGCGACGCCCGGTTGCGCGCCAATCGAGGTGCCGACCCTGCGGACCATTTCTCTGCAGCTGCCGGTCTACATGATCGAGGATCTCAAAGTCCTGGCCGACAAGCGGGACGTACCCTATCAGTCCCTGCTAAAGCTGTTCCTCGCCGAGAGACTGGAGAAGGAGCGCCGGCGGGCGTAGACGGGCAGCGCTTCTTTCATTCAGCCGGCCGCTCATGCCTTGGTGGACTCAGTAGAATGAAAGCCCACTTTCCAGGAAATTGCAATGGACGCGTTCTTATCGGGAATGCGTATACACCACGCCGTTTTCGGCGAGTTATCTACTCCTCAATACGATCCAGGCGAACCACGTGGCGTTCAAAGTCCTCGCCTACGAGTTGCACCGTGCCCGTAATGTTGAAACCGGCCTTCTTGAATGCGCTGACAGAATTCAGATTCCGCACGGAAGGATCAGCGACGATCGCGCCCAGGTCGCCGTTGGCGAAAATGTAGCTCGTCCCGAACTGCCGAATAGCAGCAGGCCCCAGCCCGCGACCCGTCTTCTCGATTTCTCCTATCGCGAGGTCGATTCCGGCCGACCTATGGTCAGCACCCAATCGAATCGCATGCTTCGGAAAGTCGCGCCAGCGATACCATTGAATCCAGCCGATTGGAACGCCCTCGAACTGCATGAGGTACACGTGGATTGGCTCGCTCCCATCAATGCCAGGTCCGTATTTAGCCTCGAGGCTAGCCAGATCGAAGTGCTCGTTCCACCAGACCGCCACGTGAGGAGCCGCGAGCCATTTCTGCAGCAGAGGGAAGTCCGAACGCCCAATCGGGCGGAATGAGATTCGTCGATTGTTTTCCGCTAACGGCCCCACTCAGGCCATCTTCTGCGATTCGTCTTGCTAACTCAAGTCTTCCTGTCGCTCGCGACTGCCCGGCGCCCTCGTCAACTATTTGACCCAATCACGCCGGCGCTCGACAGGGTGTTCATGATGATCGACATCGGGTTGAGCGAACTGCTTTGCGAACTGCTGGACTCGAAAGCGGCCAGGATCTGAGAGGTCAGGCTGCTGGCGATGCTGGTCGAGCTGGTGCTGCTGGTCGAACTACGCCGGTCGAGCTGGTGCTGGAATCGGAGTCGGAGCTGGAAGATGCGTCGTGATGGTGATGATGGTGTCCGCTGCCGATGGCCGCCGCCAGATCCTGGATGTTGGGGAGATTGCCGCTGGAAGCGGCGTGGCTAAAGTCGGTGGCCAGCGTGGTGAGCTCGGTCGCCTGTGCGGTATTGCCTTCCGATGTCACCGTGGTGGCGGCGGTGGTCAGGTTAGTGGAAATCCGCGACATCACGGAGTTGTATTCGGTGGGGTCAAACTGCTGCAGGTTTTGCAGCGTGCTCAGCAATTGGGCAAATGGCGAAAGGAGTTGTTGCCGGTCGAGCTGGTGCCTTCAATGGCGCTCAGCAGCGACTACAGATTAAGTTGAAGATATTGACGCCCGCCTCCGCCATTTTGGTGTGGCCTCGGTGTGCCTGAGGTCATGAAGACGGCATTGGACACCCGACCTTTTCCGCAGAGCGTTTCACGCCCCTGTAACGTCTGTTATCGGCCTGCTCGGATCGTTCGGTGCGGGCTTGCCGAATCGGAACAGGTAAAGCTCCGATTTGGATTCCCCAAATCGTTTTGTGAACCACGCCGAATGAAGAGAGAGCAAGGCGAAGAGGTCACTGTTCATGGGTATCTGCCTTCCCGTGCCAGCCGCACTCTTCGCTTTTCCAACGCGGGCGCCGGCTACGTTACATTGCCGCGCCGGCTCTATGCAGTGTGCCGGCTATACCGCGGCAATCGAGACCGCATGAGATATCCGGAGTTTCACGAACAGGGTTTATGCGGGTTTATGCACCGCCACCGGGGTCGTCGAAGCTGGCTGCAAAGTGGTGATCGGTACCAGACTCGAGCGGGCTGGCATGCACTGGACCACAGGCGGCGCAAACGCTATCATCGCGCTCCGCGGTTCCAAACTCAGCGGCCGCTACGAGGATTTCTGGGAACGTCGCTCAGAACGGCTGGCCGCGTGATCCCACCCCCCAAATCTGGCGGGCACCCAAGGGCGCATTGCTACTACTCTCCGCTTTCGGCCGGTGCTAAAATAGTCCCATACAGATGGGGGGAACCGGGATGGCTGCGGGCTCTCAAAGGGACTGGCCGCCGGCTGCGAGCGAGTTTCAGCGGTTCCTTAACTGGCTTGATCAGGGCGTGGATTCCGGCGGGGAAACATATCTCGAGATGCGCCGTAGGTTGGTGTTCTATTTTGACCGGAAGAACTGTATCTCGCCCGACGATCTAGCCGATGAAACCCTGCGCCGGGTTGCCCACCGGTTTGAAGAGAAAGGGGAAATCACAGGCAAATCGCCGGCTCACTACTGCTACATAGTCGCCAGTTTCCTGTTCCTGGAATACCAGCGCCTGCCGGCGCGCAAGCACGTCAGTCTCGGCAATCCGTCCGAGTTCGGCGCCGTGGCCTCACGTTTGGCGGCCCCATCCGATGAGGCTTCCCCAACCGATGCCGAGACCGTGCGCCTGCACTGCCTGGAAAGCTGCCTGGGAGGCCTCGGACGGGACGACCGGGACCTGATTATGGAGTATTATCGCGGCGACGAGCGCGTGAAGATCGAGCATCGCCGCACTCTTGCAGCGCGACTCGGCCTGACGCCCAATGCCCTCAGCATTCGCGCCTGCCGGATTCGGGCCAAACTCGAAGCTTGCGTCAGAACCTGTTGTGTCCGCCCTGAATGATTTTCCCAGTTCTGTCTTAACTGAAAGGAACCATGTTCCAGCCGACCACGCCCGAGCCCGATGACGAACGTATTATTTCATACCTTTTGGGCGCTCCGGATGAACGGCTGGATGAGCTGGCCGTCGCCGACGACAATTTCGCCGCCCGGTTGGCCGCTGCCGAAAATGATCTCGTCGATGCCTATGTCCGCGGAGAGCTTAGCCGGGAAAGTCGCGAGCGCTTCGAGTCCTCCTACCTGACCAGCGAAAGACGCCGCGAAAAAGCGAGCTTCGCGGAAGCATTTCTTCTGTGGAGCAGGGCTATTCCCGCGCCCGCGGATGCGCGCCGCTGGCCGCACGGGCGCTGGCCCGTTCCGCGTTGGGCACTCGGTCTGGCGGCGTGCCTGGCGCTGCTTGTGTCGGGCGGCCTGCTCTACCGCAGCCAGCGGCTTCACGAGCGGGTGGCTAAGTTCCGGGCGGCGAGCGCGACCTCCGAACAGGGCGGCCCGAAGTCGCAGAACCAGATCGAAGCCCAACCTTCCGCCTCAGCCCCGCGATCGCTTGAATCGGCGCCGGACGAGCGGCAAAAGGGCGCCCAGCGGCCTCGCTCACAGAGCCTGGTTGCCCTTGTTCTGCTGCCGCAGACCCGCGGAATTGTCTCCCCGCCGACGCTCCGTCTGGAACCGCGCGGGGAGGATGCCGCGTTCCGATTGGAACTCGAATCCGACGAGTCGCCTGCCTATCGCGTCACGCTGAAAGACCAGGCAACTAACCTGCCTGTGTGGGAGAGCGGCACGCTCAAAGGGGAGATGCACGGAGGCTCGCCGTCGGTGACGGCCAGCCTTCCCTGGTCGCTGCTGAAACCCCAAGACTACAACTTCGAGCTCAGCGGTACCGCACCTGACGGCAGCCCCGACCTCATCGGCAGCTACGCCTTCCGGGTTGTGATACGCTAGTTTCCCTGCGGGGACCGCCGCCACCGCCGGCGGTCGGAGAAGCGGTGAATTGGCAACTCAATCTCATCCTACGGGCGGGCGTCTGACCCAGGCGGCGACGGGTGCGGCACTGGCGGCCGCTCTATGCGCATCCTGGCTGGCGGCTCAGGACAAGCCGGCAGCGACGCTCCTTCAGCGCGGCCAGGTGGTGCGCCGCGAAATCTCAGGCGGTCAGGAGCATGGGTACTCACTGACGCTGGGCGAGGGAGAATTCGCCGCCGTGGCGGTGAACCAGCTCGGAATCGATGTCGTGGTCAGAGCTCGCGGTCCGGACGGAAAGGCGATTGCCGAATTCGACAGGGAAAGCCGGACTCAGGGACGCGAACTGGTCACCCTGGTCGCGGCCACGGCGGGTCGATTCGAGCTCGCCGTCCAGCCGAGGTATCCCAGGGCTCCCGCCGCCGAATATGACATCGGCATCGTCGAAGTGCGGGCGGCCACCGAACGGGACCATGCCCTTTTCGAAGCCTTGACGCTCTCCAGCCAATCGCAAGCCGCCGTGGCCGCCGGAAAGTACGACGACGCCATTCAACTCGCCGGGCGAGCTCTAGCGCTGGAGGAAAAAGGAGCCGGACCCGACGATGCCTACACCGGACTCCTGCTCATCCGCCTGGCCGACGTCGATCAGTCAGTCGGTCTTGGGCCGCGACCACCCGCAAACGGCGCTTGCTTTGCGAAGATTAGGCGCCCTCTACCGATACATGGGCCAGTATGACAAGGCCGAACCGCTCGCCGAGGAGGCGGTTGCGATCGCCGAACGCGTGCTCGGCGCCAACCACCCCCTGACAGCGGCCGCCTTAATGGATCTCTCCGGTATCCACGAATATCGGCAGGATCTCGAAAAGGCACTGGCCGAACGCCAACGGGCGCTGGATATCGCGGAGAAGACGCTCGCGCCCGACGATATTTTTCTCATCGGAGCCGTCAACAACCTGGGCGATCTTTACAGTCTGATGGGCGACAACCAGCGCGCCGAGCCCCTCCTCGAGTGGGCCCTGGCCCTGGCCGAGAAGAAACTCGGGCCCGACCATCCCAGCGTCAGCATTCCGCTCCAGGATCTCGGCATCATCGCTCGCCAGACCGGCCGCTACGCGCGCGCCAGGGATTACCTCTGGCGAGCGGAGGCCATCCGCGAGAAGAGCCTGGGCGGCCGCCATCCGGACACGGTCGCCCTTCTCATCAATATCGCCAATCTGTACCACGCCCAAGGCGATTACAGCCAGGCTCTTCAGTTGCATCGCCGCACGCTCGATACGCTCCTCGAGGTCGCCGGGCCTTACCATCGGCTGACGCTGATGGCTCTCGACAACGTCGCGAGGACATACGGCGCGCAGGGCGATTTCGGCCGCGCGCTGGAATATCAGACGCGTTACACGGAAGCTCTGGAGAAAAACCTTGCCTTCAACCTGGCTATCGGCTCCGAGCAGGAAAATCTCGCTTACCTGCGTTCGACCTACGAACATACCGACCGTACAGTCACGCTGCACGCGCGCGACGCTCCCGACGACCCCGCGGCGCGCGACTTTTCGGCCCTGGTGGTGCTGCGACAGAAGGGGCGCCTGCTCGATGCAATGGCCGGCAGCATGTCGGCATTGCGTGGCAGACTCAGCCCCGACGACCGCAAGTTGCTCGACCAATTACAGGAGGCCGACGCCGGCCTGGCAAGGCTCGCTCTAGGCGGTCCCGGAAAGAATTCGGTCACCGAGTTCAGCAACCAATTCGCGATGCTGGACCAGCGAAGGGAAAGGCTCGAGGCCGAAGTCAGCCGCCGCAGTGTCGAGTTTCGCGCACGTGCGCAGCCGGTGACCCTGGCTGCCATCGAAGACGCCATACCGCCCGATGCCGCCCTCCTCGAATACGCGGCCTGGCGTCCCTTCGACTGGAAAAAGCCGAATGAAGATCAAGCCTACGGACCACCTCGCTACACCGTGTACGTATTTCGTCACACGGGCCAGGTGCGATGGGCGGATTTGGGCCCGGCGCGCGAAACCGACGCCGCGGTGCTGGCTCTTCGCCGGGCCCTGAGCGACAGCCGGCGGACGGATGTGCGGGAGGTCTCTCGCGCCGTCGACCGACGAATTGTCGAGCCGGTTCTCCCGTTGGTTGGCGATGCCACGCGGCTGCTGATCTCGCCGGAAGGAGACCTCAGTCTTATCCCCTTTGAAGCATTAGTCGATGGGCAAGGGCGCTATCTCGTCGAGAGCCACTCGATCTCTTATCTCACCGCCGGACGCGATCTCCTCCGGATGCGGGTTTCGCGACAACAGAGAAGCGGACCCGTCGTTCTGGCGGACCCCTTCTTCGGGGAGCCAGGAGTTTTTCAAGCCACCCCTGGCGGCCGCCCGAACCGTTCTCTCATGGCGGGCCGTCGCAGCATTCTTACAGGTGACGATCTGTCCGGGGTCTACTTCGCCCCTCTCCCCGGCACCGCCGCAGAGGCTCACAACATCCAAGTGCTGTTTCCGGAAGCCAGGGTCTTTACCGGCCAGCAGGCTACCAAGAGGCTGCTGCTGCAGATCGAGGCTCCCGAGATTCTCCACATCGCCACGCACGGATTTTTCCTGCGGGACCTCGCCGGGGAGCAAACCTCCTCCGGCGCACGGCCGGAAAACGACCGGCCCCGCGCGATGAAAGCTGATCGGCTGCCCGCCAATCCGTTGTTGCGATCGGGCCTGGCCCTGGCGGGCGCCAATCTCACCAAAGGCGTCAGCAACGATGGGATCCTGACCGCTCTCGAAGCCGCCAACCTGAATCTCTGGGGCACCCAGGTCGTCACCCTTTCGGCCTGCGAGACCGGCGTTGGCGAGGCGACGAGCAGCGAAGGCGTCTATGGCCTGAGGCGCGCCTTCTTCCTTGCCGGGGCGGAAACCCTCGTGATGAGCCTGTGGCCGGTCAGTGACCGGGCCACCCGTGAAATCATGGCGGCCTACTACACCGGTCTGAAGAGCGGCCTGGGGCGTGGCGAGGCCCTCCGCCGGGCACAACTGCAAATGCTCCAGCACAAGGATCGGCGGCATCCCTATTATTGGGCCGGTTTCATTCAGGCCGGCGACTGGGAAAAGATCGACACCGCACGCTGACCGGCGCCAGGGTTTTGCCGGCCGAGCGCGTCATCACGCGGGCTCTCTGTGCCCACGTGGTGATTTTCTTCGCCAACACCCAGTACCCCTCGGCGAAGAACCTTGAAATGTTTTCCCGGCCGCGTCTTATCGCAGTAGGGAGGGTCGCCAGGCAGCCTGTTAAACGCGGTGCTGCCAGACTCAGTCCCCGGGGGGAACATGCCAACGGACCTAATGCTCGACAAACTGACAGTAAACAGAACCGCGGGTCACTTTGAGGACCGTTTCACCAAGGTTCACGTATTCGAGGTCTTTGGGGGACCGAACGATTTCGCCGCCCTGATTTATATGTGCCGCCTGAACCTTGACCTTGACGGCGCGTCGAACAGCTACGGGTACAACAATCCGAATTCATCCGTGCAGAAGAACCTGAAGCCGCTCGAAAGCTGGCATACGGGCTGGAAGGGTGTTTCCACCGCTACGTCACAGAAAGTAGGGCTGGGAAACGCTTGTGGCGATCCCGGCGACGGTACGAAGGGCTGGAAAAACTTTCTGAGCGGGAACCGCAACTTCTATTGGGCCGGGATCAAGGCCGTCACCAAGGATCAATCTCGATCCCAAGGCCTGTCGATTGACGATCGGGCTGAACTGGAAGCGGGCCGGGCAGGGCGCGGCAAGAAGGGCCAACCACCATTACTACCCACGGGCAGCGGCTATTTTCCAGTCGTCAATAGAAACACGGGTTATTACATCTCTGGCACAAGCGTGAGTTCGGATGGATCTCTTTCCGCCTATGACCCGAACCGCTACCTGGACTCGTCCGTCGTCCCCTACGCAGTGTGGGCGAACAATTGGGCACACGTGAACGTGCTTGGAAAAAGGGTGCGGCAGGGAGACTTCGGCCTGGCAGTGAATCCCGCGACTGGAGCCAGCACCGGCTACGTCTACGGCGATAGCGGGACACAGGACAAGGTCGGCGAATCTTCCCAGAAGCTTCATGAGGCACTGGGAAACCCCAGCGGGCTGGTGACGTTCATCGCGTTTCCCGACTCGGGTCATGGGACGGTCCTGGGAAAACATCCCGAGATGCGGATTCGTATCAAGGTTCTCTCAAACATGGTCAAACTCGGCGCGAACGCGGCCGATCTGGCCGCGCGCCTGGCGATGGGCCGGGAGCTGGCGGCGCCGGATGCCGGTACATGCCTCGAACATCCGCGCCTCTGCCGGAGTTACATGTCGGCATTCGCTGCCTGGTCCAGCAAGGGCTGAAAGGAAGGGCGGCGAGTCCACGGCGCCAACGCGGAGACCTCGTCGCCAGGTAATGCAACTATGACAACCACACTCGTCCTGACACGAAAGCCCGATGCGATCTTTCAGAGCAGTGAACACAAGAACCAGTCTGGGCGCTTTGGCACCCTCATCGTTCTCCGAGGCGGCAAGGTGACGCACGTACAGATTACGCCGCAGGGCGGAACTGGAACGTAACGGGCCGTGCCGGCCATACCTGTATTCCACAGGCTGTTTTCCGCAACGGGGAGACCGGCCGCCCGGCTGCCCCGCCGCGCCAATACTTCGTCGCGCCCGCCACGAATCTGTCTCCGCTCCGGAGCCCACCGGCGCATTCTCAGCAACTTAAAGCGGCCCTGAAAATGCCATGACAAGGGCATGAATCCTGCAGCAATTTCCAATCTTTCCAACACCTACTTACAGTCGTTCCTTGGCAACCTGCAAGGCACCGGCTCGGCCAACGGCGCCATCGGCTCGACCCAGTCCTCGCAGAATAACAGCACGCAAGACTCGACCTTCGCGGACCTGATGAGTACGATTCAGCAGTTTCAATCGGACTCGACCATGAGCCAGTCGTCCTTCCCGGCGTTGTAACCGCGGCGACCTGGGAGCCGTGACCGCTATGGCCCACATACCCGAAGCGCTCAGCCTTTGCATGGTGGTGAAGAACGAGGAGCGCAATCTCCCGCACTGCCTCGATTCGGTGCGCGATCTGGCCGGCGAGTTGGTGATCGTCGACACCGGCTCGACCGATCGGACCGTACCGATCGCGGCACGCTACGGAGCCCGGGTGATCCCGTTCCGTTTCGCCAAGGTCGATTTCTCGGCCGCCCGCAATCGCGCCATCGCACGCGCCAACGGCCAGTGGATCCTGGTGCTCGACGCGGATGAAACCCTGGACCGATCGAGCGCACCCGCGCTCGAAGCCCTGGTCGCGCTCGACCGAAATTCGGGGTATTACCTCGAGCGCCATAATCGCGGGTTGCATTCCACAGCTCCCACCACCGATTACGTCGTTCGCCTGTTTCCCAACCGAACCCGCTACCGGTATCGTGGCCGCGTCCATGAAACCATCGACGCTTCGATACTCTCCGCCGGCGGAAGCCTGCATAGAAGCGGTATCCGCATCGAGCACGATTTCGCCTCGGACCCGGAAGCGCGCCGCCGCAAGAGCCTCTTGTACATTTCGATCCTCAACCAAGAAATCGCCGCCGACCCGAGCGACGTCTCGCGCCTCGATTTTCTCGCCGCCGAATATCACCAGCTCGGCATGTTCGAGCAAGCCGCCCAAATCGCCGAAAGCATCGTGCGCTTGCGTCCGCTGGACGCCAGGGCTCACTTGTTTGCCGGCACGTATCATTTGCTGTACAAACCCGATCTGGCGCGCGCGCGTGCCGATTTTACCGAGGCGCTCAAGCTTCGCCCCGGCTACGCCCAAGCCGAATCTTTCCTTCGCCTCATCGAAGCCGGGCAGTAATTCAGCGTGGCGCACGCGCTCCCGCATGCCGAATCGAGACACCGAGCTCCTGATGTCGCCCCCGCATTATGGCGCCTTGCACAGCACTTTTTGATCCGTCCCGGCGGTCCCGCAGTGGCCGTGCAGTTGGATCACAAACCCGAGAAATATTTATAAATCCATCCGCAACCATGCCTTAGCGGCAAATCCCCGGAATCCCTCCCCCGTTTTTCCCCGCTCGCCCGCTATCGTAAAGCTGCAAAAGCCGCAAGCGATCGTTATGTTCATTCTCACTCCCCCAGAGCTCCAGGTCGTCGATGCTTTGTCCAACGGCGCCACTCTGACCGACGCCGCCGCCCAAGCCGGCGTCCATCGCAATACCATCGCCAACTGGCGCCTCAATTCGCCCGAGTTCCGCGAGGCCTTAGCCCTCGCCCGCCACGACCGCGCCGTCCTCTATCGCGAGCGCGCCATCGACCTTGCCGACCTCGTCTTCGAAACCCTCCGCGCCATCCTCACCGACCCCAAATCCTCACCCTCCATCCGCCTCCGGGCCGCCATTTTCATCATCAATAAAGCCGCCGCCCCGCCCGATCCCGAGCAGGAGGGCACCGCCGGTATGGCCGGCCTCGACAGCTTCGCCCCACAACCGCCCCCCGATGCACAAAATTGCACAACCGTGCCCAACGATCCACCATCCCAGCCCGAAGCCGAGCCGGAAAATGCCTCCCCGATGCACAATTTTGCACAAAAGCCGGAAACCTCCGCCGCCCCCAACCCAAAATCGCCCGCAACCACCCTTGTCCCTGCGGTAGCGGCAAGAAATACAAGCGCTGCCGCCTGGGCATTGCGTCAGCCGCGGCCGCCTGACTCCCGCCATTGAGGACCGGCGCCCAGCCTCGGCTCGGATGAGAACTTCCCACTATCCCGCCGACTATAGAGAGGAATGGACTCGCGCAATCTCGCCCTGCCCCTTAAAAAGCCCGGTGGGACAGACGATCGTTTCTTGTCGTCTGTCGAGCTGCTATGGCCCGGCGCGTTACGCACCGGTGCGTTTCGAATGAGTGATTCGTCCGCGCGCGCCCCCTTCCTGGCCGGCGATGCCGACGTGCCGGCTCTGCGCGATGCGGTTTCCGCCATTGCCCGCGCCGGATATTGCGAGGACGCGGTGCGCCAGCGCCTCGGGCTCGCCGACTTGTGCGACCTCCATTGGCGCGACCTTCCCGTTTACCGCGACCAGCGCCTGGCCGAGCGCGATCCGCTCTCGCTGGCCATCGACCTGTTTCTGCTGCAAGGAGCCCTCGACCCCGGCGAAGTGGAACGGCTGCTCCCCCCTCCGAGCCGCGAGTTGCTAGTCCGAACCGGGCTGCTCGAAATCGATGAAACCGGTCTGGCGCGAGCGCGGGCGTCGCTGGTTCCCGTGGGCCGGCACTTGATTTTCGCGGATCACGCCTGGCCCGAGCTTCCCCATCCGGGCCACGCCGCCGTCGCCTCCGATCAGGTCATGGCGCCGGGCTTCGACAGCCGCTATCTGGCGCGCGCCACTGTCCGCCGGCCGGTCGGCTACGCCCTTGACCTTTGTTCCGGCTCCGGCGTTCAAGCCCTGCTGGCCGCCTCTCACGCGCGGCGCGTGTGCGCCGTGGATATCAATCCGCGCGCCGTCGGTTGCACCCGCTTCAACGCGCAAGCTCTGGGCGTTACCAATCTGCAGGCCGTCGAGGGCGACCTGTTCGACCCGGTCGGCGACGAACGCTTCGATCTGATCACCGCCAATCCTCCCTTTGTCCCCTCGCCATTGAATACCCTCCGCTTTCGTGACGGCGGCCTCTCGGGAGAGGACGTTCAGCGGCGCATCATCGCCGGATTGCCCCGTCACCTCGCGGCCGGCGGCATGGCCCAGATGGTCACCGAACTCGGCGAACGCGAAGGCGAATCCGTCGCCCGCCGCTTGCGCCAATGGCTAGCCGGCGCGCCCATGGACATCTACGTGCTCAGCGTGGCTACCCACAGCGCGGCCCAATATGCCGCCGGCCATGCCAAGGGTGCCGACTATGCCTCGTTCCTCGATTCGGCCGGCGCGTGGGCGGCGAATCTTCGCGCACAGGGATATGCGCGAGTCGTCACCGTTCTGGTCGCGTTCCAGTGGAGCTCTCCGGACTGCGGCCCGCCCTGGGAGCGCATCGATCAGTCCCGGCCCCCGCGGTGCGCCGTTGGCGACGAAATCGAGGATGCATTCCGCGCCGAACGCTTGGCCCGCACCCCGGACATCCGCCGCCATATCGAAGCAAACGGCCTGCGCCGCGCCGGCCCCGTCGCACTCCTGGATGCGAGTGTACTCGGCGCCGCCATCGCGCCCCAGGTAAAGGCCAGGCGGCTTGGCCAGGCGCTAGAAATCGAACACGAACTGGACCCACTCGAGCGCCAGCTCCTGGCCGCCATGGAGGGCCCTTTCGCCGCGCCGCATTTACTCAGGTTCTGCCGTGAATCCGGCGTGCCCGAGCCGGCCGTCCTCGAAGCCATCCGTTCCCTCCTGCGCAAACGCCTCGTCGCAGTTTCGGCAACTCGAAGTTCTCACAGTGGGACTTCCTAACAGCCTTCGCCGTATCGTTCCCCTGGTCATATCGGCGACAAGCCACGCCACCTTTTCCGCCGGTACGCCGCTCCCGGTGCTGGCTCCGGGTGAAAGACAAGCTCCCGAATTCGGTGTCCATGATCCGAAAGAATTGTTTCTTGGCCTCCGCGTTTTCCCGCCCGATTAAAATGACTGCATGGTCATACGCAAAGACAATCGAGCGGCGCGGAGGGATTCCACCGGATGAGCCCGCCCGGCGGTGCGCCGCCGAATACCGCGGTGGAACCGGCGGAGTGGACGCCCTCCGCCAATCCGTGGATGATCGCGCTATCGGTCATGCTCTCGACCTTCATGGTCGTGCTCGATTCCTCGGTGGCCAACGTCGCCTTGCCGCACATCGCCGGGAACCTCTCGGCTTCGACCGACGAATCCACCTGGGTGCTGACCAGCTATCTGGTTTCCAACGCCATCATGCTTCCCGCCGCCGGATGGATCACGCGGCGGATCGGGCGCAAGCGTCTGTTGATGATCTCGATCCTGGTATTCGCCGGCGCGTCCCTGCTGTGCGGCATTGCCGTCAACATGCCGATGCTGATCGTGGCCCGGATCCTGCAGGGCGTCGGCGGCGGCGGCATGCAGCCCCTGGCCCAATCCATTTTGCTCGAAAGCTTCCCACCCCGCCAGCACGGCACGGCGATGGCTGTCTACGGGGTCGGGGTGGTGGTAGCCCCCGTCATCGGCCCGACTTTGGGAGGGTGGATCACCGATAGCTATTCCTGGCGCTGGATCTTCTACATCAATCTTCCGGTCGGCTGCCTGGCGCTGCTCATGGTGAAGACCTTCGTCGAAGACCCTCCCTATATCAGGCGGGCGTTTCGAGGCGCCATCGATTTTCTCGGCTTCGGCCTGATGGCCGTCTGGCTGGGCACATTGCAATTGCTGCTGGACAAAGGACAGGAGGACGATTGGTTCGCGGCGGATTGGATACGCTGGACCGCGGCCGCTTCCGCCATCGCGCTGATCGGCTTTATCTTCCGCGAATTCACCAACCGGGAGCCGATCGTGCAACTGCGTGTCTTCGCCGACCGCAATTTCGGCGTCGGCACGCTGATCGCCGGCATCTACGGCTTCGTGCTGTATGGCGTCACCGCCCTGTTGCCGTTATTTCTACAGACCTTGATGGGGTACCCGGCGCTCGCCAGCGGCCTGGCTGTCAGTCCCCGCGGCATCGGGTCGATCGCTTCGATGATCGTGGTGGGCACGCTGGTCAACTACGTGGATGGCCGCCTGCTGCTGGCCTGCGGCTTCGCCATCCTCGGCTATTCGGCTTTGCTGCTCAGCCGCGTCAATCTGGACATTTCCATGGCTTCGGTCGCCCTGCCGAACGTAATCAACGGCTTTGCCGGCGGCTTCATTTTCGTTCCTCTCACCACCATGACCATGGGCAGGCTGCGCAAGGAGGAAATCGGCAATGCGGCTGGCATCTACAACTTGATGCGTAACATCGGAGGCAGTGTCGGCATCGCAACCGTCACCACCTTCCTGGTGCGCGGCGCTCAGACCCATCAACATTACCTGGGGGCAAACGTCACAGCGGAAGACGCCATCGTGACCAGGATCCTGCATGGCCTCGAAACAAAATTCTATCTCGCTGGGGCGGACGCCTACACCGCTCATCAAATGGCCGTGGGAACGCTTTACCGCATGGTGCAGCAGCAGGCGTCGCTGCTGGCTTATGCCGATAACTTTCGCCTGCTCGCGTATTTGCCGCTGGTATGCATCCCGCTGGCCGTTCTCTTCCATGGCGTCCGTAAACGGCGCAAATGAAATCTCCGAATGCGCCTGGGCCGTGGCCGCGCCAGGCTTCGCTTCCCGAAGCCCTGCGCTAAAATGAGGTTGCTCAATCAATGATAACTAAGATAAGGTCTACCACGGTGCTTTGCGTGCGCCGCGATAACAAGGTGGTGATGGCGGGCGACGGGCAGGTGACGTTGGGCTCGGAAGTCATCAAAGCTTCGGCACGCAAGATCCGGCGCCTTTACAACGATAAGATTCTGGCCGGTTTCGCCGGCTCCACGGCGGATGCCTTCGCGCTTTTCTCCCGCTTTGAAACCAAACTCGAACAGTTCAACGGCAACCTGGCGCGCTCGGTGGTGGAACTGGCCAAGGAGTGGCGCACCGACCGGGCCCTGCGTCACCTGGAGGCCCTGCTGCTGGTGGCGGATGCCGGCAGCACCTACCTGGTGAGCGGCAACGGCGACGTCATCGAGCCCGACGAAGGCATCGCCGCCATCGGTTCCGGTGGTCCCTTCGCCCTCTCCGCCGCTACCGCCCTGCTGCAGAACACCAAGCTGAGCGCCCGCCACATCGCCGAACAGTCCATGAAAATCGCCGGCAAAATCTGCATTTACACCAACGAGAATTTCACCTTCGAGGAACTCGAATAGCCATGGTCATCTATCTGCCGGGCCAATCCGACGACGAAGCGCCGCTCCTCGATGAGTTGACGCCGCGCGAAATTGTTCGAGAGTTGGACAAACACGTCATTGGCCAGTCCGAAGCCAAACGGGCCGTCGCCATCGCCTTGCGCAACCGCATCCGCCGCCAGAAGCTGGCGCCCGAGATGGCCGAAGAGGTGATGCCCAAGAATATTCTCATGATCGGCCCCACCGGCGTGGGCAAGACCGAGTTGGCCCGCCGCCTCGCCAAGCTTTCCAATTCACCGTTTCTGAAGGTGGAAGCTAGCAAATTCACCGAGGTCGGTTATGTCGGCCGTGACGTGGAGTCGATGATTCGCGATCTGGTCGACATCGCCATCGACATGGTGCGCGAGGAACGCCTGGATGAAGTGGCCGACCGCGCCGAACTGAACGCCGAGGAGCGCCTGCTGGATCTGCTCATGCCGCCTCAGCCCGAGCCCAGCGAAAGCGTCGATCGCACCCGCGAAAAGTTGCGCGAGCGCCTGCGCGAAGGCAAGCTGGACGAACGCCTGGTCGAGATTGACGTCAAGGACCGCGGCCCTTCGTTTGAAATCACCACCAACGCGGGCATCGAAGAAATGGGCATCAATCTGAAGGACATGCTGCCCAACCTCTGACGAGATCGATAAAATCGCCGGCCGCGAAGCCGGCCACGGGCCGGACGTGAGCCGCGAGGGCGTACAGCGCGACATCCTGCCCATCGTCGAAGGCACCACCGTCAATACCCGCCACGGCTTCCTGCGCACCGACCATATTCTGTTCATCGCCGCCGGCGCCTTCCATGTCTCCAAGCCCAGCGATATGATCCCTGAGTTGCAGGGCCGTTTTCCTATTCGCGTCGAGCTCAAATCGCTTACCGTGGAGGACTTCATCCGGATTTTGAAGGAGCCCAAGAACGCCCTGTCGAAGCAATACACCGCGCTGCTCGAAACCGAAGGCATCAAGCTCACCCTCACCGACGATGCGCTCGAGGAGGTGGCCCGCTTCGCCGCGCAGGTGAACCAGTCGTCGGAGAATATCGGCGCCCGCCGCCTCCACACCATCATGGAAAAACTGCTGGAAGAGATTTCCTTCGAAGGCCCCGACCTGAAAAAGAAAAGCGTCAAAGTCGATTCCGTCTATGTCCGCAAGCAGCTTTCCGATATCGTCAAAGACCAGGATCTGAGCCGCTATATTCTGTAGCGGCCGACGCCTGGCAATTGGCTTTCCTTCTGATGAAATTCAAGACTTTATCCATCCACGCCGGCCATCGCAGCCTCGACCACCAGGGTGCCGTGGCGACACCCATTTATCAGACCTCCACGTTCGCCTTCCGCGCCGTCAACCAGCCGGGCGCGTTCGACTACTCTCGCAGTGGCAATCCCACCCGCAAGGTGCTGGAAGAATGCCTGGCCGCGCTCGAAGGCGGCGCTGCCGGATTCGCGTTCGGCACGGGCATGGCCGCCGAAACCACGCTCGTGATGCTATTCCAGTCGGGCGATACCATCCTGGTGCATAACGACCTGTACGGCGGCACCTATCGCCTGTTCGAGACCGCCTTCCGGAGCAAGGGGATTCGCGCCCGCTACCTCGATCTGCGCGACAGCGCCGCCCTCGAAGCCGCGCTGGCGGAAGGGGCCGGGGCGGTATGGATCGAGTCGCCCACCAATCCCTTGATGAACCTGGTGGACCTGAAGCGAACGGCGGATGCGGCCCACCGCCACGGCGCCCTGGCCATTTGCGACAACACGTTTCTTTCGCCCTATTTTCAGCGCCCGCTTGAATTCGGTATCGACATCGTGGTTCACTCCACCACCAAGTACATCAACGGCCATTCCGACGTGGTCGGCGGCGCCGCCATTGTGAATCGTCCGGACCTGGCCGAGCGCATCGGCTTTCTGCAAAACGCGCTGGGCACCTGCGCCGGGCCGCAAGATTGTTTCCTGGTGCTGCGGGGCATCAAAACGCTGGCGCTGCGGATGGAGGAGCACAACCGTAATGGCCTGGCCGTGGCCCAATGGCTCAGCCGCCATCCGAAAATCGAGTCCGTGCTGCACCCCGGCCTCCCGTCGCATCCCCAACACCGGCTGGCGCTCGAACAGATGCGCGGGTACGGAGGAACCTTCTCATTTCGGGTTCGAGGAGGACAGGAGGCCGCATTTCAGATACTGGCCGGCGTGCGCATCTTCACCCTGGCCGAGTCGCTGGGCGGGGTCGAGTCGCTCATCGAACACCCCGTCACCATGACACATGCCTCCGTGCCCGCCGAGGTTCGCGAGCGCATGGGACTCTCCCCCAACTTAATCCGCATCTCAGTAGGCTTGGAAGACCTGGACGACCTGATCGACGACTTAAGCGCAGCTTTGGGGCGGGTCTAAGGGCCTGGCAGGGGGTGGCCGTCCGATCACCGGCAACCGCTCGTCAAAGACCAGGATCTGAGCCGTTACATTTGTAGCAGCCGGCCCTTGGCTAGCCACGAGGCTTAATCGGCACCCGACCCGAAGCGAATTGGCAGCTTCCTAATTGTGAGGACGATTGAGTGCTATTAAATGTATAAATCGTCACCATGCATGGCATCTGTCCTGCCGTCTTTCGAGCCGGCGCGGCCCAATGCTGCTCATCTTTCTTGGCTGCTCTGGCGATCCGGACTGCCCTGATCTTCGACTTCGACACTTGGCATATCTCGGCAGAGAGCGATCACTGGTCTTTTGGCTGGGAGACGGGACGGGTGGCTCGGTCCGTTGCGATCTGGGATGTCACGCTGAGCACCCTGCTGGTTGCCGCGTTGGTCTATTCCGAAGTTCCCGCTCTCGATGAGCTGGAAGTAGCTGATTATTTGGGGAATAGAGCGGATTGTGACTGTGGCCTACTGGGTACACTATGCTCGGCAGGTGACCTTCAGAAGGTCGAAA
>JBEKZL010000181.1:0-15680 GCA_049509915.1 Bryobacteraceae bacterium | reverse complement strand
AGTGGCCCGATCACCAGATGCTCGCGGCGGACGGCCTGGAAGGGATGGTGATCGGGGACCTCTCCGGGCACGGCCCCAAGGACGTGCTGGTCAATTTCTTCGCTAGGATACCCGGCCGCGGCCTGATCTGGTTCGAGCACCTCGACCAGGCGCCGTGGTTCAAACAGCACACTCTCGGGCCGGAAAATGTCGGCGTCAGCCACGGCAACGGGATTGGCGACATCAACGGCGACGGCCGAATGGACGTGGTCACTACCACCGGCTGGTTCGAAGCCCCCGCGCATCCCGCCGAAGACCCGTGGATCTGGCACCCGGACTGGCAATGGCAATCCTATGTGCCGCCCCCCGGCGCGGCCGCCAGTCAGCCAGCCGGAAGTGCACCAGGGACGGGAGCCGGCGGCAGCTCGGGCGCCGGACTGCCGATTCTCGTGGCCGACGTGAACGGCGATGGCTTGAACGATGTGATCATAGGCTCCGACCACGGCTACGGACTGGCGTGGCTCGAACAGAAGATGGTGGACGGCAAGCGCACCTTCGTGAAGCACTGGATTGAAACCGAGTATCCCACCATCCACACCATGGCCCTGGCCGATCTGTACGGCGACGGCAAGCTCGAACTGATCACCGGCAAACAGATGTTCGCGCATAACGGCGGCGATGTTGGGTCGTACGACCCGCAGTTCATCTTTTATTACACCTTCAATGGCGGCAATGTCCAGCGCCACATCGTCACGTACAGTCCCGTCGCCCAGTACTTTCCACCTTATGACGACCCCCTGAATTCCAGGCAACCGGCGCCCACCAACGTGATTGGGCTGGGCATGAAGGTCAACGCCGCGGATATGGATGGCGACGGCAAGGTCGATATCATTGTCGCCTGTAAGACCGGCCTGTACATTCTCTACAATAAAGGCGCCGTCACTCACCAGAGCGGGACCACGTCGAACAGTTACCTGCCGTCACGGGAGAGCTACCCGGGAAACGTCATGTGGGAAACCGGCGGAAGGCCTGGAGCGCCGGTCCAGACGCCGCCTCCGGGACAAAAGAAGCAGTAGCCGGGCTATGCGGCGGCACGAGCGGGATCGGGAGCTAACCACGCCTGCTTGATCTCGGGACTGCCCGCCCCCGCCAGGCGCACCATCTGGTCGGCGGCGAGCCGTGACGCTTCCCCACGCCTGCTGGAAGTTCGCCGCCGCCTCATCTCGTGAACGTCGCCAGCGCTACGCCGACGATCATCACCAGAACTCCGGCGACCTTGGTCAACGTGATGGGCTGAACCGGCGAGCCGAGCCAGCCGTAGTGGGACAGCAGCAGCCCGCCCATCACCTGTCCGGCCAGCAGGGTGATCATGACTGGTCCCGCACCGACCTGCGGCAGGAGCCATGCAATCGCGAATACCAGCGACGCACCGAGCGCGCCCGCGACCAGCAGCGCGGGATGCACCTGTTTGAGAGGACTCAGCGCGCCGGCGCGCCAGCCCGTCAATCCGATCACCACCGCCCACACCGCGCCGATGCACCAGAACAGCGCGTTGGCCACGCGGGCGTTGTTCATCACGCTGCCCACCTTCCCATTCATCGCCAGGTGGACGGCGAGCACGATTCCCAAAAAGATTGTGAAGACGTAGAGCGGCAGTCTCAACTTCTTCTCCTGTCCTTCGCACAAGCGCGTGCCGGTGAAGCGGAACCGGCGAGCCAGACTGCCTCCACGGGCCAGCCTGTCGCCGCATCGTATCCCAGCGCACCGGAGCCTGTCAACCCCGGAATTGCCGCGCCAATTATCCGGCGCCGATGAAACCGGGATAGAGAGTCATCCCGCCGTCGACGTAAATGGTGACGCCGTTTACGTAGTCGGATTCGTCCGACGCCAGCCATACCGCGGCACGGGCAACGTCCTCCGGTTCGCCGATGCGCTTGGCCGGGATGAGCTTGAGCAGCACGCGCTCGAAGACCTCCGGCGAAGTAAGCTTCTCCACATTCATGGGCGTCCGGATCGCGCCGGGAGACAAGGCATTGACGCGGATGCGGAGGTGGGCCACCTCCTGCGCGAGACTCTTCATGAGGAGCATGATGCCGCCCTTCGCCGCGGCGTAGTTGGCGTGCCCTTCCCAGGGGATAATGTCGTGCACCGAGCTCATAAAGATGAGCTTCCCCATGGCGTAGGAAACGGAGCGGTCGATCCCCTGTTTCTTGAAGGCGCGGATAGCCTCGCGCGCGCACAGAAACATGCCGGTCAGGTTGACGTCGATGACCCGCTGCCATTGGGCCAGCGTCATCTCATCCACCCGTGCATTGAGCTGAATGCCGGAGTTCGGAGCGCAGATGTCGATTCGCCCGAAGGCCTCCGTGATTCGGTGGAACATGGCGCTCACGTCGTCCTCGCTGGCAACATCCCCCTGGAAGACCTCGGCTTTCCGGCCGCATGCTTCGATGGCCTTCGCCGTCTGCCTGGCGCCCTCTTCGTCGGTGTGGTAGTTGACGAGCACGTCGGCTCCGGCCTGCGCGAAACCGATCGCCATGGCTTGGCCAAGCCCTTTGCTGGCCCCGGTTACGAGGGCCTTCTGTCCTTTGAGGACAGGGCCGATCGGACCCCGCGGGGCTTCGTTCGGCGGCTGGTAGTTTGTTTCAGGCATAGGCGTAAGAATCCGCGTAAGAGCCCCAACGCGGTTCGGTAGCTACCCCTCTTGCCGCCACCCGCACGTCGAAGCGCCCCGCGTTCAGGAGCATGCTCCGCGTGGAAGGTATGGTGGTCGGCCACGGGCGCGAGACATCGAATTCGCCGGTGAGGATCAATACCCGGATTTTGGCCGCGGAGATCGCGCCAGTAGCGATTGCCAAAAGGGCCAGACAAGTCAGTACCGGGGTTCTCACGATTGACTCCAGAATACAATGTACTCCGGGCCGGCGAGCGAGTCAACGAAACGGGTAGTGTCTGAAATCCGTGTTGATTGCAAATTGCCATAGTGCATGTCATGGCTACTGCGCTCGTCCACAACGAGACTGATAATAGTCTGGCACTCCAGGCCAGGCGAGATGGTCGGTTGAGAGCTTCCCGGGTCGAAGGCCGCGAGGCCAGCGGATGCCGCGAGAGTGGTATGATTCCATTCACCACCCCTGATGAGCCTCCAGCAGAGTGTCGCGCACTAACGGGTTCTTTCCGATCTCGGGGTGGGCGGGGTGGGCGAAGATGTAGCTATGGATCGCAGGGGATTTCTTTTGTCCGCCTCCGCCACGGCCACGGCGCTGACTGTCCGCCGCATATTTGGCGCAGAGCCACGGTACAGAATTGGATATACCACCAACACCCGAGGCTTCGACCCGGCAACGACATGGGGAGGAGAAGACCCCTTTAGAGGCTTTGCGGAAGCTCACGAAGTCGGCTTTAATTACGTCGAAGCCTTCGCCACAGCACTCAGCTCGTTCTATCCCGACGACGTAGACGGCCTGAAAAAGAGGATCGATGAGATGGGCGTCAGGTTCGCGGCGGTCACCGGCGGCTCGCGCGGGGGCAATACTCATTTTGAGAACCCCGCAGCGCGCCAGGCGGTGATCGAAAACCACCTCGGAGTGGTCCGCTTCAGCAGGAAGTTTGGGTGCGATCACCAAAAGACCAATTTGGGTAGCCGGCGGCCCGAAGGTACCACGCAAGAAGACTTGAAGAACATCGCCGAGACCGTTGAGATTCTGGGCCGGCGCAGCCTGGAAGAAGAAGGCATCCCGTTTGGGGTTCACGCTCATCTGGGCAGCCAGTTCCAGTCCCAGAGCGAGATTGACTACGTGATGGCGAACACCGATCCGAAGCACGTCAGGTTCGTTCTGGATACGGGTCATATCACCATGGCCGGCATGGACCCCATTGCATTGGCAAAGAAATTGGAAAACCGGGTGGTGGAGTTTCACCTGAAGGACACCAAGCCGGAAGACCACGGCGGGTCAAGAAACGTTCCTGGACGTGACCGGGACCAGATGAAAGATCCTTACTTTTTCCCAATGGGTAATGGCGGCGTCGATTTCCTGGCGCTCAAAGCGCATCTGGACCTCATCCAGTGGAGGGGCTTTCTAGTGGTCGAGTTGGACACCTCGCCCTTTCGTACTCCCAAGGAAAGCGCACACGTCACGGCAAACTATCTCCAGAAGACGATGAAAATCCCGTTGTGACCGGAAGGGACGGCAATCGCCATGGACACGCGGCAGTCCGCTTCGGCGGTACCTGCAGGGGGAAGCGGAACCCGCCGCAGTGAGCGCTCCGGTCTGTACCTCACCGGCCCCGGCCGTCTCGCTTAACGCTCGCCGCACTTGTACACGGCTACGGCATTCTTCCAGAAGTACTTCTCGATGGCACGAGGATCTTTGTCCGTCAGGTAATCTCTGACGACACGGTACACCACGGCGTAGGGCGCGGTCAGGTCGCATACCGGCCAGTTGCTCGCATAGATCACGCGATTCAGGCCGAACGTTTCCCAAAGCTCGTCCAGGGCTGGTTTGTAGAATTCGGCGTCGGCCCGAACCTGGCCGCCGATGCGGCGCACCACCGCGGAGACCTTTACGTGGACCGATGGAGCGCGCCCGAGCGCCCGCAGATCGTCGCGGTAGGCTGCCCTTCCAGCCTCATCCGGGGGCGGATCGAGCGGCAGATGGCCCAACACCAGCCGAAGATCGGGCAGTATACCGGCAAGGCGGGCGATCTCCGCCACGCGTCGCGAGCCATCCAGCAGAATGTCCAAACTGAGGTCTTTCGACGCGAGCAGCTTCAGGCCGGCTACCGCTTCGGGTTGCGCGACAATTGCGGGAACGGAGGCGGCGTTGATCCGGATTCCTCGAAAGAGCGGGTGCCTGCTAAACCTGTCCAACGCGTCTTTGAAGTCCGGATGCCCGGGCTCGATATTACCCACTACGGCCCAGACCAGCCGGCTTCGGTCGGCCACTTCAAGCAGCCAGAGATTATCTTCCAGCCAAGGGCTGGCTTCTATCGCGACCACTCCGTCCACCCGGAACGGCTTGACGTTTGCCAGGTATCGCTCGGGATAGGTCGGCCGGTACAGAACCGGATCGTTCTTCGACGGCCAAGGCACGCCCTGCGGCCGCGTGGGATCGTAGAAATGCACGTGGGCATCGAGGACGCGGCCGGGCTCCGCCCCCGGCGCCAGGGTCGCCACGGTGGCGGGAAGCACAGCGGGAGCGTAGCGGAGCACAGCCCTTCGACTCATCATGGCAAAGCTGAGTCTAGGACAAGCACGCGCGCCCGGTCAAGGCCAATCCGTTGCGATCATTGCGATGCGGACTTTGGGTAGGCTATTCTCTTCACAAATGCCGCTTTTGCAAATGCCGCTGGTTGGCTGGCTGGCCGCGCTGGCCGTCGGCGGATGCCTTTTAGCAGGCGACGACCCTCGCTCGCTCGAAGCCCACCCGGGCAAGACGCCGGTGCTGGACGGAGTGATCTCACCCGGCGAGTGGGACGATGCCACCGTATTCCTGGGGGTCGAAGGCTGGAGGCCGCAGTTCTCGGCCGTAACCGACCCGAAGGATCTTTCGCTTAAGGGCTACGTCAAGCACGACGGCAAACGTCTCTATTTTGCCTTCGACGTCACGGACGACGTTCTGTACGGCATCGACACGCCGCGCTGGCTGCCCTCGAACAACCCCAAAGCGCACGACTTGACGCGCGAAGGCTTCCCCTGGTTCGGCGATGAAATCGAGCTGCTGATCAACGCCTCCAACCAGTGGGTCGGGAACCAGGACTCGGTTGGGAACAGCTCATCCTGGCAGATGGTCTGCAACCTGATCAAGTCGCGCAAGGGCGGCATCGGCATTGGAGGGCTGCTGGAAGGCGAGCCGCGCAGCAGCGCGGACGCGTGGCGGACCTATCAGGAGTGGATTCTCTCGGGCGCGCAAGAGTGCGTCGCCAAACCCAAACCCGGAGGGAAGGGTTACATCGTGGAATGGGCGGTTAGTTTCAACCCCTGCCTAGAAGTTGAACCGGGGGTCTTCTACTCGACTGCGATGGGCGACCGCGCCATGGGCGTGAACATTTTGATCGGGGATTTGGACGAGCCGGCAACGGACAACTCGTACGGGTTCCACCACGAGAACTCATTTGCCGGCTCCCGGAATACGCGCACACATCTGCGCGATTTCGGAATCCTGTGGATGCGAGTCAAGTAGGGTCTGATTGTTTCATCTTAGGACGAGGTGGAGAACAACCAGACCGATGGCATTCGCCCTGCTCTCTGCACATCACCGGGGGTCGGGCAGCTGACCCTGCCGTCGCGGCCAAGAGCCGTAATGGCATCGGCCATACAGAGCTCATCGAGGATCGAGAGTACGCCGTCGAGAATCTCTCTGAATGTCTGATCTGCTCAGATCTCTGGCCAAACTCACCGGCTGCCAACAGCGCGTCGCTGCTGCATCCGAATTCTTGCGCACTTCGGGCACTTCCACTTTCGCTGCTTGTGGAAGATGTGACCGTTTATCTCTTTCATCGGAACGCGGCATTTCCCGCAGGTCACGCTGTCCTCCCTTGCCCTTTAGGTTATACCGCCGCGCGGATAGCGGAGGGACGTGCCTTGGGCCTGATCTCCGACAGACCGGCGGGCGGTTCACGCGGCGCCCTATGGTGAACACTCCGAGCGTCCGTCCTTCCTCGATCCGCTCCCGCTGCGCTTCGACGCCGACGATCAATGCCCAAGACGCTCGCCGGCGCTCGCCCAGAATTCCGGCCCGCAGTGTCCATCCGTGACGTGAACCCGGGCGGCATCGCGCGGCGCCGCCGGAAAGCCGGGCGCGCTCGGGCCTCGTTCGCGAAATGCGCGTGCCGGGGCGCGCTTGAACGCTGCAACGAGAAGCGCACCGGGCAGCGCGAAAAAGAACCAGCCCGAGTGGTATGCTGCATGCACAGAGGCGGAGCAGGCCGGCAAAGAACTATTGCAATGAAACGAGTATGGCTTGATGCTTCACGCCATAAGCAACGTCCGGAAGCATAGGTTCAGCAAAGGAGACTAGCCATGAAACGCACAAGCATCGGGGTAATCGTATTCGTCGGAGTATTTCTCTCTGTTCTGGCGGCTTTAGCCATGGCTGCCCAGGATAAGTACACCGTGAAAGTACCGAATGGGCTCTCATTCTCTGAGTTCAGAGGATACGAGGCCTGGCAGGTTGTCTCCATCAGTCAGGATGGAAACCTTATTGCTGCGATCCTCGCTAATCCGGTGATGATCAAGGCCTACTTGGCCGGCGTACCCGGCGACGGCAAGCCTTTCCCCGACGGCGCCAAGATGGCGAAGATCCATTGGAACCCGAAAAAGATGGAGACGTTCCCCGCAGCGACGGTGCCAGGTACCCAACATGACGTCGACTTCATGGTGAAGGACAGCAAGAGGTTCAGGGACAGCGGCGGGTGGGGATACGCCGTGTTCGACTATGACGCCACATCCGATACGTTCACGCCCGGCACCTTGGCTGGCAAACCGCCGCAGGGGAACGACGCCAAGTGCGGCTTCGCGTGCCACACCAGAGTGAAGACGAGAGATTACGTCTTCACGGATTACGGGCATCGGTGAAACGGTATGAGCATCACACAGCTGAGCAGTGAACAAGCAACTCGCAGCGGCGAGAACTCGGGCGCCGGCGCGTCACTGCGCTCGTGGAACTCCGGAGCGGGCACCGCTCCTGGAACCCGCGGCATCGTGCGGCGTCGCAGAAGGGGTCACGGGCGGGACGGCCATTGCTGACCACCGCCGAGTCGGCCCGGGGAATTTCACCCCGAGCCGCTCACAGAACCGTGCGTGACTTGAAGCCAGAAGCCACCGGCTGAACGCACCAGCCACCACACAGACCGCAGTCAACTTTGGATCGCAGACCGCGAGTTGTCGGATTGCTGCGCGCAGCCATGTTTATATATCAGAAAGCTTGATCGGGCACCGGTTACCAGACTGCGTTGGCCAGAACACGCGATGGGCCTGGGTTGGAATCGATGACTTCGGTATCAATCACCAACTGAACATTGCGCTTATACCAATCGGCTGGTAGCTTTTTGACAGCCTGCTGAAAGCTGGCGGATTGCATGAGAAACTTACCGGCAGCGATCGTGCCGGGGCCCCGCAGTCCGGCCACCGTGATGGTGACTTCGCCGGTCCGTGGGTTGTGAATCCGTGAAATGATGGCAAAATCGCGATTGAGACCAGCGTATCTGTGTTCCGGATCCGGGGCTGGGACACTCCAATCCCTCATTTCCGGACGATCGCGATCCGCAATCCAGTAGACCCCGTTACCGCTGCGGAATTGGAAGCGCAGGTTCTCCATCAGCCGCAACGTCCAGGCGTTGTTCAATCCTCCGATGAGCACGGCTGGTTTCGCCTGAAAATCGGTGTAAGAGGTTTCCCCCTCCCAGGAGGGCCTGACTACCAACCCGCGTGCCGCCAGAAATCCCGACAGTTGGGCCAGAGTGAGCGTATCGGACCATGCGACCCGGCGGGGAGCTTCGGGAGGAGGCGGGGGGAAGGAACCTCCGACACAGACCAGAATTTCGCGCTCGGAAGCGATGGCGGGCGCCCAGAACTGTTCCACCGAGGAAGGGTGCCGGAACTCAGCCCACACTGCGGCCACTGAGATCACCACACAAGCCACGGCCACAATAGGAAACCAAGCCATCCTCAGCCGCGGACGGGGCGCCGGGACGGGAACGGCTGCCGGCGCCAGAGGTGGGGGCACAAGTTGCCGGAACTCGGGAACATACGAACCAACAGGAATTTCGATGCGAACTTCGCCAGAGTGCGGCCGTTCCTGATAATACTGCGCTAGCCGCTTGCGTACTTCCGCGGCTGTAATGCGTACCACCGGATCGGAAGACGGATCATAATCGACGGATCTGGCGAACACCTCGACGCCGATGGTTCTCTCTTTCAGGTGGCCCGCCTTGCCTTCCACGGCTTGTTCCACCACGAATCGCAGCAGAGCGGGATAACGCTTGCTGTTGCGGAAATGGGAACTGACGAGGAGACGATCGAGTTGATCTCGAATGTCCTGAATGTCCGGCGCAGCCCCGGGCGTGCTGGAAGATTCCACTGCCATTCTCTGTCCCCGATTCGATTTGCAGGTATTATACCTTAAAAGGCCTGTAATGGTATCCCCGCTGTTGATGCTGGTTGCCGGTTTGATACCTGTATCGTTTCCGTAATCCACTTGTACCCCTGGCATACCCAGGATCCAATCTACCCAAGCTGCTTGTGGGGCAGCTTGCTGTTATTGGGGGTTTTGGGCACCCAGCCGACTACCTCAGGAAATCGTGGAATGCGGAGACGACGAGGCTCCGGCATTCTTGTGCGTTGAGTCGAAGCATCAATGCACTGCCAAGGCCGATGGCGAGCGGCGAAGTCCGTTCTTTTCGGGCAACAAGGGGTATAACAAAATGAAAACGCGTTTACAGATGCTTCTCGTTATCCTGGTTGCCAGTGGGATTTTCTTTCATACTGCAACCGCCCAGGAGAGCTCCGGTTCCATTAGCGGCACGGTCCGGGATAGCCAAGGAGCGGTAATCCCGGGTGCCAAAGTAACCTTGATCAACCAAGCCGAAGGAGCGGTGACCAGGGAACTGCAAACTACCGCGGATGGCAACTTCTTCCTCACTCCGGTTATTGCCGGCACGTATACCGTGACAGTGGAAGTGTCGGGGTTCAAGAAATATATCCAGTCCGATATCGTTTTGCATGCGCAGGACACTATCGGGCTTCCCCCCATCGTGATGGACGTCGGAGCGGTTGGGGAATCAATTACTGTGGAAGCAAACGCGATCACGCTGCAATCGGTGACCGCCGACAGGTCCGGCGTTCTGACCACATCGCAGATGGTCGATTTGGCGTCAAACACGCGACTGTACACCGACCTGCTGCCGACCGTTCCCGGTTTCAACGCCGACACCACCAACGCCAACGGGTTGCGCACCGATCAAAACGCTATCGCCGTGGACGGCACCCTGGTGGAAGACGTCGGCAACAACAGCGCGGGCGGCTGGCGCATCAACCCCGATATCATTTCGGAATTCAAAGTGCTTACCAACAGCCAGCAGGCTGAGTTTGGCCGCGCCAGTGGCTCCAATATCACCATCGTCACCAAGAGCGGCTCGCAGAGCTTCCATGGCGTCGGCTATGACTTCTTCCGCAATGAGTGGTTGAACGCCAACACCTGGATGAACAACTACAGCGGCCTGTCGCGCCCCGTCAACCGCAACAGCACGTACGGCTTCGCAGTGGGCGGCCCGATTTACATCCCGCACAGGTTCAACAGCGCCAAAGAGAAGCTGTTCTTCTTCACGAACTGGGAATTTCAACGGCCCAAAGTGCTCGACAACCTGGTTTCCCTGACCGTGCCGACCGCGCTCGAGCGGCAAGGAAACTTTACGCAGAGTCAGGAAAACAGTATCCCTGTCCTCGTCGACGATCCGACCAATAACAAGGCCCCTTTTCCGGGAAACATCGTTCCACAAACCCTGTTCAACAAGTACGGTCAGCAACTCATGAATGTCTACCCGCTGCCCAATAGGACCGGACAGGTGTCCTACAACTATCAATATCAGTTCGCCGGGTCGGACATCCGCAATGACGACACCGTGCGCATCGATTACAACATTACGAACAAGTTGAAGTTCTACTTCCACTGGCTGCAAAACCGCGAGAACCTGATTCAGTCAGGCGGCTTGAACGTCAACAACACCATAGGTGTGGGTTCGTTCCAGTCCCAGCGCGGCACAATTTCGGGCTACGGCAACCTGACCTATGTCATCAGTCCCACGATGACCAACGAATTTAGCTATGGCAACACCCGCAACTGGCTGCCGAACGTCCCCTACACGGGCGGCAAAAACAACGGGTACACTACCGCCGACGCCGGCGTGACCTTGCCCCTGCTGTATCCTAACGCGAACACGGCAAACCTGATTCCCAACATGGCCTTCGGCAGCGAGATTTCAGACGCGCCCACCGTATCGATCGACGGCATGCCCTATGCCAACGAAAATCCCACGCAGAATATCACGGATAACATAGCCAAGGTATTTACCAAACACACCGTGAAAGCCGGCATCTATTTAGAGAGCAGCACCAAGCGCCAGACCGCCTCAGAATTCAACAACGGCGCCATTAGTTTCGCGACCGACTCCGCCAACCCCGGGGATACCGGCTATGATTTTGCCAACATGTTGGTCGGCAACTATGACACCTTCAGCCAGTCCAACACCTACCTCAAGGGCTACTACTACTACAAGAGCGTGGAATGGTACGTGCAGGACAACTGGAAGGTTAGCCAGAATCTCACGCTAGATTACGGCATGCGCTTCTCCTGGCTGCCGCCATGGTACGAGAAGAACAACATGGTATCCAGCTTCGTGCCGCAGGCCTACAGCCAGTCGCAGAAAGTAGCCTTGTATCAGCCCACCCTGGTGAACGGCGTCCGTTCCGCCATTGATCCGCTGAACGGGCAGACGGAACCGGCCGCGTACATCGGAGCTATTGTCCCGAACTCCGGCAACGTCTATAACGGCATTGAGACGCCCACTACCAGCCCCGAAGGACGTGGAATGGTCAAGAGCCAAGGCGTTCTGTTGGGACCGCGGTTTGGCCTCGCGTGGTCTCCGTTGGGCGCCTCCAGGAATCTGGTGGTGCGTTTTGGGGCGGGCGTATTTTACGAGCGTCTCCAGGGCAATATGATCTTCAACCAGATCAATTATCCGCCGGAGCTCCTCACTCCCAAGATCTATTACGGCAACCTGAGTGCACTCTCCAGCGAATCGGGTTTGCTCTTCCCGCTCAACGTTGCCGGGCTCTCACCCGACGGCAAGATCCCCACGGTGTACAATTACAACGTCACGGTCGAGCGGGAAATGCCCGGCCATATCATGCTCGATGTCGGCTACGTCGGCATGCAGAACCGTCACGAGTTGGCCCGCACGCCGTTCAACGAACCGGCTTTCGGTTCCGCATGGCTGCCGCAGAATCAGGATCCCTCCCTCTGCCCAGTCATCTCCACCTGCAACCTGAACGGCTCGAAGGCCTTGCCGATCGACTTGATACGGCCCTACGCGGGCTTTACGGGCAGCGGCGCGGCGGCGAACGCACAATCGGGCCTCGGAGGCGGCGGCTTTATGGCCGACTTCGGCGAAAGCGCCAACTATAACGCCTTGCAGGTGTCGGCGAAAAGGAGCGTCAAGAACTTCACCGTCGGCTCGACCTTCAGTTGGTCGAAGGTGATGGGAACAGCCACCGACTATTCCTTCGTGACCAATCCGCTCAACGACCGCAAGGCGGACTATGCACCGCTCACCTTTGACCGCACGCTGACCGAGGTGCTGAACTGGGTGTACTTAATCCCCGACGTCGCCCGCAAGAGATCGTTGCTGGACAACGCTGTTGCCCGGGCTGTGCTGAACAAATGGCAGATCACCGGGATCGCCAGCTGGTCTTCGGGCGAACCGGTACCCGTCGGCGCCAGCGCCGTGATCTCGTTGGGTGGTTTTAACGAGCAGGGCGTGTCCACCACAACCCTCAACGAGGAGTTGACCGGCAATGCCGACTGGGCGGCCAGACCGATCATCACCTGCAATCCAAACCTGTCGCGCGGCAAACGTAGCATGTACGAGTACATAAATACCAGTTGCTTCTCACCGGCACAGGTCGGCAGCACCGGTATGGATTCCGATCTGCGGCCCTTCCGCGGCCCCGGCATCAGCAATTTCAACACTTCGCTGTTCAAGAACTTCCACTTTGGCAAGAGCGAACAACGCTATCTGCAGTTCCGCCTCGAAACCTACAATACGCTCAATCACACCCAGTGGGGCGGCGCGGTGTCCAACAACTACGAGTCCGCCGGTTTCAACGATACCCCAACCTTCAACGCTGCCGGCCAGATTACCAATCTGCCGTCGGCAGTGGGCGGCGGAGGCGGACGGTTTGGGTTTGGAGCGCTGAACGCCACCCGTAGTCCCCGTACGGTACAATTGGCACTCAAAATCTACTTCTGATTGACCGCGGTCTGCGCGGCGGGTGCTTGTTCCGGCCCGCCGCGCACGCCTGCGCGAAAGTCAGGAAAAGGACACGGCCGATGCACACGGTTCGCCTGGCAGTCCTCGTTGTGTCGTTCAGCGTGCTGCTTCCCGCTCAAATTCCCACCCAGGCGCCCAGCGGCGTCCAGGCCTTCGAGCCCGTACAGGTGGCGGCCGACGGCACGATCACCTTCAAGATGTTCGCCCCCGGAGCTAAGGAGGTCCAAGTGGTAGGCGAGATCGTGACCGTCAGCGGCCGCGAAGCGCTGCCCATGACCAAAGACCCCAACGGCGTCTGGAGCGCCAAACTCTCCGGCATGTTCCCGGATACCTACACCTACTCCTACCGGGTGGATGGCGCTGCCACCGCGGACGAGAAGAACATCAACGTGAAGACGGGTCCGACCGGCGTGAACAACTGGGTCGAGATGCCGGGCGCGCCCGATTTCTATGGCTTTGCGAATGTCCCACACGGAAGAGTGGAAATCAACTGGTTCCGTTCCAGTACGCTGAACCAGGTGCGTTCGCTATGGGTTTATACACCACCCTCATACGACCAGAATTCCTCGGCCCGCTTCCCCGTCTTGTACCT
The DNA here is from genome assembly GCA_049509915.1 of Bryobacteraceae bacterium. Lineage (GTDB taxonomy): Bacteria > Acidobacteriota > Terriglobia > Bryobacterales > Bryobacteraceae > JBEKYD01. Next base: position 2,062 of record JBEKZL010000181.1, on the reverse strand, counting down.
GCAACACGGCACCGGCGACCTGGAAGACGGGTGGGTCAAGGTGGGGCACGCCAACCTCATTTTGGATAACCTGATCGCAGCCGGCAAGGCGAAGCCGATGATCATCGTCATGCCGAACGGCCACGTCTTTTCCAATCACGTGATCGAGCGGCAATCCAACAACGCACAGATCGAGCAAGTGCTCCTGAAGGAAATCATTCCCTACATCGATGCCCATTACCGCACGGCGACGGACCGCAACAGCCGGGCGATCGCGGGCCTCTCGATGGGCGGAGGGCAGGCATTGCGTTTCGGGCTCCAGAACCTGGATCGGTTCGCCTGGGTGATCGGTTTCTCGCCCGCGATTTTTCTGGCGGCTTCGGAACAGTCGCTATTCAACGATGTCATCGCCAACCCGCAGAAATCCAACGAGCAAATCAAACTGCTGATATTCTTCTGCGGCACCAAGGATCACCTGGTTGCGAATAGCGATCGCTTCCACGCTTTCCTCGATTCGCACCAGATCAAACATACTTTCGAGCGCACGGACTACGAATCGAAATGGCCGGGCCGCCGGGACGACCATACCTGGCCGATCTGGCGCATGAACCTGCGCGACGTAGCTCCGCTGCTCTTTCGGTAGGTTGTTTCGACCGGAGGGACGCCCTAGACAGAGACACGAGTCATAGCCAAGACGGAGCATTATGGCCAACCATCTGCTGCAAACGCTTTTGAATCCCATCAATCGCGGAAACTGCTGAGCCGCGGCACCGCCGCAGTGGGCGGCGCGCTGGCCGGGTTCGCGCCACAATTCGAAAACGCAGCTGCACAGCAGAAACCGAAAGTTACGGAGGCGGCCCCGCATCCGGCAGCCGCGGTCACGCAGCCGGCGGAATGGCCCAACCTGCACCCGCCCGTGGTCCAGGTTAAAGGCGGTATGCTCCGGGGCGTGAAGGACGGCAAGACCTACACGTTCCTCGGCATCCCCTATGCCAACGCGGACCGTTTCGAACTGCCCAAGCCCGTCGCCCCCTGGGACGCCGTGAAGGACGCGCAGGTGTGGGGCCCCGTGTGCCCGGTCCCCGCTATGACCACGCCCGGCCATGACGAGTTCGTCTTTCCGCATCGCCATTGGCTGGAGAACGAACACTGTCAGGTGATCAACATCTGGACCCAAAGCCTCGGTTCGGCTGTGAAGAAGCCGGTGATGGTGTGGATGCACGGCGGCGGATTCACCAACGGCTCGTCGATGGAATCCTACGCGTACGATGGCAAGAATCTGAGCGAGTTCGGCGGCATGGTGGTGGTGAGCTTGAATCACCGCTTGAACATCATCGGCACTCTCGATCTCTCGGCCTACGGCCCCGAATACGCGAACTCGCGTTACACCGGGACGGCCGATCTCGTGGCCGCGTTGTCGGAAGTAGGCCGGGCTGGTCTATACCGGTTTAACCCGGCAAGATCGCGGCCAGACCCGGATCTGGATCTGCGGGACGCGATCCAGCGGATCGCTCTGGAGTTTCCCTGCTATGGCCGGCCACGGGTTACGGCGGAGTTGCACCGACGCTGACGGGTAGTGAACCACAAGCGGGTCGGTCGGATTATGCGCGAGGACAACCTGCTGTGCCTGCGGCGACGAAAGTTCGTGGCCACGACCGACTCCAATCACAACCTGCGCGTCTACCCCAATCTGGCCAAGGATATGGAGCTGACTGGCCTCGATCAGTTGTGGCGCGCCGACATCACCAATATCAGGCTTGAGACGGAGTTTGTTTATCTGGCCGTGGTGCTGGATGCGTATTCGCGTCGCGTGATCGGCTGGGCGCTGGACCGGACATTGGAGGACGATCTGGCGATCGCGGCCCTGCAGTTGGCGCTCCGAAGCCGGACGCCGGCGGAAGGGTTGACGCATCATTCCGACCGTGGTGTGCAGTACGCTTCTTCTGAACGGCGTCTCAAGGAGAATCAGCGGCGAGTTCGGCGTTCCTTTCCAGGGCGACTCCACCATCAGCAGGTCCGCCGCATGCAGCGTGAAACAGTCGTGCTCGCGCTTATTCTCCTCCGTCATTCCCGGCAGTCCGTT
>JBEKZL010000180.1:0-22439 GCA_049509915.1 Bryobacteraceae bacterium | reverse complement strand
CCGCGACAACAATCTCCCGATTATCGTCTTTAACCTCAACGTGCCAGGCAATATAATGCGAATGTCGATGGGTGAGCCCGTCGGCACCGTGATTCAATAAAACCGGGGTTTCGGAGCGACCGCCCTATGAAAACTGAACAGCCGGCAACACCCAGCACAACCTTCAATTCGGTGAAGGAGGTCGAGGCGAGCCTTAAGACGCGGATGGAGAAAGCCCTTTCCGATTTGCAGCACGACATGGCTTCGATCCGCACCGGCCGCGCCTCGCTGGGCATTCTGGACCACATTCGCGTCAATTACTACGGCACACCCACGCCGCTCAATCAAATCGCCAATCTCCACGTTCCCGAACCGTCGCTGATTACCCTCCAGCCGTGGGACGTCTCTCAGATCGGTGCCATCGAGAAGGCCATCCGCGCGTCCGATTTGGGGTTGAATCCCTCCAACGACGGCAAGCTGATCCGCCTGCCGATCCCTCCGTTGACCGAGGAACGGCGCAAGGATCTGGTCAAGAAACTGCATGCGGGCGCCGAGCATCACCGCGTGGCGACCCGCAACATTCGCCGCGATGGCAACGAAGCCGTCAAGAAATTGATGAAGGACAAGAAGATCACCGAGGACGACGAAAAGAAAGCGTTGGACGAGATTCAGAAGACCACCGACGCCTTCATGCAGAAGATCGATCAGGCATCCAAAGTCAAGGAAAAGGAAATCCTCGAGATCCGGTAACTGCCGGGCACCCGGCGCTGGTTCGCTCGTCTGCGATTATGACCTGGTTCACCGTGCGGGTGCCGGCTTCGAGTGCCAATCTCGGTCCCGGCTTTGACGCCCTGGGAATGGCTCTGGGTGTCTATCTCACCTGCCGCTTCCGGCGCAGCGCCACGCTCGAGATCCGCGCCAGCGGCCGCGATGCTGCTTCGATTCCGGCCGGGCCGGACAACCTGATCTGGCAGACCGCGGTAGCCGTGGCGGAGAGCCTGGACCTGCGGATGCCTTTGATCGAGCTAGAGATCTCGAATCAGATTCCGCTGGGAAAAGGGATGGGCTCGAGCGCTGCGGCGCTCACCGCGGGGGTAGTGGTGGCCGACTGCCTGCTCGATCTTGGCTGGAAGCCGGCCCGCGTGCTGGACGAAGCGGCGCGCCTGGAAGGCCATCCCGACAATGTCGCCGCCTGTATCCTCGGAGGCATCGTGGCCAGCGCCATCGATTCCGGCGGCGTCGCCCGCGCCGTGCGCATAGAGATGGCGCAACGCTTCGGCGTGGGGGTGGTGGTGCCCGACTTTGAACTGCCCACGGCCCAGGCTCGCGCCGTTTTGCCGGCCGTCTACAGCCGGGCGGACGCGGTTTTCAACGTGCAACGTGCCTCGCTGCTGATCGCCGCCTTGGCCGCCGGCGCAACCTGGGCTTTTCCCGCCACCCTCGAGGACCGCCTCCACCAGCCGTACCGTGCGCCGCTGGTGCCCGGCCTCGACGAGATTGTCCGGCTCCGCGCCCCGGGCCTGTTGGGCTGCGCCTTAAGCGGCGCCGGTCCCTCCATCCTGGTCTTTTTCGAACGTGGCCACGAATCGGTCTGCGACCTGGTGCGACAGATATTCCGCCTCCACGGCCACGACTCCGATATCTTTTTGGCTGGCATCGCCGAGCAGGGCTTCGAACTCACGTGGTCGGACTGACCAACCCGTCTGCTCCCACCGCGGCGGGACAGCGATTTGAGAGTCCGCGCCTCCGGAAGGTGGATCTCACATGCTTAGCTTTCCGTGGAACCTTAAGTCCTTCACGCGGAATTCCACCTGGCGTTCGGGAAAGGGCAAACCGGCCAGGTACAGCACGAAATCCACCGCCTTGTCGGAGTCCCTCACCCGCCGGGGAAACACCAGGCGTAGTACAGGGTCCGAAGGAGTCGGCGGAAAATGCCCCACAATGTGATAGGTCCGAGCTCCTACGACCAGGGAACACTCGTCCTCCATACGCTTCTGCTCTTCGACGACGCCCAGACCGCTCAAGCGCGGATAGCCGACCGCCAGCACGAAGATTTCGTCGCCATGCTCGGTCACGTACCCGGAGTAGTCCGGATCCGGCTCCTTTTCGGTATGTTTAAAGCGCAGCCGGGCTTCCGCTTCGGCTTCCAGTATCGGCTCCGCCGTCGCCAGCCACACCAGGACCTCAGGCGAGGGTCCGATGGTCTGCGCCCAGGGACTGGCTCTGCGGACCGTGTCGATCTCCGCCTCGGACCACTTTTCCGGAGGCTTGGCTTCCCAAAACGACTGTCCCAGAAAAAACAGCACTGCCACCAGCGCTCGCATCATATATCAATATGACAGGAATACGGCCCGGACGTACCGGCGATCTATACCGAGTACTGGAAATCCAGACGCAAAGCCCAGAAGCCGCACACTGGGAGCCCGTCCAGTACCTTGACCACTACTTCCGGGTAGTCGAAGAGGATGACCGGGTGGTTGCCTTCCTGGTGGCGCGATCCGTATACCCTGGCGAATGGGAGATTCTGAGCCTGGCTACCGACCCCCTGCACCGCCGAAGAGGCCTCGCGCGGGGCCTCATCCTCGAACTGCTGACGAGCGGCGCCGATGCCGTGTTCCTGGAAGTACGGGAATCCAATTACGTAGCCCGAAAACTATATAAGTCACTGAAATTTATCGAAGTTAACGTTCGCAGGCACTACTATCTGGATCCCGCCGAATCTGCTATTGTTCTTAAGTTTCATTCATGTTAAGTTGGCCGTAGACGGTGATGCCGTTGTTTGATCTAGATCGAAGATGACCCGCCTGGCCTCGTTTTGCGGACCGGGCCCGGCGCGGCAACTTCAACTGGAAGGAACTGCCTAAAATGGAACGGACTGCACAACAGGAAGATTTGAAAGCGCACCTGATGGCGACCAGTGAAGAGTTTCGCCGCCTGGCTGCCCAGCACTCAGAGTATGCCCACAGGCCACTCAGAGTATGCCCACAGGCTGGACGATCTCGAAACGCATATCCATTTGACCAATGAGGAGGAGTTGGAGGAGACGCGTCTTAAGAAGCTGAAACTTCGTGTCAAGGATCAAATGGAAGCCATCATGGTGGAGTATAGAGCCCAGCACGTCTGACGGAACCAGTGCGCTAGTTCGCGACGTTTTCGAGCGCCCGGTCGGCCTGGCCCGCCGGGCGTTCCGCGTTTTATCTCGGGCCAATTGGCTCGAACCGGCTATGCCTGACGACCCCAGCCGAGAGCCCCTCCGCATCCCCGTGACGGATGTCTTCGATCTGCACAGTGTACCCTCCGCCGACCTGAAGCCGGTGGTGGAAGAGTACCTGCTCGAAGCCGACCGCCTCGGGTTCAAAGCGCTCCGGATCGTCCACGGCAGGGGAATCGGCACGCGCCGCGCCATCGTGCGCGCCATCCTCGCCAGAACTGCCTTCGTAGCCGGTTTTCGCGACGCTCCAGCCGAGGCCGGCGGCTGGGGAGCGACGCTAGTGACGTTGCGCTGAGCCATCCCCTTGAGGCTGCCAGACAGGAGAACGAACTCCAGTGGTGTCCGGGAACAGCTCTCAGCCGGTGTGTGAAACGCGCGAAACTCTTCCGACGGGAGGCGTGAAAACTCAGTGCTTATACAACCGGCACAGCCCGAGCAACCCAAAGCCGGCACAGATTAGAGCGAGCGGCGCAGGTTCGGGAGTCGAATTGGGAGCAAAGGGAGTAAAGGGTGTATAGGGACTATAGGGACTATAGCCGGATTCGGTGGCGAACGCCTCACCATTGGCGCCTCCCAGCCCGGCCGCGTCTCCAGCCCACGTTACATCAAACGTCGCAGCGCCAGTGGAGAGGTCCACTGTATAAAGATCCTGCGCGGCCGCCGCGTAGAGATTGACGCCGTCCGGGGTTGCCAGTCCAAACACATTCGACACTCCAAAAGGTCCCACCAGGGTTGCCGTGCCAGTGGATGGGTCGACGCTCACAAGATCATTGGTACTCGTCCCGAGATAGAGGGTGTCACCGACGAATGCCAAATCCCCGGCTGAACCGTAACCGCTCAGGGAGCCGACGTCGGATGCGGCGCCGGTCGTCGTGTCCACTGTGTACAAGCTGCCTGCAACGGTAGCCGTATACAACGTTCCACTCGAAGAAAACACCAGAGCGTTTGCGTCGTCGCTCGCAATCCCGAGTGGGCCGATGGCAGTTGCCGCGCCCGTCGAGGTGTCGATCGAATACAGTTCAGTGAAGCTGATGCCATACAAGTCGCCGCTGGGAGAAAACGCGATATCAGTCAGCACCACGCCGGCGTTACCGACGAGCGTCGCGACTCCCGTCGATACGTCGACTTCGCCAATATTCCCATTCGAGTCGGCGATCCACGCGCTGATGGGTCCGGCGAAGCAACTCGTGCCAAGCAACGCACATAGAACAGGCAGTCGATATATCATCCGGTCCCCCCTAAGGACACTTTGACCAGCGGACCAAGCTATTGTACTACGTCAAGCCGTCGGGATTCTCCGCTTTGGGCCGACAAATTTGCGCAGGGAAGCGCTTAACCGATCCGGTACTTTGCAGTTTCGGCGCGCCAACCATCTACCTCACGGCCGCTCAGTTACCGCCAGCCTTGAGAATCTTTGCTTTTTCCCCCCAAGTAGAGAAATAATGGACTGCTGCACCAGCACATGTTGGTAATCGGAGGAACGTGAGAGTCCGTACGAATTGGGTTCTTTTGGAGTTTTTTTTTGCTGCGGCTTCGCTGCACGCACAGTACCCTACGCAGCCTTCGCAGCCGTCTCAGCAGCTGGCCTTTGTGACCACCTCGCCCCTGCCGGGTGCAGTCGCGGGTACGCCGTATTCCATCTTGTTTCAAGTCAGCGGAGGCGCTTCCGGGTACCAGTTCTCGCAAACTGGTGGTACTTTGCCGGGGGGACTGACCCTCAATTCCGCCGGCGTCCTGGCCGGCACTCCCACAGGCTACGGGCAGTTCGGTTTCACTGTGCAAGTGACGGACTCCACCGGCGCGGGCACGAGCATGGGATTCATTCTGAACGTTCGTCCGGCGCCTCTGACCCTCTCGACCGGAAACTTGCCGGCCTCGCCCGTCGGCGTGCCCGTTAGCATCGCGTTTACCGCCTCCGGCGGAGAGCCGCCTTACGCGTTCAGCGCAACCGGGTCGTTCCCAGTCGGCACGCAGTTCAGCGGCGCGGGCGTTCTGACCGCTCCGGTCCAGACCGTCATCGGCTCCTATACCTTTCTGGTCAGCGTGGCAGACACCCAAGGCAACTCCGCCAGCAAGTCCTTCACGCTGGCGGTAACCGCCGTGCCGCCGGTCATCACTACCACCTCGCCGCTGACCAATGCGACCGTTGGGACATCCTATTCCACCAGCTTCGCGGCTACCGGCGGCAGTGCCCCTTATACCTGGACGGCCACGGGAACTCCGCCGGGCCTGGGCTTTTCCTCCGCGGGCGTTCTCAGCGGGACCCCCACGACGACTGGCGCCTACACACTCTCGGTTACCGCGACCGATACAAGTCGCGCCTCGACCACGGGCAGCTTCGCCCTGACGGTTTTCCCGGCTCCCCTCACCATCACCACCACGAGCCTGCCGAACGCCATTCTCGGCGAGGCCTACTCGGCTGGATTCAGCGCAATGGGCGGGGTGACCCCGTACACCTGGTCGTTCGGTGGTCTGCCGGCCGGCTTGTCTGGCAGCTCCTCGGGCGCTATATCCGGCTCGCCGACGTCGGTGGGCCCGGTCACGGTGACCGCTACCGTTACCGACTCCACAGGCGTCAGGGCCAGCGCGTCCTTGACTCTTACCGTCACGCCGCCACCGCTGCTAGTCACCACCGCCAGTCTGCCTGGCGGCGTGGTGGGTACGGCCTATTCCGTCGCCCTGTTGGCAACGGGCGGCGTTCCGCCATACACCTGGACGGCCAGCGGGCTTCCCGGCGGCGTGAACCTCGTCGCCAGCCCCAGCGGATCCAGTCTGTCCGGCAATCCCACAGCCCCGGGAACGTTTCCCATATCGGTGACGGTGAAGGACAGCACCGGCATCACGGCCAGCGCCTCGCTTCCGGTTTCGATCGCGCTGCCTGCCCTGCCTCCGGTGATTCTCAGCGCGGGCTCCACCACGCCCGGGCCGGCTTCCCAGCCGCCCATACAGATCGGTATTTCCTCCTCCTATCCCATTCCCGTTACAGTCAATCTGACGTTGACCTTTACTCCGGTTTCGGGCGCCGACGACCCCAGCGTGCAGTTTTCCACCGGAGGGCGCACCGCCCAGGAGACCATTGCCGCCGGATCGACTCTGGCCCTGCCCGCGCTGGCGATTCAAACCGGCACCGTAGCCGGAACCATCACCGTCACCGCCGAACTCCTGGCCGGCGGCCAGAACGTCACCCCCAGCCCCGCGCCGTCGACCACCCTGACTATCGCTGCCCTGGCGCCGGTAATCACCAAGGTCGGCGCTACCACGACCACCGGCGGCTTCACCATCACCGTGGTGGGATATGCGACCTCCCGCCAAGTCACGCAAGCCGTGTTTCAGTTCACCCCGGCGACCGGGACGACGCTTTCGTCAACTTCCTTCACGATTCCAACAACTTCCTTGTTTACAGCGTGGTACGCAAGTGCGGCGGCCGCTCCATTCGGTAGCCAGTTCACTTTCACGCAGCCCTTCACGGTCTCCGGCAGCGCCGCGGCGGTCACTTCGGTCTCGGTGACTCTCTCCAACAGCCTGGGAAACTCGAATAGTGCGCTTTTCACTTCCACGTTTTGAGAGCTTTGGCGTCAGTTCTGGTAGAGACTAGTGGAAACCGCCATTGCAGGCCCGATGAGCGAAGTTGTCGATCCGGTACTAGACCTGGAGGAGCGGCGCAACCGCTTTGCTTCCGAACACCTGCGGCGGATTTTTGGGCAGATTTACCGTATCGTGGGCAGCGTGGCGGATGCGCAGGACCTTACCCAGGAGGTGTTCATCAAGGCCCTGCAGCGGCACGGCCAACTGAAGGACGAGCAAAAGGCCGCTCATTGGTTGTCGAGAATCGCGACAAACACGGCGATCGATTTCTTGCGCCGCAATGGTCGCGTGACACTTTGCGAAATTGAAGAAGGGCGCGAAAGCCACGATGAGACTCCCGAGCGTGTTCTGCTGCGGGACGAGCACCGCGCCTATCTGGAAGACGGTTTGCGGCTGCTCACTCCACGGGAGCGGGCGGCGCTGGTGTTGCGGGACGTGGAGGGAGTACCGGCGGAGCAAGTGGCCAGGCAACTGGCCTGCTCGCAGGCGACGGTGCGATCGCACATCGCCAATGCGCGCACCAAGCTTCGCCGCTACCTGGAAAAGAGAAAGCGGTAACGAATGAGACACCCCGATCAGGCAACTCTGGCATTGCACGCGGGCGGGGACCTGGGCAAGTTCGCCGCCTGGCGCACCGGGCGTCACGTGGCGCGTTGTGCTCAGTGCCGGCGGGAGCTGGCGGCTTACGAGACGGTCCGCGACGATCTGGCCGAATTACAGTCGATTCCAGATCTGGCTTGGGGACGGCTCGCCGCCGAAATGCGCGCCAATATCCGCCTGGGGCTGACGGCCGGAGAGTGTGTCGCCCCGGTTTCGCGGCGTTCGCGGCTGTTGTGGACGCCTGCGCATCTGGTGGCTTGTGCGGCGGCGTTGGCGCTGGCGCTGGCGTCGGTATGGATCGAACGGCCTATACCCGTTCTGCCGCCGCCGGGCGGAGTCGTGGTGGAAACGACGGCGGGAGGCGTTCGCCTCACGCGGGGGGGACAGGCGATGGGCCTGCTGAACCGCAGTGGCGAGAGTGTGACCTATACGGCCGGCGCCCAGGGATCCGTGGAGGCCCGCTACGTGGATGCCAACTACGTGACGGTGAATCAAGTCGATGTCGATTAGCAACTGGAAAATCGCGGCGAAGACCGTGCTCCCAATCGCTTTGGGGCTGGCCGGCGCGCTTTCATCGTTCGCCCAGGACGGGCCGCTGCCGGCCGGTTCCATCAATATCGACTTTCCCCGCGATTCCCCGGTGGCGCTGCTGAAGTCCACCGACGAGTCTCACGCCAGCGCGCGCGGCGCAGCCCTGGCCATCGACCTGCATTTAGCCCTTACCTTGCGCAATATCGGCACCGACGGCATCCGCGGCCTGGTATTGCGGGTGGTTTCGCAGGAAGCGGCGCTGGGCGGCAAGGGTTCGGTTTCACTCACCAGCCTGAATGTTCCCACCGGCGAATCCTTCCCGGTGCATATCGATATGCAGTTGATGCGGCCTTCGCAACCCGCCGCCGGCCCGCTGGTGGAAGTCACCCTGGACGGCGTGTTGTTTCAGAGCCTGGCCTTTTATGGACCCAACCGTTTGGGTTCCCAGCGCACTCTGACGGCGGCGGAAATGGAAGCCAGCCGCGACCGCCTGTATTTCAAAAGCGTGCTGGAGCGGGGCGGCCCCGAAGCGCTGCGGCGGGAAGTTTTGACCAGCCTGGCGCGCCAGGCGGCACGCCCGCAACTCGATGTGCGCGTGTCGCGCGGCCAGGCTGTCACCTCCGCCGCGCTCGGCCCGGAACGTGTCGAACAGTTTGCCTTCCTCGAGTTTCCCGATTCTCCCGTCGAGCCCGTCGAAGGCCGCGCGCAAGTGGCCTTCAACCAGGCTCGCCAGCCGCGCATTCAGGTACGCAACCGCTCGAAGGAACCGGTCCGCTACGTGGAGGTCCGCTGGCTTGTGAAGGATGCCAATGGGCACGAATACGTGGCGGCCAAGCTGCCGGTATCCGTGCCGGAGGGCATCGCCCCCGGCCAGACGGCCGGCGACACCGAGGAAACTTCGCTCGAATTCCGCCGTAACAATCAGCCGGTCGCCATTGGCGGTGCGCGGGGCTTCGTCAGCCAGGTGCAATTCTCGAGCGGCAAGGTCTGGGTTCCGGCGCGCCGGGATTTTGAAATACTGTTGGACAGCGGCACGCTCCGCGACGTGCTGCCTCCATCGGCCGAAGAAGAACGCCTCACCAACCTGTATCGCCGCAACGGCCTCGATACCCTGCTCAGGGAGCTGAAGAGGTACTGACGCCTTCCAGGTGGGACAGGCCCCCCGGCCGGACTGATCCACCTTACGGAAAATTGCGCGCTACCTTCAGGATCGCGTTAGGCTGGTGCGCTGCGGCGGGGCGGCCTGGGAGGCCGCCGCAGGCCGAGGGCCTGCCCCACAAACCGAGGGCCCCCGCGGCAAAATGGCTCAGCTCATTTTGTTTGGCCGCCCGAAGATACTGCGCCGAGATCAGGAGTTCGGATAGCCTTCCCGCCTCTGGCCCGATGTGCGGTCGCCAACAGTCGGCGTGAAACCACGGCTCCGGATTCCGCGTCGTAAGTGTTGAAGATGCACGATATTTCCGGCATCCGAGTCCGGTACTGTACGCGATAATAGAAGTCGTGCGCGCATCTCGCAAGATCTAGAGGAGAATCCGAACGTGAGACGAATTTGCCGTTACCTTCCGCTTTCCCTGCTGCTTTCCCTTTTTCCCGTTGCCTACGCGCAAAGCCAGTTCGACATCAACATGGGCTTTGGCGCCGCCCAAGCTAAAGCTTCCAGCGCTGCCATCGAAGGCAATCAACTCGGTGAGAACGCCCTCCAAACTTGCACCTCGAGCAACCCCTGTACCACACCGGTTCTACCCAGCAGCCTGAACAGCTTCATGCTGGGATTCGGCGGCACTGTGCTGTTGAAGCACAATCTCGGTTTCGGGCTTGATTTCACCACGCAGCCCTCGAAACAGACTTACGTGAATATTCCGGCCGTCGGCGCGGAATACCCCGGCTACACCATCCAAGCGCGTACCACGTTTTACGATTTTGATGCGGTTTACCAGCCGGTCAGCAGCAAGCGCGCCGCTTTGCGCATTTTCGGCGGCATCGGTGGAGACAATCTGAAGTTCTACGAGGCCTCGTCTTCCACCACCGCGCTCACCGGCACCCAGAGCTACTCCGAATACGCCGGAAGCTCCAACCACTTTGCGGCGAACTTCGGCGCCGGCGTGATGATTTACGTTACCGATCATATGTATATCGAGCCGCAGTTCAAGGCGCACTGGGTAAACAATCTGACGCAGTTCGGTACCTCCTTCGTGACGGAAGAAACGGTATGGGTCGGCTATAGCTGGGGAAACAAGTAGATCGTAGTGGGACAAGCCTCCCGACCTGTCGTATTGAATCGACATTGGTAGGCGGTCGCCCGCCTTCCCTGTCACGCCACTCGGCGTACGGGTCCGTACCGGGCGGTGCGCGGGTTGAGCTATCGGCCGCCAGTCAAGTTCGGAATCCCGATATACTGCTGCGCCTGTGCCACCGCCTGATGCGCCGAGCGTCCGGGCCGAAACCCGTAGCTGTGATTGGAAAACGTCCGGTCCCACCCGCCTTGCAAAACCTCCAGCACCGCTTGCTGGACGAATCGGTCCAGCACCGTCGGGCTGCCAAGCTTTCGCACCCTCCGTCCGGCTTCGGGATTTCCACCCGCTGTACATCGGCTCGTACGTTTGCTCCACGCTTGCAGCACGATGACGCCCTTGTGCTTCGCTACTACTTCACCTCCATCAGGTTGTAGACTTTCACCCCCGAGCTGTCGAACATGCTCGGCACACCAAAAAAAGGGGCAGCTTTCGCTGCCCCCCTTTTCCTCCGAGCTTGGTTGGAACTTACTTCGAAGTGCCGCCGGCGGTGGTGCCGCTCTTTGGCGCGGCCGGCGCGGCGGTCGAGTTCTTCTTGCTCACCGGCTTGGTATGCTTTTTGGTCTTGGCGGCGGCCGGCTTGGCCGTGCTCGCGGTGGTGGGCGTGCTGCCGGCGGCGGGCGGATTGCTCTGCGCGGCGAAAGTGAACGGCACCATGGCGAGTGCCAGTGAAAGGGTGGTCAGCGTCTTTTTCATTTTCTTTTTCTCCCGGCGGGCCTTACCGCCCGCTCACAATTCCATCTTGCGGTAAGCGGCCAAAACTTCCGATAGCCTCGACAGGCTATTGAAGCCCACGAATTCGGGGCATTGGCGGTTAAGGTTTGTTAGGAATGGAGGCGGGAATCTATGCGGCTGGCGGCATGTTGAGCCGTTTTTCCACGTCTGTCTCGGCGAGCCGTTTTTCGTTCAGCCTGGTGCAGGTGCGGAATGCCTTCAGCAGCTTCGCCTCGAATTCGGCAATACGCTCCATCAGGCACTCGTAGCCGCGATGTACCTCGGAGCCGTGCATCGCGACCTCCTGTTTGACGCCCGCGATATCGGCTTTGGTGGCCGGCTCATAATCATTATCCACACGCGTCTCTTGTATCGATTCTATCTGAATCACCGAGATGTTTTCCGTCCGCAATGCGGCGCGGGTCGTCTTTGTTACCCTTGAATCGTTGGGATGCCGGCGCGCGAGATCACCCACCGCAACGTTTTCGTGACCCTGATTGCGGGTTTCGCGCTGGTAATCCTGCTGCTGTTGGCCGCCGCCACGGTGGGCGCGCGCAATATTCACTCTATTCAAACGGGCGCCGCGAGCCTGGCCGAGGAGCAATCCGTCACCGCCCATCTGATCGATGAATTAGAGCGCCAGCAGACCAGCCTGAGCGACGTGTTCGCGGTTTTGGCGCGCGACCCGGATTCGGTCGATTTCGAGCGGATTCTCAGTCAGCTCGACGCGGCCGATCGGGACATCGACCGCATCTCCGCGGAAGGGTCCAGGACGGCCGAAGGCGCACTCTGGCAGCGCCTCAAGCAATCCTCGCTCGAGTTCTCCGGAGAAGCGCGCCGCATTTTGGCCGAAGACGCGCCGGAGACGTTCGCGCCGGCGGAGCTGTTCCGCGACCATGAAGCCTTTCTTTCGGTGGTGGCGCGGCTGGTGGAAGCCGAGTACCGCAAGGCCGGCGCGGCGCAGGCCGAAATCGACCAACGCTCGGCGCGGCTGGTTTCCACCACGGTGATTTTCACCGCGGCCAGCGTGCTGCTGGCGCTGGTGTTCGCTGCGGTCACGGTGCGCATGGCCGGGGGGCTGATTCGCGGGTTGGAGGCGCAATCGGCGGAACTGGCGCGCGTCTCCTGGCAAATGATGGAAGCGCAGGAAGCCACCGCTCAGCGCTTTTCGCACGAACTGCACGACGAACTCGGACAATCGCTGACCGCCGTCAAGGCCAATCTGGCGGCGCTGAGCGGAAAAGACAATGTCCGCTCCGACCGGCTGGAAGACTGCGGCAGGCTGGTAGACGAGGCCATCGGCAACGTGCGCCAGATGTCGCAACTGCTGCGCCCCACCATCCTCGACGATTTCGGATTGGAGGCCGGCCTGCGTTGGCTGGTGGAGGGTTTCGCCGCCCGAACGGGTATCGAAGTGGCGGTGGAACCCGGGCAGCTCGGCCGTCTGGCCGAGGAAACCGAAACTCACCTGTTCCGCATCGCCCAGGAGGCGCTCACTAACGTGGCCCGCCATTCGGCGGCGACTCGCGTCGCCATCCGCATGGACCGGCAGGGCGGGGAAGTCCGCCTGGCCATCGAAGACAACGGCCAGGGCCTTCCCGCGGAGCCCCATAGCGGCGGGATGGGCCTGATCGGCATGCGCGCGCGGGCCCGCAGCGCCGGCGGCGGCGTGTCCATTCGCTCGCGTCCAGGAGAGGGTGTTCTAATTGAGGTTCGGGTTCCCCTGCGACCCGAATCGCCGCATGAAACGCATCCGGATTCTCCTCGCTGACGATCACGCCGTAGTCCGCCAGGGATTTAAGATGATCCTGGCCGAGCAGCCCGATATGGAGATTGCGGGCGAGGCGGCCAATGGGCGCGAAGCGGTCGAACTGGCCGAGAAGATCAAGCCCGACGTGGTGGTGATGGACGTGGCCATGCCGGAGCTCAATGGCATCGAAGCCACCCGCCGCCTGGCCGCGTCCGCGCCGCACACCCGCGTGTTGGCGCTGAGCATGCACAAAGACTCGGTCTACGTGCGGGAGATACTGCGCGCCGGCGCCCGCGGCTACCTGCTGAAGGATTCGCCCGCCCACGACCTGATGGCCGCCGTTCGCGCCGTGGCGGGCGGGGACGGCTACCTCAGCCCGGCGGTTTCGAGCGCCGTCCTCGACGACTACCGAAAGCATGTTACGAACCCGATCGACCTGCTGACCAGCCGGGAGCGCGAAGTGCTGCAGATGTTAGCCGAAGGCAAGACTAATAAAGAAATCGCCACCACGCTGAACCTGAGTGTCTACACCGTGGAGGCGCACCGGGGCCGAATCATGGAGAAACTCAACGTACACAGCATCAACGAGCTGGTGAGATTTGCCGTGCGTAATGGGTTGATCGACTGAGGGAGCCGCGGAAGCAGCTATCCCGCCGGATTGAGTTTGAGTCTTGCCACAATGTCGTACACCGGCTTGATGTCGGCGTACACTCGCCACTCTTTCACCAAGCCGTCCTCCACTACCGCCAGCCAGGCCGCCGGAGTCCGCCACTTGTTCTCCGGTTCGAGTCTGCCGTTTGCTGCTATGGTTCCGCCCGCCGCGCCGAACACGGCGACATGGTTCCCGTTTGGGAAGATCTCTTCGTGCGAGACCCAATAGTCCGGGCAAAAGGCATAGTAGCCTCGCCAGCCAGCGCGCATTTTCTCTCGCCCACGAACCGCCTGGCCCAGCGAATCGATGAACACATGGTCTTCCGCCATCAACTCCGCCAGTTTGTCCGCATCGCGACGGTTAATGCGTTCGAGAAACTCGAGCACGGTATCGATCGCAGTCATGGGACCCTCACGGGGTAGTCTACCAGCGTCGAAACCGCGAGACAACCCGACCTGACCGGCACCGCCGGTCGCTGCCTCCGCTGCCCCGGCCACCGTGCAATTATGCATTACGAATGCATAATTACAAGTCTCGGCGGCCTACTCCCGCAATTCCACGATGGTGGCCCCGGCGCCGCCTTCCTGCTGGGGAGCGGCATAGAACTTATTCACATGCGGGTGATGACTGAGCAGTTCGTGAATGGTTTTGCGCAGCACGCCCATGCCGTAGCCGTGGACGATGCGGACGCGCGAGGCGGTCGCCATGACGGCGCGGTCCAGGAATTCATCCACCAGGTCGCGGGCTTCTTCGGCATGCTGGCCGATTACGTTGATTTCCTGGTGCACCGGGGCCAGCTCGGGCGCCGGGCGGAAGGTCACGTTGCGAGGCAGCTTGGAGGCCGGCGCCGCGGCTTCCGGCAATACCTCCAGCACGTCGTCGATCGATACCTGCAGCTTCAGAAAGCCGGCTTCCACCTCGATGCGGCCGTTCGATAGCAGGCGGCGGACCCGCGCCGGCTCGCGCACGTCGCGCAGGCGGACGCGCACGCCTTCCTGAACCTTCGGCGGGGCGAGGTTTCCCTGGCGCGCGTCGTCTTCGGTATTCAATACCGTGGCGGCGAAATCTTCGCGCAGCTCGCGCTTGGTTTTCGAGACGCGGCGCTGGGCTTCCTGCTCGGCCTTGCGGCGGTCGGTGCCCTGGGCAATCTTGCCGATGGTATCCTGGGCCTGCTCCTCGAAGCGCGCCAGGGCCTGGTCGGTGCGCCGCTCTAGCTCTTTGAGCTTGGCGGTCTCGCGCTTTTCCCACTCGCGTTCCAGTTCCTTCTCGCGGCGCTCCAGGTCGCCGAGCTTCCCTCTCAGCGATTGCTCCAGCGCGTGGGTGGTTTCGATCCGCCTTTCGAGCTCGCCCAGGAAGCGGGTCACGTCGCGCTCCCGATCGCTCAGAGACGCGCGGGCGCGCCGCATGATGTCTTCGGGCAGGCCCAGGCGGGTGGCGATTTCCAGGCCCGCCGATTTGCCCGGCAGGCCCAGCCGCAGGCGAAAGGTGGGCGCGAAGGTTTCCTCGTCGAAGCCCACCGAGCCGTTAACCACCCCTGCCGTGCCGGCGGCGTAAATTTTGAGCGCCAGCAGATGGGTGGAAACTACGGTAAACGCCCCGGCCGCGCGGAAGTGCTCCACGATGGCGACTCCCAGCGCGCCGCCCTCTTCCGGGTCGGTAGCCGAGCCCAGTTCGTCGAGCAGCACCAGCGATTCGGCCGTCACGTCCAGCGCCATTTCGCGAATACGCGACATGTGGGCGGAAAAAGTGCTCAGGCTTTCCTGGATGGATTGATAATCGCCGATGTCGGCCAACACCCGGTCGAACAGCGGGAACTCAGCTTCGGCGGCGGGCACCGGCAGGCCGGCTTGCGCCATCAGGCTGAGCAGGCCGATGGTTTTCAGGGTGACGGTCTTGCCGCCGGTATTAGGCCCGCTGATGAGCAGCGTACCCGATTCGCGCGTCAGTTCGAGCGAGATCGGCACGGCGTGGGCGGCGCGCCTACGGAGCACGTCCTCGAGCAGCGGATGGCGGGCGTCGCGCAGGGCGAGGCGGGCGCCGAAGCGGGGGATGACGCAATCGAACTCCACCGCAAAGCGTGCTTTGGCGAAAATCAGCTCCAGCGCGCCCATGGTGGCGCGGGTCTGGCGAATGGAATCGGCGTGGCCGCGCAGGTGGTCGGTGAGCTCGCGCAGAATGCGCTGCACTTCCCGGGATTCCTCCTCGTCCAGGCGCACCAGGTCGTTATTCAGCTCGATGGTTTCGAGCGGCTCGACGAACAGCGTATGGCCGCTGGAACTGGCACCGTGAATCACCCCATCCAGCTTGCGCCGCTGTCCGCTGACGATCGGAACCACGTAGCGTTCGTTGCGGATGGTGATGAACTCCTCCTGCAACAGACCTTCCTCGCGGTGGGCTCTGAGGAAGCGTTCCAGGGACTCCTGGATGGCCTTTTTCTGGCGTTCTTTCTCGCGGCGGATGCGGGCCAAGGCGACGCTGGCGCTGTCGGCGACGCTGCCGTCGGGCAGGATTTTGCCGCTCAGCTCGCGCAGCAGAAGACGAAAATCGCCGATCGTCTGGGCCCGCGCGGCGAGGCGTGGAAAC
Source organism: Bryobacteraceae bacterium (assembly GCA_049509915.1). Classification (GTDB taxonomy): domain Bacteria; phylum Acidobacteriota; class Terriglobia; order Bryobacterales; family Bryobacteraceae; genus JBEKYD01. The sequence goes on along the minus strand of JBEKZL010000180.1, from coordinate 6,543 downwards.
CGTTCGGCCGCCGCCAGCAAGAGGGATTTGGCGTCGGCGGCGCGGTCCAGCAGGGAGTAGAGGTCGGAGATCTCGCGCGCTTCCAGGGCGGCGCCCTCGATGTGCAGCTTGTGAACCGCTCCGGTCACGTCCGGCAAGCCGCCAAATTGCAAGCGGATCGAGGTGCGCTGGTATTGAATCGCTTCCCCGGCTTCGGCCAGGGCGGCTTCCAGAAGGGCGCGATCGGCGTGCGGCTCCAGGGCAGCCAATTCCTCCGCTCCCAGAGGGCTGGCGACGAAGCGGGAGAGCAGTTGGCGGAGGGTTTCGAATTCGAGAAGATTGGCGCTAGTCTGCATGTCGAAATTCCAGCATAGAACGTTGCCCGGCCTTACATGGCCTTGACGCATGGTTCCATATATGGGAACCTGGGTGTGTGCGGATCGTTAGCAAGCGGCGGATCCGCGAGTTCGGCGCCAGATTTCCGCGAGCGGCCGAGCCGCTGAGGCACTGGGTCAACGCCGTCCAAGGGGCGGACTGGCGCAACCCGAGTGCGACGAAGGCTGATTTCCCGTCAGTCGATTCCGTGAGCGGCCTGACGGTATTTAACGTGGGTGGAAACAAGTATCGGTTGATTGCGTTTATTCATTACTCCCGCCAGATCGTCTACATCAAGCATATCCTTACCCATGGGGAGTACGACGAGGGGGAATGGAAATCATGAGCACGACAGTTGGGAATCTCGATTTAAGTCGCTATGGCAGGCTTCTGGCGCGAACCGTTCCCCGGGTGATCAAGACCGAGGAAGAGAATGAGCGAGCGCTCGCCATTGTCGAATCGCTGATGTCGAAAGGCGAGCGGAACCTGTCACCGGAGGAAGATGCGCTTCTGGAATTGCTGGCCGGCTTGATTGCCGCTTTCGAAGAGAAGGCGTACCCGATTCCCCGTTCGGCGCCGCACGAATTGCTGGCTTTCCTGCTCGATCAGCGCGGCCTTACGGCCAAAGACCTCTGGCCGGTAGTGGGTTCGAAAAGCCGCGTTTCGGAGATCCTGTCGGGAAAGCGCGGCATCGCCAAGGAACAGGCCAAGAGGCTGGCGGAGTTCTTTCGTCTCGATGTGGGCCTGTTTCTCTGAGATATGGCTCATTCCGCCACGTTTTTCAGCGGTCGCCACTTACACTAGGCGCGCTTAGGTCGCCGCCTTCTGAAGGCGCTCTCGATGACTCCCAGCGTGCCTTCGGTGATTTCGAGAGCGGCGAGGTCGCGGCGGCGGACCCACGCCACCTCGGCTACGTCGTCGCCGGCCTGCAGGGTTCCGCCCACGATGCGGCACAGGTAGTCCACCAGTACATAATGGTATTCCACCGCGCCGGCCGAGTCGCGCATGATCCGCTCGAAGATCTGGAACATGCGCACAGGCTTCACTTCCAGGCCCGTTTCCTCGCGCACTTCGCGGCGTATGCCTTCTTCCAACAATTCGCCGGTTTCGAGCGCGCCGCCGGGCAGCGACCACCAGCCTTTCAACGGGATCTTGCCGCGCCGCGCCATCAGGATGCGGTCGCCGCGAATCAGAATGGCGCCCACGCCCACCATGGGGCGTTTGGGGTAGCGGCGGTTATCTCTAGCCTGCGCCAATTCAGTTCTCCGGCTTCGCGTCCGTGCGGACGCGGTAAACATTGGTGCGCGCGGTGATGAACAGCGACTTCCCGTCGGCCTCGCCAAAGGCGCAGTTGGACGCCCCCTCGTGGGTCGGAATGGTGTGCAGCAGTTTGCCTTCGGGGCTGTAGACAGCCACTCCCCTGGCCGCCAGGTACAGGTTGCCCTTCTCATCGGTGCTCATGCCGCCGGGCACGCCATCGATGCCGGAGACCAGAACCCTCTGTCCGGTGACGTCGCCGGCGCGGTCCAGCTCGTATGCCGTCACCGTCCGTTCGTCGGCATTAGCCACATAGAGTACGCGGCCGTTGGGAGAGAGCGCGATGCCGGTGGGGCGGGTGGAAAGGCGGGCCAGGAGCTTCATGGGTCCGTGCGGCGGCAGATGGTATACGCCGTAGAAATCCAGTTCGCGGTGCTCCGACTGGCTGGAGAAGGCCGGGTCGGTGAAGTAAACGCGATCGTTCCGCGAGATCGCGATCTGGGCCGGCGCGTTGAGCCGTTTGCCTTCCCAGCGCTCGGCCACGACTGTGACGGCGCCGTCTTTCTCGGTGCGGGTGACACGGCGGGCGCGGGATTCGCAGGTATACAACCGGCCCTCAGAGTCGAAGGCGTTGCCGCAGGGACCGTGCGCGTCCTCCCGGAACACCACCGGTTCGCGGCCGGGCGTCCATCGCAGCAACTGGTCGGAAGGCGTATCGCTGAAAATCAGGAATCCCTGCCTGGACCATGCGGGTCCCTGCGTGAAGACGTGGCCTTTGGCGACCAGATCGATGTGGAACAGGGCGAAATCCTGGCCCCAGAGAGCCGCCGCCAGCGTACCTGCCGCCAGGCAACCGGCCGCCGCGCGCGTCATTGGTTCAGGGTCTTCTCCACCACCAGGTCGTTTTGGACCTGCTTGACGCCCTTCACTTTCTTGGCGATGGACGCCGCGCGGTCCTTCTGCTTTTTCGTGCCCACGGCTCCGCTGAGGGTGACCACGCCTTGTTGCGAGTCCACCTTAATGCTGCCGCCTTTGACGATCGGGTCGGAAGTCAGCTTGATGGCAATCTGATCGTCGATCACGTCGTCGCTCTTGGGTTGGTCGGCCCGCAGGATCAGGCAGAATACGGCCGATAGAACCAGCAGGCTACCGATAAGTTTATTCATCGTCTTCAAGCTCATTGTACCCGCTGTTGGCGGTCCGCCGGCTAGCCGCCGCCGGCGGATATTCCACCGAAACCAGGAAGAGTCCTTTGGCGGGCGCGGTCGGGCCGGAGCGGGTGGGAAACGCCTCCGCGTCCAGATTGCCGCGGCCGGCTTCGATGAGAGTGCCCACCAGGTTGCGCACCATGTGTTTCAGAAATCCGCTGCCCCGGACGCGGTAGGTGAGGCGGCCGGGAGCGCGTTCCAGCACCGAGGAGAAAATCGTGCGGACCTTCGAGCGCCCGAACGCGTCGCGGTCGTCGGCGGCCGCGAAAGCCGAGAAATCGTGCTCGCCGGTGAAAACCGCGGCCAGTCGCGCCATTCTTGCCTCGTCCAGCGGATAAGGATATTGGTGTACGTAGGGCCATTCGAAGGGGCTGCATACGGGGCCGCGCGCGATGCGGTATTCGTAGCTCTTGGCCTGGGCGTCGAAACGCGGATGAAACCCGGGCGCCGTTTCCACTGCGGAAAGAATGCGGATCGAGGGCGGCAGCAGGCGGTTGACGGCGCGTTCCAGATTAGGCAGCGGAATGGGATTCTCGAGGCTGAATGCGGCCACCTGCTCCAGCGCGTGTACGCCGGCGTCGGTGCGTCCCGAACCGGAGACCTCGACTGGCCGGCCTTCCATGTCCGAGAGGATCTCCTCCAGCGTTCCTTGAATTGTCGGCAGCCCGGGCTGCACCTGCCAGCCGTGAAATCCGCCGCCATCGTAGGCGAGGCGGATCAGAATGCGGCGCATCGCAATATCAATTTGGCCGCGAACCGGGCTTCACCACAGGTATACCGCGGTGGCACAGGGGACAGTCTTGCGGATAGTGCGCGGCTACCTGCAGAGTAGCCAGGGCGGCACGCGGAACGCCCACGTTGGCACGCCCGCCCGAACGGTCGATGATGGAGCCGGCCGCCAGCACCTTGGCGCCGCACTGGCTAAGCACCTCGATGGTGTCGCACGTGCTGCCGCCGGTGGTGATTACGTCTTCCACCACCACGGCCCGCTCTCCCGGCGAGATCGAAAATCCCCTCCGCAGCGCCATCTTCCCGGTGGCCGCATCGCGTTCCGTGAAAAGGAAGCGCGTTCCCAGCGCGCGCGCCACTTCATGCCCGATGATGAGGCCGCCCAAGGCAGGGGAAACCACCAACTCGATCGGGCCGATCACCAGGCCCCCGACCAGGCCGCGCAACTCCTCGGCCAGCAGCCTGGCAAGTTTTTCCGCCGCGGGCGGATGTTGCAGCACCAGCGCGCATTGCAGATATTCGGCGCTGTGCAATCCGCTGGTGAGGCGAAAATGGCCTTCAAGGTAAGCTCCCGTGGATCGAAACAATTCCAGGACCGACTCGGCTTGCGGACTCACAATCGACACTATAGCATCGCGGTCGCTGCTGCAATCGTTGCATATGGAAACACGGCATGTACACGTTGGTGCCAAGTTGCACGACACCACCACCACCACCATGTTTGCGTTTATTGATTTCAGGCCAGTTAGCGTTTGGAAAAACAATTGCAAATGAAGCGCTCGTGAGACGCAAAGATCAGGCCCGAAGAAAGACGGTTGCCCTCCCCAAAACCACGCTTGCACTCACCTCGCTACTCGAATCCCTCGTTTAGCTCCCCTGAATTCCTTCTTTAACAACCGTCTGCGTTCGGGCCTGACCGAAGCCCCTGGTACCGCGACCGCGAGGAGCGGTCGCAGAGAACTGCGAAACCGCACACATGGGCTAGGATGGAAATATGGCGAAAGTGAAAGCGAACGCGATGTTCGAGGTGGCGTGCCCGTGCTGCGAGGCGAAGCTGAAAATCGACCCCGAAACGCGCGCGGTCATCGCCCACACGGTTGCGGTAAAGCCGCCGGCTATCTCCGACCTGGCCGCCGAGGTGGCCAAGTTGAAGGGCGAAGGCGCGCGCCGCGACGAGGTATTCCGCAAACAGGTGGAGGCGGAACGCCAGCACGGCAAGGTACTGGAGAAGAAATTCGACGAACTGTTCCAGCGTGCCAAGGAAAATCCCGACGCTCCTCCGCCGCTGAGGGATTTCGATCTCGATTAAAGCAGAAAGAGATATAGCCACCGATGAACGCCGATAAATACCGATCAAGAAATCGAATCTATCGGTGTTCATCGGTGTTCATCGGTGGCTCAAACTCTTGTTCCCGCCGCCGCGCCGCGACCGTATCCAACCATCGCAGCATCATGGCCAGCAGCAGGGCGTAAACGGGGTCTGTGATTTCGGCGGTTCGGCCGGGCAGATAACGCTGCGCGTATTCGATCGCCGCCAGCAGCGCCGCGATGCCAATGGTTGGCGCCAGACGCCGGCGTCCGGCCGCCCAGAACAGCCAGATACTCGCACCGTAAGAAAACCCCTTTTGGAGAATCGGCTGCATCGCGCTGGCGTATTCGTAACTGAGGGTGGCGCCGAACGGCATCCAGGAAAACGGCCCGGCTACGGCGCGGAAATGATACGGCGCCAGACCGCGAACGACTAAAGCCGCCACGCTGAGCCATGCCAGCAGCAAATTTCGGCCAGGGTTGCGCCCGAAACCGGATCGCCATGCCAGCCAGGCACACGCCGCACCCAGAATCTCCGCGAGCTGAAAGCTGCGGTCCTGGATCAAAATCCTGGCGGGAATCAGAAGCAGGAGGACCGGTAGCAGGCGCCGCGTCGCTCGCGCGCCGGCCACCGCTTCGAGCAGGCAGCCCACGGCAAGGCAGTCGACGGCAATCAGGGGCGCGTCCCTCCAGTGAAACGCTTCGAGGTTCGAGAGCGTCGTCAGTTTGATACGAAACGCGTAGAGGCCCAGGCTGGGAAAAAACGGACTGGTTTGGGCGGCGGCCCAAAACAGCAGCAGGAGCCAAGCGCCGCTGGGCCGAAGCGCGGCCTTCAGCGCCTGGTGCCGGCCGAAGCGCGCCAGCGCATTCTCGTAGGTTCGCGCCAATAGGATTCCGGCCGCCGTGCCGAGGATGTTGGTGATGAGGTCGCTGGGCGAAGGCTCGCGCGGCCGGTCGAACCCTTGCAGGAATTCCATCGAGCCAGATAGCAGCGCACCGCCGGCAAGGCCGAGAACGGCAGCCTCGAGCGGCGCTAGTTTGCCCCTCAGCCACACGAACGCCAACACGCCGAGCGGCATGTAAAGCAACACATTGACGACCACGTCCCGGTAAAAAAAAGGGTTGATGGCCGGCCAGTTGTGGGTCAGTGTCCAAAACGGGTCCGGCATCTCGGCACGGGCGCCGAAGTGGAACGGGAAAAGCGATCCGTATATGATCAGCAGAACGGTGAAGAGGAGAAACCGCCCTGTGACGGTGCCGTCGTCGGGCGGGTGGACCGAGCCATGGGGCAGGCCATCGTTTCTCGTCGTCTGCCGTTGCAGGGGCTTCGGCCCTCGCAAGCTCATGAAAATGGACCAGAGCCGAGGGACACTATTAAGTGGCGGAACGCGAGGTCGTTTGCGCAGTGGATGCGTTGAGGCCGCTGGTCTGTCTGATCCGGAGCGTGCGCGCTTGAGCGCGGGAACATGCCTTATAGAATAGCGGGAATCGATGTGCACAAGAATATGCTGGCGGTGGTGATCGCCGACGTGAGACGGTCGAAGGCGAGTACCGCTTCGAGGCTGCGAAGATTCTTTTTTCGCCGCAACGACCTCCCGTGAAGCGGACCCTTAGATCGGCTCTATCTGCGTTCATCTGTGTTCATCTGTGGCTCAAACTTGTTTTTTCAAAGCTTCTGCGCCCCAAA
>JBEKZL010000018.1:0-45025 GCA_049509915.1 Bryobacteraceae bacterium | reverse complement strand
TTGAGGAAATAAGATTTGCCATCGGCGCTGGCGGCGACGCGCTCGAGGAAGGCGCGATTGACGTCCTGGCCCAGGCCCACGGTGGAAATGGTGACGTGGTTGGAAAGGGCCTGTTTGGAGAGGGTGAGGCTGTCGCCCTCTTCGGAAATTCCGTCGGTGAGGAGGACGATGTGCTTATAGGCGGCGCCGACCGGCATAACCTTCCGGTAGGCCTCGGTGAGGGCGGGGGCGATTTGGGTGCCACCATCGGGGGTGATGCCGGAGATGAGGCGTTTGATGGAGGCGCGGTCTTCAGCCTTGCGGATGGGAACGGCCCATTCGAAGGAATTATCGAAAATGAGCACGCCGACTGAATCGATGGGGCGGAGGTTTTCGACGACGCCGATGGCGGCCAGGCGGGCCAGCTCGATCTTGCGTCCCTCCATGGAAGAAGACTTGTCGATGATGAGTACGACGGCGGTGCCTTCGGGGGAGCGGGGCGGGGAGAGGCGGGCGGGCAGGGTGCGTTCCAGCGGATCTTCTTCGCGCCCCTGCTTATCGACATAGACGTTGTGCTCGCCGGCGATCCAGAGCAGGCCACCACCGCGCTTCACATAGGTTTCGAGGGCGTCTTTGCGCTCGGGCGGAATCTGTTCCATGTCCCAGTTGTTGAGGACCACAAGCTGGTAGGCGTCGAGCTTATCGGGGACGCCCCCGGGGGCGCGATCGATGGTGAACTGGTTGGCCTCCAGGATATGCGCGAGGTGGGCTTCACTTGGCGCGGGATCGCGCGAAACCACCAGCACGCGGGGTCCCCGAAGGGTGACGGCGTTTTCGAAACGGGCTTGGCCGAGTCCCGCGGCTGCGATGGTTCCGGCGAGGGCAATGGCGCCGGCGGAGTTGACGCTGGCATCGAGGTGGAGGTGGTTAACGCCGGGATCGAGGGAGACCGTGCTGGAGCCGATGGTGCGCCCGTCGGCGGTGAGATCGACGGTGGCATCGGCGGAAGAGGGCGATTCCAGGGTAATTTCCAGGGGGAAGCGTTCGCCGCTGAAGACCTGGCCGGGGACACCGACCGAATCGAGAAGGAGCCGCGGTTTGGGGCGGCCGGCGAGGGGTACGGTATCGATGGGAATGCCCAACTGTTGGGCCTGCCAGATGGCGCGGGCGACGCTGCCGAGGTTGGCGTTACCGTCGGAGACCAGGAGGAGGCGAGGGACCAATCCCGCCGGGAGGCCGGCCTCGCCATCGCGGATGGCGGATTCCAGGTCGGTGGCACGTCCGGCGGCGCCAGAGGTATATTCCAACTGCCATGCATGCGTGGGGTGCTCGGCGGGAGTGGGGTTGCGGGTGCCACGAGCGAAGGGGATGACCCGCAGGGAGTGGCGGCCGCGAGCGTGGTCGAGCATATCGGCGAGAACCGATTCGGTGCGCAGGTCGGCGGGGGTGAGGCTGGCGGAAGTATCGGCCAGCAGGGCCACGGCGACCTTGCTCTCGACCACGCGGAGGGTGGGCTCGGCCAGGGCCAGCAGGATGGCGGCGAGCGAAGCGGCCTTAAGCACGAGGCTCGGACGCCGGGTGGAGTTACGCCAATCCCAGGCTGCCCAGAGGAGCGGGGCGAGGGCGAAGAGGAGAAGCCAGGGACGGACGAAAGTCATGAGAGCACCAAACTTCCGGAGCTTGCTATTTGGCTTGGGGTACGAAGCTGCCCCACATTGCACCGCGGAGTCATCGGCGCACCTCGGCTGGGCGGACAGAGGCGGAGCGGGCGGCAATCGGCACGGGACGCAGGCCGGGGCGGCGGCGGAAGCGGGCGAAGAGGAGATACTCGGCCAGAAGGCAGAGGCCGCCCAAGAGGGCCAGCCAGGGCCAGAGGTCGGTCACAGCTTCGGCCCCGGTGGCAAAATGAGGCAAGCCGCGGCGCGCGGCGGAAGGCGGGGTCCAGCGCGTATCGGCCAGCTCGGGGAGGGTCAGGGAGTAATCGTATTCGCGGTCGCCGGCCACCACGCGCAGGTTGCCGGGGGACTGGGCGAAGAAACCCACGGAACGGCCGGAGAGGGTGAAGGGGACTGGGTTGCCGTCGCCGGCGGTGACGCTGACCTGTTCGGGAGCGGGCGGCAGGGCGGACTGGTCGAGGACGAGCTGGATGGCGCCCACGCTGGTGGCGCTCGATTCGGAGTGGCGGAAGATCTCGGGCGACACCCAGCGGACCAGGTTGGCAAACAGGAGCGGGGTGGCCAGGGTGTAGCGCATGGCGGTAAGTGCTGGATGAAATCCGATCACGGCGATTTTCGGCTTGCCGGGACGCGCGACTACCACGGGGCCGGCTTCCAGCTCACCGATGCGCACGTCGCCTGGGGCGAGCTCAAAAACCGAAGCGTGGGCCAGATTGAAATCGGTGGCACGCATCCCGGCGGAGAGCGGATTGTCGGGATCCCAGCGGACAAAGGGGACATTTTGTACCTGGCCGCGGATGGGGACGGGGGAGCCGGCGGCGGGCGGATCGATCCAGAGCGAGTCAGCTTTCGGGCGCTCGGCGGGAGCAAACCGATCCAGGATCACGAGGCCGGGGGCAGCGGCGCGATACTCCTCGGGCTTGCGGTAGCTGGCGACTACGTGCGGCAGGGAGGACAGGACGGGCCGGAGCAGGTCGGGCTGAGTGGAATACACGGTCACCGCAAGAGTCGGCTGGGCGGGCAGTTCCAGCTCGACGTGGTCGTCCTGGGGAAAGGCGTCGTGGGGAGTGAGGGTGACGCCCAGGATTCCGGCGGCGGCGGTGCGCCAGGTGAAATCGGCCTCGCCATCGGAGCCGGGGGCGAGGGCCAGGCGGCGGCTTCCCACTGGCACGCGGGTGGGGGCCTGGGGTGGACCGAAATCGGCCGAGACGACGACGGAGCGATTGCCGACGGGATTATAGTTGCGCGCCGAAACGAAGATTTCCCACTGTTCGGGGTCGGCGGCGGAGCGGCGCAGTCCGATTTTGCGGAGACCGCAGTTGTCGAGCGAGTCGGGGACCAGGAGGGTGCGGAGGTTGGCGGGAGGAACTGCACCAGGGTTGGGATCGATGGTGCGGTTGGAGCCGGCGAAAGCGATTTCGCCAGCGCCGCGGCCGTCCTGGCTGAGGACATGCCGGGCGAAGGCGAGGGCTTGGGACAGGTGCAGGGCAGTGAAAGAAGGCTGGGAGGCGCGGATGGCGGCCTCAAGGTTGGCGCGGTCGAGATCGAAAGAGGTCGCCGGCGTGGCCAGAGCGTCGGCTCGGACCAGCATGACGCGGTCGCGGCGCGGCAGAGAACGGAGGTATTGGATGGCACGGAGACGGGCCACGTCCATCAGGGTTCGATTGCCGGAATGGGCGGCCATCCAGGCAGAGGTGTCGAGCACCAGCACGTGGTCGCGGCCGGCAGCGGCGGGCGTGCCCAATCGCAATTGGGCGATCGCAAGCAGGAGCAGCGCCATGCCGAGCAACTGCAGCGCGAGCGACCACGGCTGCTGCAGATGGCGACGCCGCGCGGCGGCCGCGGGCTGGGCGGCCGCCACCCAGAAGCGCAGGGTGGAAACCACCTGACGGCGGCGCGAACGGTCGAGAAGATATAGAGCCACCGAGACGGCCGCGACCGATCCGAACACGGTCAGGAACTGTGCCAGGGACAGGTTCAGAAAGTACACCGGGAGCCTCCGGAGTCCGAGCCGTGAAGCAGGCCCGGCGTGCTGCATTGTGGAGCAGGCGCTTCCGCCTGCCCATACGGACACATGCGCCGCTCAACCCCGGCCTGGCGGCGGATCCGTGCGCGTGGCCCCGGCCGATCGCGCGGCGGGCAGGCGAAAGCGCCTGCTCCACGACTGGCGCGCCATCGAAGCTGAAGCACGCGCGATCCCCTCATGCGATGCCTCGGGCGCGGATCAGTTCGCCGAAGATTACCTCCTCCAGCGGCTGGTCGGTGGAAAGGCCGGCATAGCGGCCGCCGCTGCGGAGGGCCACGGTTTGGATGGCTTGAGAGAATTCGTCGAAGGCGCTAGTGTAGCGGGTGCGGGCGATCTGGTCGAAATCGAGTTTGAGGCGCTCACCGGTTTCGGCGTCGCGCAGTTCGAGTTCGCCGAGCCAGGGCGGGGTGCGATCCTGGGGCGCCCACACCTGGAGCAGCATCAGCTCATGGCCGAAATCGGCAAGGTACTCGAGGGCGCGCTCGCAGCCGCGGTCGTCGAGGAAATCGGAGATGATTATCACCAGGCCGCGGCGGGGGTAGGATTCGATGAAATCGCGCGCCATAGCGTGATAATCGGTGGATCCGCCGGCGGGAATGGCGGCGATGGCGTCCATGACGCCGGGGAAGCGATGGCGGCCGCCACTGGAAATCAGGCGTTTGGAAATGCGGCGGGTGAAACCGTGCACCTCGATGGAGTCCAGCCGGACCAAGCCGACGTAGCAGAGGGCGGCGGCGAGGCGGCGGGCGTATTCGAACTTGGCACCGTCGTAGGCGAGCATGGAGTCGCTGGTATCGAGCAGCATGCGAAGGGGGACGCGGGGCTCGGTCTGGAACATTTTGAGAAAGAGTTTTTCGAGGCGGAGGTAGGCGCGCCAGTTAACGGCGCGGAGGTCGTCGCCGTTATGAAAATTACGGTGGTCGAGAAACTCCTGGCCGGGGCCGGCCAGGCGCGAGAGGATATGACCGCCGACCAGGCCGGCGAAGGACTTCTGCCACAGGATGGTGAGGCGCTCCAGTTTTTCGAGGAACTCCCGATTGAGCATCGGCTCGGCGGCCATAGTTTTCCTACGCGGCGGAAACCTGGGCGGTTACGTCCTGGATGAGGGCATTCAGGATGGTCTCCGGGGTTTGGGCGTCGGCGTGGGCGTCGAAATTGAGAATGATGCGATGGCGGAGCACGGCGGGGGCTACGGTGCGCACATCTTCGGAGGCGAGGTGGAAGCGTCCACGCATGAGGGCCAGCACGCGGCCGCACTCGACCAGGGCCTGGGCGCCGCGGGGTGAGCTGCCGTAGCGCACGTACTTGCGCGCGAGCGGGTGCGCCTCGGCCTGTTCCGGCTGGGTAGCCATGACCAGTTGGATGGCGTAATCCTGCACGTGGGGCGCGACCAGGACGCGGCGGCAGACCTGGCGGACATCGAGGATCTCTTCGCGGTCCAGCACGGCATCGGGAATGAGTTCCTCGCGCGCAATGGTGCGCTCCACGATGCGGCTGAGTTCCTCGCGGCTGGGATAGGAGACCAGGATCTTCATGAGGAAGCGATCGAGCTGGGCTTCGGGCAGCGGGTAAGTGCCCTCCATCTCGATGGGGTTCTGGGTGGCCATCACCAGGAAGGGGCGCTCCAGCTCGTGGGTGGTGGTGCCGCTGGTGACAGTGCGTTCCTGCATGGCTTCGAGCAGGGCCGACTGGGTTTTGGGGGTGGCGCGGTTGATTTCGTCGGCGAGCACGAGGTTGGCGAAGATGGGGCCGGCCTGGAAGCGGAGGCCCTTGCCGCCGTGCTCGTCGGTGTCGATGATCATGCTGCCCACGATGTCGGCGGGCATGAGGTCGGGGGTGAATTGGATGCGGGAGTACTTGAGGTGGAGGGTTTTGGCCAGGGTGCGCAGGAGGGTGGTCTTGCCGAGGCCGGGCACGCCTTCGAGCAGGACGTGACCTCCCGCCAGAAGGCAGATCAGGACGCCTTCCACGACGTCATCCTGGCCTACGATGATTTTCGAGATCTCCCGGCGGACGGCGTTCAACCGGTCGACTGCGGACTGAAGATCGGCTTGGGAACCCACATTTTAGTGTACCCGACGAGGCTCGGGCGGTGGGGGCGCGGGCCGTTACATCCCCCCGGCATTTGCGCTATCCTGCGATCTGGGCGTGGGATATGGGGCAGCAGCGGGTGCTGATTGTGGATGACGAGCCGTCACTGTTGAGGATGATGACGGTGTTTCTCGAGCGGCAAGGTTTTCTGGTCGCGGACGCAGCCACCGCCGAGGCGGCGTGGAGCCAAATACAGAGCGCGCCGGGCCACTTCGATGTGGTTGTGCTGGACGGCACGCTGTCTGGGATGGGCACTGAGGAGCTGGCGATCGATATGTTAACGGCCAGTCCGCACCTGCGCGTGCTGGCCGCCAGCGGCTATCCTATGGATATGACGACGTTCGAGGCGGCCGCTCCGGGGCGGGTGGCGTTTCTGCAAAAGCCGTTCGGTCCGGCGGCGCTGGTGGCGGCGGTGCGGAGGCTCGTTGGCGCGCAAGAAGAAAGCCTTTGATCTGGGCAAGGAAATCCAGTCGATCGCCCGTGAACGGGTCGGCCCCATACCCGCCGCGCGCGCCATTCAGCCCAAATCGGAGCGGCGCAAGCCGAAGCACAAGAAGTCTCCCGAGCAAAGCGAGGAAGGACTCGAGTCATGACCAGCGGTAACGCGTCCACGCGGCGCGATTTTCTGTTCGCCGGTTTGGGCGGAACACTGTTTGGTTGGACGCCCTGGTACAGGCCGAAGGAAATCGAACTGGCCGAAACCCGCTTCCAGATCGTGTACAACGGCCGTTCGGCGCGGCGCTACCTATGGATCCACGGCGACGAGCAAACCGCCCGTGAAGTGCTGGAGCAACACATTGCCAGTCACAAGGGGGTGGCGTTTTTCATTGAAAGCCAGACCCGCGACGTGCCGGTGGGGAACGGGAAGATCGACCCCAACCGGATGTTCTCGCGCTACGGGGCGGCGGCCAGCCTGAGATCGCTCAACCCTGCTTGGAGCCGCGCCGAAGTGGACCAGGCGCTGGACGCGCTCGACGGCGGCCGCGAGAAGCTGCTGCACACGATGCTTCCGCCCGACGACGGTCTGCTGGTGGCCCTGCACAATAACACGGGCTATTCGGTGCTCAGCGAGAAGCCGATTGCCGAGCGCATGTCTCTGAAGGAGCCGGCCAATCCGCACGCGTTTTTCCTGTGCACCAACGCGGCCGATTACGAGGTCCTGGCGAAGTCCCCCTATAACGTGGTTCTGGAGCAGTATGTGCGAGCTCCCGACGACGGCTCGCTGTCGCGCCGGGCGGCCGCGCGCGGAGTACGCTACGTCAATCTGGAAGTGCGCTTGGGCGAGGCCGATCGGCAGAGACAAATGCTGGACTGGCTGGAAGCGCATCTGGGGTAGGAGCGGTCAGCGGTCAACTGCGGGCCGGCGCCGCTTTCGGGGACTGGCATCAGCCGCGACCCGTGTGACTCGTGTGCATGGCGAGTACCTGATCACTTATAGCGCCTGGATGTCCCGGATTTCCCAGGCGAGGGTGGGCGCGAAGGCGTTATGGATTCTCCGAAGGAATGCACTAAGCTAAGAGAGGGAGAGCTGTGGACGGAGCCACGGAGAAACATCGCGCGCACGAACTGGTCGATCCCAACGGGGGCACGGAACAGGGGTAGGCCCGTCGGCGCAGAGGGGATGCACGGGACGCGCCCGGGGCCGTCAGAGTCGGATACTTACGGCACGTGAGCCAGGCAATTGGCGCGGGTTCCGGCGCCCCGGCAGATCCAACTGCGCCGCAACGGGACGCCGGGGCGATCCGCAAAATCCACGAGCTACACTCGCAGATCAGGCCGCAGTTGCAGGGGCTGGGCTCGCGTAAGCAGGCCGGCTTCGCCTCACCACTCCGCCACCGAGCCGTCCTGGTGGAAGACTCGCGCCATGGGGCGGGTGCCGGCGAAGGGATACTTGGCCAAGCTTGCTTCGGACAGGTCGAAACCCAGGCCGGGCTTTTGGGAAAGTGGGAAGCGGCCGTCCACCATGCGCATGGCGGGGAAGCCTAGCCACTCTTGCCACACCTTATCATTGGGGCCGGGCTGGATTTGGCCGCAGATTTCCTGCACCAGAAAATTCGGCATGGCGGCGTTCACCTGCAGAGTGGCGAGGCCGCCGATAGGGCCTTCGCAGGCATGCGGGGCCATCGAAATGCCCGAGACCGAGGCCATTTGCGCCACCTTCCACAGGCCGGTGAGGCCGCCGACGTGGTTGATGTCGGTCTGCAAGATATCGACGATTCCCATCTCGATCAGCTCGCGGCAGCCGTAGGTGGCCACCAGGCGCTCGCCGGTGGCAATGGGGGTGGTGGAGCGGCGGGCGACCTTCGCCATGGCCTGGGCGTTTTCGGGCGGACAGGGCTCTTCGATGAACAGCAGGTTCAACGGCTCGACTTCCTTCACCAGGATGGAAGCGACCGAAGGGCTGGTTTTGGCGTGAAAATCGACGGCGATGTCGATTTCGGGGCCGAGCGCTTCGCGGAGCAATTGCATGGATTTCACCGCGGCGTCGATTTTCTTGCGCGTTTCGATCCACTCGTAGGTATCGGGCAAGCCGGTCTTGAAGCACGAGACACCCTGCGCGATGGCGGTCTCGCGCAGTTTGGCGAGGCCCTCCTGAGTGCGGACTCCATCGGCGTGATAGTAGCCGCGCACTCCACGCGGGTCGAGAGGGCCGCCCAGCAGGCGATGCACGGGCACGCCCAGCGCCTTGCCGCGGATGTCCCAGAGCGCCTGGTCGATGGCGGAAATGGCGGAGCCGATCACCGGGCCGGCGCGATAGAAGCTATGGACGTACATGGATTGCCAGATATGTTCCACCTGCATGGGATCGCTGCCCATGACGAAGTCGCGGAAGTCTTCGATGCACGCCAAGGCCGCGCCGGCTTTGCCCTCGAGCGTGCCCTCGCCCCAACCTACCAGGCCCTGATTGGTTTCGAGCTTGACGAAGACGTAGGGCCGGTCTGAGGTGGGTGTGAGCGAGACGCCGAAGACCTTCATGCCGGTGATCTTCAGGCCGGACGCGGGAGCGTCGAAGGCGCCAGTTGCCGCCTGGGGCGCGAAGGAACAACCGCAACCATCGGCAAGGCCGCGCCGCGTTTCGGTCTCCGCGGCCTTCCCAGCCAAGGCCGCGCCGGCGGCGCTGAACGCCAGAAAGTTCCTACGCAGCATGGTATTTCTCCAGCGCCTGTTCATTCACATCGATGCCCAGGCCGGGCGCTCGCGGCAACTCCAGAAAGCCGTCTCGTGCGGTCTCGATACGGGCGGAGACAATCTCAGCGCGCATGGCGCGGTCGGCGGCATCGGCCGGATAGGGCACGTGCTGGATGAAGAAATTCGGAACGCTGGCGGCCAGGTGCAGGGCCGCGGCGGTAGCCACCGGACCGCCGTCGTGGTGGGGCGCGATGGCCACGTAGTAAGTCTCCGCCAGCACCGCTATGCGGCGCGCGCCGGTGATGCCGAACACCGAAATATCCGGCCGCACCACGTCGACCAGGCCCTCCCGCAGCAGCGTCTGAAAGACCGCGGGGTCGGCGATTCCGCGCCCGAACCCCAACGGGGTGACTGCCTCCGCCGAGATCTTGCGCACGGCGTCGAGATTGGTGACCGAGCACGGCTCGTCGAACCATAGCGGGTGGCTGCCCTCGATGGTGGCCGCGACCGAGGCGGCGTCCGATGGCGTCAGGCGGCCGCGACCGTCCAGCACGAAATCCCGGTCGTCTCCTACTTGCGTCAGAAGCTCACGCACCTGGTCCTGATACGCCCGGCCCTGATTGCGCGCGGCAGGCTGGGGGACGCGCACGGACGCAACCTGAAAGCCGGGCGCGGCACCGGAACCCGAGAAAGCGCGAACCTTGTTGCGCGTGGGCCCTCCCAACACGCGGTAGATAGGCGCGCCGCAGGCCTTGCCGAGTATGTCGAGCAACGCCATATCGAGAGCGCCGGCCAGCGGCGTAGACCCGTCGATGGCGGCGTAGAGCGTGGCCGGGCGGCCGACCCAATCCTTTTCCAGCGCCTTGGTATCCTGCGCGGAGGCCTGGCCGCACTCACCCCATCCGGTCAACCCGGAACCGGTCTTGACGCGCACGAAGGCGTATCGATTTCCCGAAACCGGCTCGCGGAGGGGAAACCAGCGGATTTCGGCGATGACGTGGGGTTCGGCTGGCGGTGTTGCGGCGGCGAACTGGGGCACAAACCCGGCGGTTAGGCGCGCACGGCGCCGCGCGATCATGGGATTGGTGGGCATTTTTCCACAATCACCATATCACGAAGAGGGGAAGGGCTTCGCCTGGCCATGATACGGCCGGGCTGGCGCCCGGCGGGACCCGGCCCAGAGGGCACCCCGCAATCGGTCCGCAGGTTACCAACCTGCCCCACAACAAGACAGGCCTGGACAGCGCCTACGGGCGTTTCGCGGGCACGCGCGGGTTGCGGGCACCGGCCCACTTTTGCTGGTGCCAGAACGGATACGGGTCAGGGACGGCGCTGGCTTCGTCGAGGCGGGCCATCTCCCCGGCGTTCAGATCCCAGGCGGCCGAGGCCAGGTTGTCACGGAGCTGGTCTTCGTTACGGGCACCCAGGATCACGGTGTCCACGCAGGGTTTACCGCGAACCCAGTTCAGAGCCACCTGGGCCGGAGTGACACCGCGCGCGGCGGCGATTTCGAGCATGACATCCACGATGCGATAGAGGCGCTCCCAATTGACTTCGATGGGCGCGCCGAGCGCGGCCAGGCGGCTTTCGGCGGGCGGAGGCGCGTCGCGGCGGACCTTGCCAGAAAGCAAGCCAAAGACCAGCGGGCTCCAGGCCATCACGCCCACTCCCTGGTCGAGACCCATCGGAATGAGCTCGTATTCGGCGTCGCGGACCAGCAAGGAGTATTGGATCTGTTGGCTGATATAGCGCGCCACGCCGCCATTCTCCGAAATGGCGACGGCTTTGGCCGTCTGCCAGGCGGAGAAATTGGAGCAGCCGATGTAGCGGACCTTGCCCTGGCGGACCAGGGTATCGAACGCCGACAGAGTCTCCTCCATAGGCGTGATGGAATCCATGGAATGCGCCTGGTATAAGTCGATGTAATCGGTGGCGAGGCGGCGCAGGCTGTCCTCACAGGCGCGGATCAGGTGATCGCGCGACAGGCCCAGGTCGTTCGGTCCGGGCCCCATCCGCGAAAAGGCTTTAGTGGCGACCTGGACATTCTGCCGCCGCCCCTTCAGAGCCGCTCCCAGCACCTCTTCGGCGAGGCCTTCGGAATAGATGTCCGCAGTATCGAAAAGGGTGACACCGTGTTCGATGGCAATATCGACCAGGCGGCGGGCGGGTTCCACACCGAGGGCACCCATGGCCGCCTGCCGGCCCTTGCCGCCGAACGTCATGGTTCCCAAACTGAGCGACGACACACTCAAACCGCTTCTACCGAGAAATCGCTGTTCCATGCCACCTATTATCAGACGGGTCTGGGAGTTTGACAATTTTACGCCGTGTACTCGTCCAGCAAGCGCAGATACAGCCGGTAGTCGGCGAGTGAGACTTCAGGGGGAGTCTGGTGGTCGACGCTGGGGAGAAACCCGCCCGTGCGCATCAGCGGGAGCAGGCGCTCGAACTCGCCTCGCATGGCGGCCTCGCCCAGGTGCATTGCCAGCTTGTTGTAGTGGCCTATCATTCTCAGCTTCGGATACGCCTGGCGCAACGCCATGCCATCGACGGACGCCTGCCGTTCGAGCGGGAGCACGCCCTCGACTCCGACTGCCTGCAGCCACGGCACCAGCCTGGTGACATCGCCATCGGTATCGACGATGGTAACTGCATTCATGTCCTTGATCCGTTCCAGCAGGCGGAGGTAATAGGGCGTCAGGAACTCATCGCAGATGCGGCGGGAGACCATGGGGCCATGGTTGTACGACATGTCCTCGGCAATGGTGGTGAAGGTGGGAACACAGACGCGTCGAATCTGTTCCAACAAGCGCAGGTTGAACTCCAACAAATCGCAGTTGATGCGGTGAATCAGTTCCGGCTGATCGTGGTAGGCGAACATCAGCTTCTCGAATCCGAGCAGAGTGCGGGGAAACCAGAAAAACCCTTCGAGGGTGGTCCAGACAACGACTCCGCCCGCCGCCTGTCTGGCGGCCCACGGCTGCATGGCGGCAATGGCGGAAGTATGGTCGGGATAGAGGGAAGGCCGGATGCGCAGGTAGTCGTCCATGGTAGAGACGGTGCCTTCGACGTGGTGCTGGACGGCCTCGATGGTGGACTGGGTAGTGCTGAACCAGAACTGCTTGTAGGGGTCCAGGCCGCAGTATTGCGAGATGGCGAAGACGTCTTCCAACTCCGGGGGCAAGCCCTCGCGGTGCCAGCGCTCGATGGTGAGGTCCCACCACATCGCCCATTCCCATCGCGGGAAGCGGTCGACCGGCTGGAAGTTCATGAGCGCCCGAAAGCGCTCGACATGGTTCATGGTCTCGATTGTCACTGGATACGACTCCCAGTTTATATCGCCGCATTCCTGACTTGTGGACAAAGAAGCGTCGAGTGGAGTCTCGACGCGGCACGCACGAGTGCGCGCCACAGGTTATTCGGCGATCAGGCGGATCTGTCCGATGCCGCCGTCCACGGTGACATGAATTTGCACCGGTACGTGGCCGTAGGCGTCGTTGACCCAATGGCCGCCAGCCTTTTGGAGATTGCGGGTTTCGATGGATCCGATGCCGCCGTAGGCTTCGGCATAAACGCCGGTGCTGGCCGGGAGACGGACGGTGGCTTGTCCCACGCCGCCGTGAATGCGGACGCTGTAATCGTGCCTG
This sequence comes from Bryobacteraceae bacterium, assembly GCA_049509915.1. Taxonomy (GTDB): domain Bacteria; phylum Acidobacteriota; class Terriglobia; order Bryobacterales; family Bryobacteraceae; genus JBEKYD01. The sequence continues at coordinate 32,477 of JBEKZL010000018.1, read as the reverse complement.
GCAGCGCCGCGCAGGTCCAAGTCGAGCTGGCCGACGCCCATGTCGACCTGGACATCGCGCAGCGGGATGCCCCCCAGATCGAGTTGCGCGTGGCCGGCGCCGGTGTTCACGTGAAGATAAACGGGCACGTCACGGCTCAGGCGCAGGTCCCATTCGTACCGGTTGGAGCCAAAATGGAGGCCGTGCTCGCGGGGCTGGCGAATGCTGAGGTCCGCGCGCGTGCCGTGCGAATCGAAGCGGACTTCCGGCTTCCATCGATCGTTATTGTAGGTGAAATAGGTCTGGGCCAGCTGGCTGGTGCCGGTGCCCACTTTCAATTCTCCGGCGCCCATCCGGAGGTCGAGATGGAGCTCTTCGACCGAGCCGCGCTCGAACGAGCGGGATTCGTACCTGATGGGGCCGGAGCGATCCCCGTTGACGACGCAACCGCACAGGAAAAGCGTCGGGCACAACACTCCGGCCGCGGCCGGGAAGCGTCTCAGATCCATGGCGCGCTCTCCACTCCCAAGAAAAGCCATACGCCGGCCGGCGCGAGATTGTTCCGCGATATGTACGGGGGGGATTTTCGCCACTGGTGCCGGCCATCTGCTATAACAGCACTCATGGCAAATACCCTTACCCGCCGCCAGGCGCTGCTGGCGGGCGCGACCGGGTCGGCAGGCGTACTGTTCGCGGCGGCTGCGCAGGCGGCGATCGAGACCCACATCCACCTTTTCGACCCCGCTCGTGTCCCGTATGCGCCGAACGCGCCTTACAAGCCGCCCGCCTATCCGCTGGAAGATCATGTGAAGGTAGTGGAGGCCGCCGGATTGGCGCACTCGATTATCGTTCACCCGGAGCCTTACCAGGACGATCACCGCTATCTGGAGTATTGCTTCGCCCATGAGCCGAGGCCTGGGTATTTCAAAGGGACCTGCCTGTTCGATCCGCTGCGCGCGGACACGCCTGCCCGTGTGCGCGAGCTGGCCCGACGCTGGCCGAAGCGGATCGTCGCCATGCGGATTCACGAAGTGTCGATGACGCCCGAGGCCACCGGGCCCATTCGCAATCGCGATATGAAGGACCCCCGCATGCTGGCGTGCTGGCGGGCCCTGGCCTCGATGGGGATGGCGGTGCAGATGCACTTCATTCCGGGGCAGGCGCCGAACATTCGGGCTCTGGCGGCGAAATTCCCCGAGACCACAGTCGTCCTGGATCACATGGGCCGGCCGGGACAAGGTACCGAAGCCGAATATACGGAAGTTCTGAAGCTGGCGGAGTTGCCGCGCGTCATCCTGAAGTACTCCAATTGGGGAGAATATAAAGGCGACTTGGGCTCTTTGACCAGGCGGATCTACGACGCGTTCGGCCCGGAGCGCATGATCTGGGGCATGGTGGGCAACACGCCGACGGATTACCGAAAGCAGGCGGCGCGCTTTGAGGAACTACTGGCGTTCGCTTCCGATGCCGATCGGGCCAAAATTCGGGGCGGCAACGCGCAGAGGCTGTTTTTCGGGTGAGTTGGCGCGGGCCGGCGGGACAGACGATTGCTGTTTGTCGTCTGTCGAGCGGTTGTGGCCTTCCGACAGCCAGCCCTGGCGTTCCCATTTGCGCATCAGCGCGGCCAGGATGTCGTTCTGTTCCCGGTACGGCTCGGCTTGCTCGGCGGTCAGGGGAACGTGCAGAATCCGGTCGGTGCGCGGGGGCAGATCCTTGAGGACCTCCTGACGCGTAGGGCGCAGCAGGATCGGCGCCAGTCGATCGTGGATTTTGTCGAGGCCGCGGTAGCCGATCAGGTGGCCGTTTTCGTCCTCGCTGCGGTGCTCGTGAAGGAAGCGGAAGGCGGGGCCCAGGCGGCGGCCGTCGATGAACTCCACCACCGAGAACAGCTCCTCGAGCTTGTTTTCGAGCGGGGTTCCGGTAAGCACGAAGGCATAGCGGCTTTTGAGCTGTTTGATGGTGCGGGCGGTGGCAGTGGCCCAGTTCCGGATGCGCTGCGCTTCATCGAGAATGATGAGATCCGGCGCCAGCTCGTGCATGTAGCGCACGTCTTTCAGAACCAGCTCGTAGCTCGAAAGGTTGAAGAACTTGGGCGAGGCATAGAGTTCGCGCCGGTGCGCCAGCAAGCCGTCGATTACCCGCGCGGGAAGGTCGGTGAATCTCTCGATTTCGGTTTTCCACTGGTACTTCACCGAGGCCGGGGCCACCACCAGCACTCTGGCAATGCCGCGGCGGCGGCGGAGCAACTCGGCAGCCGCCGGGGCCTGGACGGTCTTGCCCAAACCCATGTCGTCGGCCAGAACCACGCGGCCCCGGCAAGCGGCGAAAATGGCGCCCCGCTGCTGGTAGGGGAGCAGCTTGGTCTTCAGCACGCCATCGAGCGGGTCTTGTCCGCGGCGCAGCTTCGAGAGGAACTGCCGTTCCTGATCGAGGCCTTCGGCAAGCTCGTTTTCCCGGTCGAGATACTCGAGCACATCGGAGTAGATGACGGCTTCCAGGTCGGCTTTGCGGAAGTCCTCGATCACCTGGTGGAAGCTGCGGAAATGCTCCGGCCGCAGCAGCCCGGCGGCATCGAAGTACTGCCCGGCCAACTCGCCCAGGATGGGCGACGGATCGGCCGGCAGGCGCAACCGGACGGCGACCGTTTCGCCGTACTGCAACGAAATGGAAGCGCGCGCACGGGCGTAGGCCTTGCTTTCGAGCGCGTGGCCGTGGCGCTTGCGGAGGCGCAAAGGAAGGGCCTCGATGTGTTTGCAGGTTCCCAGGGTATTGACGGCGAAATCCGGGCAGGAACAGTAATTCTCGAACAACCCGGCCCGCGCATGGCTACGCGGTAGGTTTTTCCGCTGGCGGACTTGACGCGATAGTCGCCATACGGCTCGCCGCCCGGCCGTTCCAGAATCTTGGCGATGGCGTCGCGCGCGCGTTCCCTCCGCTCGGCAATCTGCTGCTCGACCAACATATATGGCTATCTCCCGGCTCCAGGTAACGAGCCAGCATAGCAAACAAGCCGCTGCCTGGTTGCGCCATGGCGCGAAGCGTGATACCTGAGTAACGAAGGACGAAGCTATGCAGCGACGGAATTTTCTGAAGGCGGCCGCGGCCGGCGGCGGATTGACCATCTTGCGCAGCGGATTGCTGCGCGGCCAGACGGCGCCCAGCAACCGTCTGAACATCGCCCTGGTTGGGGTGTGGGGCCGGGGAACGGCGCACTACAACGTGATGCGCAACGAGAACGTGGTGGCGCTGTGCGACGTGAACGATTTGCGCACCAAAGAGGCACTCGAGATCTTTCCCAAGGCGAAGACCTATTGGGACTGGCGCCGCATGCTGGACCAGAAGGACGTCGAAGCGGTGATGATCTGCACCGCCGACCATCACCACGCCTTCATCGCCAACTGGGCCATGAACCGGGGCATGCACGTGTTCTGCGAAAAGCCCATGGGCATCACGGTGGAAGAAGTGCGCACGCTACGCGCGAATTATCTGAAGAATCGCGGCAAGATCGCCACCCAGCACGGTACCCAGCGGCACGCCTACCCGAATTTCGAGCGCGTGCGAGAGCTGGTGCTGGATGGCGCCGTGGGCGACCTCAAGACGATTCACGGATGGGACAGCCGCCAGCTTCCGCGGCCGGGTTACCCCGCCGGCGAGGGCAAAGTGCCCGACGTGCTGCACTATGAGCAGTGGATCGGACCTTCGCCCTATCATCCTTACACCCCGCAGTATTTCGGCGGCGGCAGCGGGATGAACTGCCTGTTTTGGAACATGTATCGGGATTTCGGCGTGGGCCAGATGGGCGATATGGGGGCGCACACCATGGACCTGCTGTGGAACTCGATCGATGCCGGCGCGCCCACCGCGATTGAGGTGGATCGGGAAGCGAGCGACAAGTTCAATCCCGATATCACGCCGGTAAAGCTGAAGGTTGCCTTCGAGCACCCGGCCAACCAGTGGCGCGGGCCGGTGACGGTGGTGTGGTATCAGGGCGGGCTGAAGCCAAAACCGCCGAAGAGCTACATCGACATGATGGACATCCCCAACGGCGCCATCTTCGAAGGCACCAAGGGCTGCATTCTGGCCGACTTCACCACCCGCGCCATCATTCCCAACAACGACGATGGCGACCTGACCTATTATAAGAGGCGCGCGAAGAGCGACGTATTGCCGCTGATCGAAGGCACCGGGCAGGTCACCCAGGGGCCTCCGCGCCCACCCGCACCGCGCCGTGCGCCGCCGCCGCTGCCGCGCGGATTTACCGCCATGCCCAGCGTCGAGCTGCAAGCCAACGGGTACCCGGCGGTGCAGTTCCTCGAAAACGGTTTGCCCGCCGACCTCGGCTTGCCCAATGACGACGTGCGGCAGATGGTGGAGGCGGAAAAAGCCGGCCACGGCCCGAACCTGAGCGGCAGCCTCTTCCAGATGGAATGGATCGACGCCTGCAAGGGCAAGAACAACGGTGTGACCCATGGCACCAGCAGCAAGACGCACTGCGACTTCGACTACTCGGGTACGATGATGGAACAGATGCTGCTCGGCCTGGTGGCGCACCGCGCCGGCAAGCGCCTGGAGTACGACGGGGCGACCGGGCGGGTGACCGACGACGCCGCCGCCAACGATTGGCTGAAACGTGGTTACCGCGCGGGCTGGACGCTCAACGGGTAAACGCGAAAACACGCGCCGGGCGTTACAATCGGGTTTCCCATTCGCGAGCCGCCGCGGACGCGCAGGCTTCTGGAGACTCGAATGCAATCCGACCGAAGGTTGTTGAGCGGCGACGAGGCGGTGGCGCTGGCGGCGCGCGATGGCCATGTGAAGCTGGGCACGGGTTACCCGGGCACGCCCTCGACGGAGATCCTGGAAGCGTTTTCGGAACTGGGCGGGAAGGCGCAGTGGTCGCCCAATGAGAAGGTCGCGCTCGAAGTGGCAATCGGCGCGGCATTCGGGGGGGCGCGCGCCGTCTGCACCATGAAACACGTGGGCGTCAACGTGGCCGCCGACCCGCTTTTCACGGTGTCGTACACGGGCGTTCAAGGCGCGCTGGTGATCGTTTCCGCCGACGATCCGGGGATGTCTTCCAGCCAGAACGAACAGGACAACCGGCGCTACGCCGTGGCCGCCGGCGTGCCGATGCTGGAGCCGGCGGATTCGCAGGAAGCCTATGATTTCACCCGGCTCGCCATCGAAATCTCCGAGCGCTGGCAGATCCCGGTACTGCTGCGCATGACCACGCGCGTCTGCCATTCCCACACCGTGGTGCGCCCGCGGCGCCCGGTAGCGCCGCCGCCCGCGCCGCATTTCGAGCGCGACGTGGCGCATCGCGTGATGATCCCCGCCTACGCGCGCCCCGCACACGTGCGCCTGCGCGCCAAGCTCGACGCCATCGCTCAGTGGAACGAAACCGAGGGGCCAAATCGCGTGATCGAAGGAACCGCGGCGCGCGGCATCGTCACCTCCGGCATCTCTTACATGCACGTGCGCGAGGCCGATCCCGAAGCTGCTGTGCTGAAGCTCGGGGTGACGCACCCGTTGCCGTTCGGGGCGATGCGGGAATTCGCGCGCGCGCACAGACGCACCATCGTCGTCGAGGAAGGCGATCCGTACCTGGCCGAGGCGGCGCTGGCCGCGGGCCTCGCCGTCGAAACCAAACCCGCCATGTTCCGTTTCGGCGAACTGAACGTGGATCGCGTGCGTCGCATCTTGAGCGGCGACGCATCGCCGGAAGCGAAACTACCGCCGGGCAAGCCTCCCGAGCTGTGCCCCGGCTGCCCGCATCGCAGCGTGTTCACGACGTTGCGCGACCTGGGCTGCATCGTGGCCGGCGACATCGGCTGCTACACGCTGGGCGTGCTGCCACCCTTCAACGCGCTCGATACCTGCGTGTGCATGGGCGCAGGCATCACCGTCGGCCTGGGCCTGCGGCACGTGCTGCCGCCGGAGGAAGCGCGGCGCGTGGTGAGCGTGATCGGCGACAGCACGTTCGTACACAGCGGCATCACGGGGCTGGTGGAAGCGGTCTACAATCCGCCCGCCACCGGCCACCTGACGATCATTCTCGACAACGGCACGACGGCCATGACGGGCATGCAGGAGCACCCGGGCACCGGGCGTTCCCTCGACCATGGGCGCGCCGGAAAAGTGATCTTCGAGGACCTGGTGGAGTCGCTCGGGATGGCGCGGCCGGCGGTGATCGACCCGACCGTCGACACCGCGGCCTTCCAAAGCCTGGTGAGCGAAGCGCTCGCGTCCGGCGCCATCCGCGTCATCATTGCGCGCCGCGATTGCCTGCTGGCCACCAGCAAAATCAAGAGCTACGAGCAGACTCTCAGACAGGAGACGTGCCTTGCCCCCAGTGAATGAAGTGGTGAACGTGGTGATCGCCGGATTGGGCGGCCAGGGCGCATTGAAAGCGTCGGACATCGTCGCGGATGCCGCCTTTCGCTCCGGCCTCGAAGTGAAGAAAAGCGAGATCCACGGCATGAGCCAGCGCGGCGGTTCGGTAACCAGCGATGTCCGCTTCGGCGCGGAGGTCTTCAGCCCGATGGTGCCGCCGGGCGAAGCCGATTTCCTGGTAGTGCTGGCCCCAAACCAGGTGGAGAACAACCGCTGGCAGCTCCGCCCGGGTGGCACCCTGATTCCGCCGGAGTTGGTCGGGGAGAATAGCCTGCGGAGCAAGAAGTGCTTGAACGTGGCGCTGGCCGGGGTGCTGAGCGCGTTTCTCGATTTGCCGGAAGAGCACTGGGTGGCCGCCATCCGCGCCAATCTGCCGGAGAAAGTTCACGCCATGAACCTGGACGCATTTCAAAAGGGCCGCCAAGCCGCGGCGGGGTTGAGCCGATGAGGTGGGATGCGCCCGGCGGCGCCTTCCACCCGGCCAGCGCGCCCGATTACGTGCCGCTGGCACAGATGCGCCACTTGCAACTGGAGCGGCTGCGGGCCGTCGTGCGGCGCGCCTACGACCGCGTCGAACTCTTCCGCCGGCGCCTCGACGAACGCCGCTTTTCGCCTGAAAAGCTCACCTCTCTCGCCGACATCGAGCACCTGCCCTTCACCACCAAGGCCGACTTGCGCGACACCTATCCTTTCGGACTCTTCGCCAGCCCCATCGAGGACGTGGTGCGCGTACACGCTTCCAGCGGCACCACCGGCAAGCCCATTGTGGTCGCCTACACGCGCCAGGATCTGGAGGTCTGGACCAGCGTGATGGTGCGTGCCTTCGCGGCCTGCGGGCTAAACCGCGGCGACCTGCTGCAGAACGCTTACGGCTACGGTTTGTTCACCGGCGGGCTGGGCGCGCATTACGGCGCCGAAGCGCTGGGCGCCACCGTGATTCCGGTTTCCGGCGGCAACACCGACCGCCAGATCATGGTGCTGAAGGATTTCCGGGTCACGGCCATCTGCTGCACGCCGAGTTACTTTATTCACCTGATCGAGCGGGCCGCCGAACTGGGCGTCCGCATGCGCGACCTGCCGCTGCGCGTCGGCATCTTCGGCGCCGAACCGTGGACCGAATCCATGCGGCGCCATATCGAAATCGAGGGCGGCATTCAGGCTTTCGACATTTACGGCCTCTCGGAAATCATCGGGCCCGGCGTGGGCGTGGAATGCCCCTTTCACCACGGCCTGCACATTTTCGAGGACCACTTCTACCCGGAGGTGATCGATCCGGAAACCGGCCGCGCGATGCCGGATGGCGAAGAGGGCGAGCTGGTGTTGACCACGCTCAGCAAACAGGCCATGCCGATGATCCGCTACCGCACGCGGGACATTACCGTGCTGGCCGCCGAGCCCTGCCCGTGCGGGCGCACGGTACGCCGCATGGGCCGCATCGCCCGCCGCAGCGACGACATGTTCATTATCCGCGGCGTGAACGTCTTCCCCTCGCAGATCGAAGCCGCCCTGCTGGCGGTGGAAGGCACGCTGCCGCACTATCAAATCCTGCTGACGCGGCACAAGGGCCTGGACGCGATGGAAGTGCAGGTGGAAGTGACACCGGAGCTGTTCAGCGACAAGATTGGCGCGCTCGAAGGGCTGCGCCAACGCCTGGCTTACGCGGTGGAGCATATCCTGGGACTGAAAGTGGAAATCACGCTGGCGGCGCCGCGGAGCATTCGGCGCAGCGAGGGCAAAGCCGAACGCGTGATCGACCGAAGAAACCCGACGACGGAGGTGCGGCGTGAAGATCCATCAACTGTCTCTGTTCCTTGAAAACAAACCCGGCCAGATGATCCAGCCCTGCCGCCTGCTGGCGGAAGCGGGCATCGGGATGCACACCCTGACGCTGGCCGACACGCAGCAGTTCGGCCTGCTGCGCCTGATCGTGACGGATTGGGAAGAGGGCCGCGCCATCCTGGAACAAGCCGGCTACCTGGTGAACGTAACCGAGGTGGTGGCGGTGGAAGTGGCGGACCGCCCCGGCGGACTGGTCGGGCTGCTCGATCTGTTCGAAGCCGGCGGCATCAACATCGAATATATGTACGCGTTCACTTTCGGGCGCGAGGACAAGGCCGTGCTGGTCTTCCGTTTCGACCAGCCGGACGCCGCCATCGACCGGTTGCGCGCCGCCGGCATCAGCGTCATCGAAGACGTCGAACTCTGCCACCGGATTCACGCGTGAGCGTCTCGAGAACCATTCAGGATCAGCTCGAGCGTGCGTCCTGGATCCGGCGCATGTTCGAAGAAGGCATCCGCCTGCGCCAGGAACGCGGCGCCGAAAATGTCTTCGATTTTACCCTTGGAAATCCGGAGGTGGAGCCGCCGGAGGCCGTCATGGCGGCCCTGCGGCGCGTGGTCGACGAGAACCGCCCGCGCAGCCACGGCTACATGCCCAACGCCGGGTTTCCCGCTGTGCGCCAGGTGGTGGCGCGGCGGCTGGCCGACCGCACCGGTCTCGGCTTCACCGCCGACGACGTGCTTATGACCGTCGGCGCCGCCGGCGCCATCAACACCCTGCTGAAAGCGATTCTCGATCCCGGCGACGAAGTCGTCGTCCTCAATCCGTACTTCCCCGAGTATCGTTTCTATATCGAGAATCACGCCGGGCGAGTCGTTACCGTCGAGACCGATGAGCGCTTCCAACCGGACGTGGCGCGGATCGCGGCGGCCATCACCCCACGCACCAAAGCCATTATCCTCAATTCGCCCAACAATCCCACCGGCGTGGTCTACCCCGAGGCCGTCTTGCGCGAGCTGAATGAAATCGTGCGCGACCCGGTGATGGTGATCGCCGACGAGCCCTATCGGCCGCTGGTGTTCGACGCCATCGAGCCGCCGGAGACGCTGTGCCTGATCGAACGGTCGGCAGTGGCGTGGTCGTGGTCGAAAGCCATGGCGCTGGCGGGCGAACGCATCGGGTACCTGGCGCTGTCGCCGCGTCTCCATGAGCTCGCCGCCTTGCGCGGCGCCTGCACTTTCACCAATCGCATTCTGGGTTACATCAACGCCCCCGCCATCTGGCAGTTCGTGGTGGCCGAAGCGCCAGAGGCGACCGTGGACGTGGCGCAGTACCAGGCCAAGCGCGACCTTCTCTGCGACGCGCTCACTGCCATGGGCTACGAGGCGCCGCGCCCGCAGGGTTCGTTCTATTGCTTCCCGCGCACACCCATTTCCGACGACGTCGGCTTCATCCGCCGCCTGCAGCAGGAAGGCATTCTGGCCGTTCCCGGCTCGGGCTTCGGACGCGGCGGATACATGCGCCTCTCGCTCACCATCGCGCGCGAAGAGCTGGAGCGCTCCCTGCCCGGGTTCGAACGGGCCTTGCGGGAGAGAAAATAGCTCCAAGGGAGGCACCATTGCCGCCGGGAGGGCCGGCGGGGCCTCGGCAGACCATTCCTGTTAGTATGAGCTCTTGGCTGGAGAGCCACGAATGGACCCCAAATCGCCGAGTATTGACCAGCTTCGGCAACTTTATCAGCAAAGCCCGGTTGCCCGAGCGTTCTTCGACCACGCCGCCCGACGCGAGCGTGACCAGTCGGAAACAAAGGTTGATCGCATCCTAATCCTCCTTAAGGCGGAGGGGCACGCATTTCCGCGGCGCGACATCATCACTCTCTTCAGAAAGCTCCAGGAGCAAGGTTGTGGCCAGTTTGTGGAGGGCCGGCGTGGATGGCCATCGCGATTCGTATGGAGCGCAGGGCTGATAAGTGTCGGCCAAGGCCGCCACAGGGGCTGCTCAGCCGATCGCGCGCATATCGACGGAAGAGAGAACCTTCGACAAGGACGAAGGCGACACTGGCCCACTCGGCACAGATGAACCGGCGGAGACGGTTACAGAGGACTCCGACGGAGAAGAATTTGGCGAGGTTGGCGGCATAGGACTCGAAGAAGAGGATACCGGAAGCGGTTTCGAAATAACACAGCCGTTCGATCCTGCGCGAATTCGAGTGGAAACCAAGCCGATGGTTATCTCGCTCCTTATGGATCGGATCAGGAACAGGGAGATTGATCTAACTCCTGGCTTCCAACGCAAAGGTGGGATCTGGAGTCCAAGGGCGAAGAGCCAGTTGATCGAATCGTTGTTGATTCGAATTCCGTTGCCGGCCTTCTATATGGACGGCAGTGATGAGAGCAAATGGCTGGTGGTCGATGGACTCCAACGTCTCTCAACGCTAAAGAGCTTCGTGATCGACCGGACTTTACAGCTCACAGGACTGGAGTTTCTCGGCAAAGAATGCAACGCCAAGAAATTTGACCAACTGCCAAGAAATCTGCAGCGACGGATCTTGGAGACTCAAGTTACCGTCTTTCTGATTCAGGAAAACACCCCACCTGAGGTCAAGTTTAATATTTTCAAGAGAATCAACACGGGCGGCTTGCCGCTGTCGAGCCAGGAGATTCGCCACGCCCTGAACCAGGGGAACGCCTGCATCCTGCTGCAGGATCTCGCAGAATCCGAGGAGTTTCGAACGGCTACAAATAATGGAATCCGCGACGACCGCATGGGAGACAGGGAATGCATACTGCGCCTCGTGGCGTTCATGAGGACCTCGTATCGCGATTACAGAGCCAACAATATCGATGCTTTTCTGAACCAATGCATGGCTGGACTCAACAAGCTCCCGGATGCCGAACTGCAAGACCTGAACGAACGATTCAAACGGACCATGGTCGATTGTTACTGCATTTTCGGCGACCGCGCCTTTCGAAAGCAGAAGCGGGCGAATCCGAGGCGGTATCCGGTCAATCGTGCGTTGTTTGAGGTATGGTCGGCCAATATCGAAGCCTTGCCACCCGAGGAAGTGCACCGGCTGCAAGCAAAGGCGAGCGAATTGCAGGATCGCTTTCTCTCGCTGCTCGACGATGACAGCTTCGCGGCGGCCATTTCCTACGGGACTGGCGATCCTCAAAAAGTCCGGATTCGATTCTCTCGAATCAACGACATCATCAGAGAGACACTCCAATGATTCAGTCGATTCAGTTGACAAATTTCAAATGCTTCGAGCAGCAGGATGTTGTCCTCAAACCGCTCACCCTCCTTGCCGGACTCAACAGTTCCGGGAAATCGACCATCATCCAGGCTCTCCTTCTTTTGCGGCAATCCTATCTTGAGAACCTTCTGCCCGACAAGGGCCTGACTCTCAATGGAAAACTCTGTCAACTGGGAACGGCCAAGGACGCCTTGTTTGAGGAGGCAGACGTTGAGGAGATTGGGTTCGACCTGAAAGACAACCTGCCAGCAAGCCTCAAACTGCGTTTTGCTTACCGGGAAGAGAGCAACGTCCTCGCGCTCAGTGCATCTGAGGCTACTGGTGATATCTGGCAGACGAGTCTGTTCCGCGACGAGTTTCAATATCTTCGAGCTGAGCGGATCGGCCCCCGAACATCTTTCGGAATGTCGGACTACGAGGTTCGACATCATCGCCAAATCGGTTCCAGCGGCGAGTTTGCTGCCCATTTCCTCTCGCTCTTCGGCTCAGAAACGGTTGAATTGCAGGAACTGCGACATCCATCTGCCACTGGGAACACCCTGCAGTCACAAGTAGAAGCGTGGATGACCGAGATAAGCCCAGGCGTACGGCTTAGCATAAGGCGCTACTCCGAGATCGATCTGATGACATTCGGCGTCACTTACTCGCTGGGCCACCAGGTTGCTAGTTCGGAATACCGGCCCACGAATGTGGGTTTCGGCATCACCTACGCACTTCCGATTGTCGTTTCCGTGCTGTCCGCTCGGCCAGGAAGCGTGGTTATCGTCGAAAACCCGGAGGCTCATCTGCACCCTCGCGGCCAAGTCAAGATGGGAGAGCTTCTGTGCCAGGCCTCCGCCGCTGGAATCCAAATTCTGATTGAGACACATAGTGATCATGTGCTGAACGGCATTCGGCTGGCTGTTCAGGGGCACAAAGCTGCTCCATCGAATGTCGCCCTTTATCACAGCCGGTGGGAGCCTGGTGGGAAGTCACCGTCACTGACGCTGTTGACGGTGGACGAAAACGGCAAGCTGCCTGAGTGGCCGGAGGGATTCTTCGACGAACTAGAACGCAGCCTGGACCGTCTTCTTGGCGGCGAATAGCATGACCGCATTCCTGGTTTTCAACGAATTATCAGTGGCCCCCATGGCGCCAGACCAGGCGGCCGGGGCACGGTTCCTGGACGGGCTATCGGAGATTCTCCTCGACCGGCGAATCGGTAGCACAAGGGTTCTAGTGACTCCACCCGCCTTCCTTCAACTTCAGGTCAGCACTGGATACTCCATCGGGCGTTGGCTCTCACAATACAGCCCGAGAGACCGTGACAGCCGCGTGCTCGTAAAAAGACTGATCGACAAAAGCATCGAGTATCGCCAGTGTATTCCGTCCGAGGACTGCGAATCACCCGACGTGGAGTACAAGTGTACGGGAGACATCGCAAGAGGTCTGGCCACTGCTGCCCTTAGTGACGGGCTCGCCGTTAGCGGCATCAAGCGACCGATGGAATGTGGCGACAGTTCGAATTGAAAAGTCCTGGATCGACGACGATGATGTCCAGACTCGTACCATCGACGTGGTGCATGCCTGCCATTCCGCCCATCTAGACGATCACGCAGAGTGGTTGCGGCGCACTCAGACGCCGCCACCGGCAAACGGCCTCGAACTGTGGAACCAACGGGCGTCCCTCTTCCCAGACCTCGATTTCTGCGATTCGGTCGAAGATCAAGTTAAGGCCCTCGGAGGCGATGGGCGGCCCTTCAGAGCCGCACTGCGTGGGCTTCGGGATCTGCAGAAGTATTGTGAGTCTTGGGACGCGGGAGCGTTCGATATTCACGGCATAAACAACGCTTCTGGCGAAAGTGCCCCCACGTTGGAAATGTACGCGGAGGAAAGGACATTTCGATGCCCGGACGGCGAGTACCGCCTCTTTGAGTGGCACGTCAAGAGAGGCGACACCAGAATCCATTTTTTTGATTTTCCACGCCAAAAACGCCTCCTGGCGGGATATATCGGTGGTCACTTGCCGATTTCAAGCGGCTGAGCCGAAAGAAAGGCCCGCGCCGGCGAACACGGCGGCATTTGGGCCGCTTGCCTGCACGTGCATGTCGACAAAGGACTCAATCGAATCACGCAGCATGGCCGCCCTTAATGATCAGCGAATTTCGACACCCACTATATCCGGGTGGACGCTGCTCCAGACCTCGTCCAGGTCTACGCCGATGTAGTCGTGAATTAGGACATCGCGCATTCCGCAGATCGCCCTCCAATCGAGCGACGCCAAGCGGCCTCGCGTCTCGGTCGAGACCCGCTTGGCCGCCTCGCCGATCACCTCGACGTTGCGGATGACGGCGTCCTGCAGTTGCTCCGACGCCGTGAACGTTTCTCTGCCAGGCGCGATGAATCGGCTTATGCGGCGGCAACGTTCCAGCATGTGGTGAAGGTACAGGCGATCATCCTTCACAATGGCGCCGCCTCGTGAAGTATCCTGTCGCACACATACCAGTGGAGCGACTTCTCGGTCCCCACGTGGACCTTCATCCCGAGCAACTCCTGGAGATCTTGAACCAGCCGGCGTGGTCCAGCAGACTCCTGCCGGGCTCCCACACAACCAGCAGGTCGAGGTCGCTGTTCTCATTGGCGTCACCGCGGGCCACGGAGCCAAACACGCGCAGGCTATGGGCGCCGCGCTGCCCGGCGAGCCGGAGGATCTCGTCCCGCCGCTCGGTCCGCAATGTGCCCAGGTCGACCGTGTCCCCATTGTCCGACAATTCGGGGCTGTAATCATCCGGTGTCGATCCGTCGGCGGATGGCAGCGCCGGCACGGGCGTTGCGGCAGGGCACGCGGAAAGGCTGATGCCGCCGGAAGCGCCATACTGGCGCGGCCAGCCGTCCTATGTCATTCTGGAATGGTGACCCCGCGCGTTCCTATACCCTCATCCGCCACCGTCGCGAGCAAGGGTAACGGAATCAGAGCCTGGAGTGCGCAGGCACAATCCGGGCCGCCGCCCTACGGTCTGCCTGGTATTTTGCCGGCTCCGCTGCCAACCGGTATAGGCCCGGTTACCATGCTGCTGGGTGCTTATGTCCTGATGTGTGTGGTGCCCATCGCGGAAATCCTGATTGTTTACGGCCACGTGCATATCCCCGTGGTAGTGATTGCCGACGTGCTCCTGACGATTGCGCTGCCGCTCACGGGCCGGATCGGGGAATTCTGGAAGTCGCCATTGGCGAAACCCTGGATGGCGATGCTGGCGATGTTCTCCATCGCGGCGGCGGCCGGTCTCTACCCGGGCGCCAGCGTGCCGTTTATTTTCTGGTACGGCCTCCGCTTCCACGTGCTGCCGTTCTATGTGGTGGGTATTGCGTGCACTACCCGGCGCGTCCAGCACCTGATGAAATGGATCGCCGCCGGCGGTGTGGTGTTGCTGCTGCTCTGTGCGGCATTCGGCAAGGTCACGGAGAGCCGTTTTGCGCTGGCGGAGACTTCGCTTTCCAATCCCAACGATCTGGCGTTTTCGTTGCTGTACGCGATGGCGAGCTTGACACTGCTGGTTTACTCCCGGTCCGTAAAAGGCAAGCTGCTGTGGTTCGCCACGTTTCCGGTCTGCATCTTTTACGTTCTACGAACCGGATCGCGGTCCAACTTCATCACCCTGGTTGTAGTGGCAGTGGCCGCCTTCCTGCTGTCGCCACGAACCGGCCGCATGGTCATGCTGTTGGTGACGCCGCTGATCCTCCTGCTGGTCACGCCCTTCATTCCGCGGGAGACCTTGCACCGGCTGACGCTGGTGGTGATGGATCCGACTTCGGCCCACGTCGAGCGCGGCTTGGAGACCGCGGTGGGTTCGCAGGAGGCACGAATCGAACTGCAAGAACGAGCCATCGATCTGACGCTGCACCACCCGCTGTTGGGAGTGGGCGAGGGCATGTTCACGAACGCCGTGGATGAGATGGTGCGGGCCAAGTACGGAGTCAAATCGGGATGGCAGGGCGCCCACAACACCTATCTGGAAATCTCGGCTGAGAACGGCATCCCAGCGCTGATTTTCTATGTTTGGAGCCTGGGGCTGTGCTTCGTCTTGAATTACCGGGCCTATAAGATTTGCAAACGGGAACCGTCCATGGCGGAGAGCCTGCCGCAGTCGTTGTGTTTGGTTCTAACCACGTTGGCATTCATCGTGGGTGTGCTGTTTTCCAATTCCGCCTACGACCTTCACGCGGACGTACTTGTAGCCATTACCGCGGCGAACTTCTTGGCAATCCGGAACGAAATGGCGATCGCCAAGCGGGCTTTGGACGCCCAGCCGGCATAGCCTTTCACAGCCTGCGCTACCCCCACCCCGGCGAGCCTCGAAGGGAACCCGCACCTCTCGACCCGGGAACGGCCCAGAGGCCGAAGGCCGACGAAACCATGAGTTGCCGCACCTTCGCGCGGCTCTGCAGGGCGATGGAGAAAGGCTGAAGGGACCACCGGAGCGTCCAGCCCGGCGCGGGAAGCGACCGCACACGGCGCGTATCACCTCGGCGAAGGTTGAACATGGCTGAGGATGAATCCAGCGACGGTCGTAATTTCGCCGGGCTCCAGGCTGTGCTCCTCCGCCGCGGTAAGCAACACCGGATCCGCGATAATCCAATAGTCCTCGGGCATCGAAACCCATTCCTTTGGTTCCAAAGTAGAGGGGCTGGCCGACTCTTCCACTCGCGGGCCCGGCAGATAGAGACGCCACATTTCCGGCAGAGCGTTGGTAAGGACGGTCTGGCCGCGCGGAATGCTATGTCGAGCCACCTCGATTGCCTCGCCAGCTCGGTTAACCATCCGCCGCCCCATTTCGTGGTCCCTCCGAACCGCGGCGGGCCACCGGGTCGCGGCCGCTCCCGTCAAGACCAGAGCAAGCGCCAACGCGGACACAGTCGCGCGCCTTCGCATTCCAACCGAATCAAGCAGACATTCCTTAACCGTGATGGCAAACAGAGCCCATAGCAACACGGCGAAATGAGCAGCGTAGGTCGCATTCTGAAAGCGGTTCAAGACGCCTTGGCCAAAGAACCCGAGTGTTAGCAAGGCCATCACCGGGAGATATGGTGTGGCGCGTCTGGATGAGACTAAGATCCCGGCAGCCAGCGCCACAATTACCGCGACCGCCAACACCAGATAGCTTCCCTGCATCCCTCGAAGAATGCCCTCGACAGGCCCGGCGTGCCCAAAGTAGGCATGGCTTCGAAAGAGGGCCTGAAATACGAACACGCCGTAACTGAGAGCGTAGCTGCCTTTCAGCACGCCCGCGGGCCACAAAATCGCCAGGCTGGCGAAAAAAACCAGCAGCGGTGTTGCGACTAACTGCGCGGCCGCCCTGGCGCCGTGGCGCACCACCGCCCAGCCCAGAACAAGGGAAAATGCTACCAGAACCACTAACGATAACTCGCACGTCGCAACGCAAAGGGCAAGAGAAATGCCGGTAAGCACGCCCCAAAGGCGAGCCCGGCTTTCGAGATAGCGCGCCAGGGCGAAACCGCACGCCAACAAGCTGGCCATGAACGGCGCATGCGGTGAAATGTCGGTGCTCGTGAGATTGATGGCCGGAGTCAGAACCGCGAGGATTGCCGCCCCCGCCGCGGCCCACCAGGGCACGCTTGCCATTAGAAGCCCGGCCCACAGTATCCCGATGGCGGCTGCCCCCGTGCCCGCCATAATCAGCCGCTGCGTGCGATTGCCGGCATTCATCGACCTGGCCAGGACGGCACCGTAAAACCCTGGAGCTACGTGGAAATGGCGGGCGGCGGCAGCGTCGTTTTCACGGTCGAGGAAATCCCAAATATGAGGCCGGACTTCCGGGTGGGCCTTCACCAGCGCAATCGTGCCCCATAACCCCACGCTCCGCGTGTCGAAATAGGATGCGACAAATCCGCCTTCGGCGGCGCGGAGATAGTCCGCCGCGTCGCTCTGAAATAGAGAATCGTCGCAGTAGGTGGAAAAATAGATGAACGCGGCCAGGGCAACCACGACACCACTGGCAACCACAAGTACCGGCGACCGGCCGCTTCGAGGCTGTGGCGCCAATTGAGAAATGTGCGTTACGGGTATCGACCTTCGCATCTTCATGGTCGCCTCGCTGGTTGCAGCCAGTGAGTAGAGCGGGAGGCTTGAGCGATTGCCATCCAGACCAGACTCCAGCGATGCAGGCGCATGACGAGCCGCCAACCGCCCATACCGCGTGCGGCTGTTCGAAGCCTTGCCTGATCGTCCACCGATTCGCCGGCCGGATTGGGGGATGCCCGCGGAAGGTCCGCTTCATGCGCCCCAACCGATCCTGGAAGGGACGCAACGGCCCTTTGCTGCGCCGGGTGGCACCTCGCATGCCAAGCGCGTACTAATTATAACATTTCCGCGAAAGCGCAAAAATTCCATTGCCGCGACTGGAACGCCTTCCCCGCGCGACCATCCGCCTGCGCCGTCACGACGGCCGCGCCGTGTATGTCCGGGTGCTAATCTTATGGCCGGAGGCTTGGATGATTGTCGGCGTACCGAAGGAAATCAAGGATCACGAGAGCCGGGTGGGCCTGGTGCCGTCCGTAGTCGCCGCGCTGCGGGAGGCGGGGCACAAGGTGTTGGTGGAAACCCATGCCGGCGAGGAGAGTTCCCTGAGCGACCGCGAATACCTCGAGGCCGGCGCGCACATCGCCTCCGGTCCCACGGAAGTCTGGCAAGAGGCCGACCTAGTGATCAAGGTGAAGGAGCCCCAGCCTACCGAATACGGGTTCTTTCGTCCCGGCCTGATTCTGTTTACGTATTTGCACCTGGCTCCACTGCCGGAGCTCACCGACCGCCTGTTGGCGGCCAAGGTCAGCGGCGTGGCCTACGAGACCATCCGCGAAACCGACGGATCGCTCCCGCTGCTCACGCCTATGAGCGAAGTGGCCGGCCGCATGTCGGTACAGGTGGGCGCGCAGTACCTGGAACGGCCCAACGGCGGAAGGGGCATTTTGCTGGGCGGCGTTCCCGGCGTGGCGCCTGCCAATGTGGTGATTCTGGGCGGCGGCATCGTGGGTACCAATGCCGCTAAAATGGCTCTCGGTCTTGGCGCCCACGTCACCATCATCGACCGCAGCCTCAACCGTCTGCGTGAGCTCGACGACATCTTCAACGGCCAGGTGGTCACGCTGGCCTCCAATGCCTGGACCATCGGCGAAAACCTCAAAACCGCCGACCTGGTGGTGGGCGCCGTCCTCATTCCGGGCGCCTCGGCTCCCAAGCTAGTGCGGCGCGAAACCATCGGCACCATGAAACCGGGCGCTGTGGTGGTGGATGTGGCTATCGACCAGGGCGGGTGCTTCGAAACCTCTCACGCCACCACCCACACCGAGCCCATCTATTTCGTCGATGGCGTGTTGCACTATTGCGTCTCTAACATGCCTGCCGCGGTGCCGCACACCTCCACGTTCGCCCTCACCAACGCCACCTTTCCTTATGTGCTGGAACTGGCCAACCATGGTCTCGAAGCGGCGTGCGAGCGCCATGCCGCCCTGCGGCAGGGCGTCAACACCTACAACGGCTACGTCACACACAAAGGTGTCGCGGATTCGCAGGGGCGCAACTGGAGCGCTTTCGACGCCGTGCGCGAAGAACATGCCGTCCGATAATCTCTCGACCGAAGCGCCGCGCCCGCTTACCGCGCTCACCGAAGACGAAAAGCTGTTCCAGGCCAGCGTGCGCCGGTTTGCCCGCGAACAAGTGCTGCCTCATGTCCGTCAGATGGACGAAACCGGGCACTTCCGCCAGGATCTGATCACCCAATTCTTTGGGCTGGGTTTGATGGGGGTCGAGATCCCGGAGGAATTCGGCGGGCAGGGCGGAAGCTTCTTCCAGGCAATCATCGCCGTAGAGGAACTGTCCGCGGTCGATCCCTCCGCCGGCGTCATCGTCGACGTGCAGAACACCATCTGCAACAACGCTCTTCTTGAGTGGGCCTCGCCGGCTCAAAAGGCCAGGTACCTGCCCCGCCTGGCCTCCGATACGGTAGCGGCTTACGCGCTTTCCGAAGCCGGCTCCGGCTCGGACGCGTTCGCCATGGCGACCCGCGCCGAAGATCGCGGCGACGTTTTCATTCTCACCGGCGGAAAGCTCTGGATCACCAATGCCGCCGAGGCCGGCCTGTTTGTGCTCTTCGCCAACGCCCACCCCGAGGCCGGCTACAGGGGTATCACCGCCTTTCTGGTGGAGCGCGGTTTTCCAGGCTTTCGCGTGGGCAAGAAGGAAGACAAGCTGGGGTTGCGCGCTTCCTCCACCTGCGAGCTGATACTGGATGGATGCGCCGTGCCGCGCGAAAACCTGCTCGGCGAGGTCGGCCAGGGTTACAAAATCGCGATGGAGACGCTTAATCAAGGGCGCATCGCCATCGGCGCCCAGATGATCGGCCTGGCGCGGGGCGCGCTGGAACACGCCACGGCTTATGCCCGCCAGCGCAAGCAATTCGGCAGACCGATCGCCGAATTTCAAGCCGTCCGGTTCGAGCTGGCCAAAATGGCCGTCGAAGTGGAAGCCGCGCGCCTGCTGGTCTACAACGCGGCCCGCCTGCGCGATGCCGGTCTTCCCTTCCTCACCGAGGCCGCCATGGCCAAGTACTTCAGCTCCGAAATCGCCGAGCGGGTCGCCTCCAAAGCCGTCGAAGTGCACGGCGGCGCAGGCGTCACCAAAGACTATCCGGTCGAAAAGCTGTACCGGGACGCCAAGATCGGCCGCATCTATGAAGGAACCAGCAACATCCAACTGGCTACCATCGCCAAGAAACTGCTGGCCTGAACCCGTCCGAATGCCGAGTCCGTCATAATATGGTTGAGAGGGACAGTATGCGCTTCATGCTTGCTTTCGCTGGTGTGGCCGCCGTGTGCCTGCCTTTGGCGGCCGCCGACGACGTGAACCCCGACGAGATCGTCCGCAAGTTTGCCGCCAAGGAAGCCGAATTCTCCCAGGCGCGCAACAACTACACCTATCGCCAAAGCGTGAAACTGCAGGAGCTCGACCCGGGCGGCAATCCCACCGGAGGGCAGTGGGAGCTGGTGGAAGACATCCTCTTCAGCCTGGAAGGCAAGCGCATCGAAAAGGTGGTGTACGCGCCGGTGCAAAACCTGCAGAATATCATCCTCACTCCGGAAGATGAGCAGGATCTGCGCAACGTGCAGCCCTTCGTGCTGACCACCACCGAAATTCCCGAGTACGACGTCAAATACCTGGGCCGCGAAAAAGTCGACGAAATCGGCTGCTACACCTTCTCCGTGAAGCCCAAGAAAATGGTGCAGGGCAAACGCTACTTCGAGGGTGAAATCTGGGTCGACGACCGCGACCTGCAGATCGTCAAAACCTACGGCAAGGGCGTGGGCGTCATCAAGCACAGCAGCGACAACCAGTTCCCCAAATTCGAAACCTACCGGGAGCAGGTCGACGGCAAGTACTGGTTCCCCACCTATACCCGGGCCGACGATACCCTGCATTTCAAGAACGGCGAATCGCAGCGCATCCGCATGGTTGTAAAGTACCAGGACTACAAGCGCTACGAGGGCAAATCGACGATCAAGTTCGGCGACGTCGTGGAAGACAAGCCGGCCACTCCAACCAAGAAATAATATACAGCCCGCGGCGCGGACTCTCAGCCGACTGTCAGTCCGCTCCACGTAACTTGAATTTTGTTGTAGATAGCGTGATCCGCCATGCGAACTCCCGGCCCGATCCTGTGTCTGACGGCTGCATTAGGGCTGCTGGCACCGCTCGGTGCCGCGGAACTGGCGTGGACGGCACGGGTGGTTGATGAAGACGAAACCCCGGTGAGCGGGGCCGTGGTTATGGTTCGGCCAGCTTCGACAGCGGCCCAATCCGGCGGCTCCTGGCAGGCGCGCACGGATCCCACCGGGGTTTTCAGCATTTCGCTGCCCGAAGCCGGCGATTACCTGGTGGGAGTCGAATGCGCGGGCTACTACGCGCTGCACGATCAGAGGGTGCATCTCTCCGACAACACCCCGGAAACCACGCTTGCGGTCGCCAAGGTTCGGGAAGTGTTCCAATCGGTGGACGTGAACGAACGGCCATCGCCAGTGGACGTGGCGCAGACCCGCAACCAGGAGCAGTTGACCGGCACCGAGGTGAACGACGTACCGTACGCCAACAGCCACAGCCTGTTGACTTCCCTGGCCTTGATGCCGGGGGTGGTGGAAGACGCCAGCGGGGCGCCGCATTTCAACGGGTCGTCGTCCAACCAGGTCCTTTATTCGCTGAACGGGTTCAACATCACCAACCCGATTTCCGGGCAACTGCAGACCGTGCTGGCGGTGGAGGGAGTGCGGTCGATGGATTTTTCCTCCGGGCGGGATTCGGCTGAGATGGGCAAAGGGACGGCGGGAACGCTGGCGATTGCGACCGACTCAGGCACGGACGCGTTTCATTACACCGCGACCGATTTTATCCCGGGGGTGACCACGCAGGGCGGCTTCCGTCTGGGCAACTGGTATCCGCGCGCGGGGATCTCCGGCCCGATCGTGCGTGGGCGGGCGTGGTTTTCGGATACTGTTTTCCTGCAGTACGACCAGGGTTTCGTCACCGGCTTGCCCGCCGGCCAGAATACGCGCGATGGGTTTGCGGGCAGCAATCTGCTGCACACCCAGGTGAACCTGGGGCCCGGCAACATTCTATTTGCGGATTTTCTGGTGAATCTGGACAACGAAGGCCGCTACGGACTGGGGGTGCTCGATCCGGTTTCCACAACCACTACCACCCACGCGCGCGAATATTTCGCCAGCCTCAAGGACCAGGTGTACTTCGGCCACGGCACGCTGTTGGAATTCGGCTATGCGCATAATTACTTCCTCAGCACGCAGACGCCGCAGGGCCAGAACCTGTACGAGTTTTCTCCGCTGGGCCGGACCGGCAACTATTTCGTCCGGTCGCGGCAGACGGCTTCCCGCGACGAGGGGATGGTGCAGGGCCACCTGCCAGGTTTTCACCTGGCCGGCACACATCGCCTGGAAGCCGGCGCGGACGGCGATCTGCTGGCGTACAACGCCGTTTTTCACCGCACCGGTTACGCGTTGATCGGCTTGAACGGACAGGTGCTTTCGACCACGCTGTTTCAGGGCAGCGGCGTGTTCGGGCTGCACGACGGGGAAATGTCGTGGTATCTGCTGGACGACTGGCGAATTTCGAAACGCCTGCAGTTGAACCTGGGCGTGCGGCAGGATTGGGAGCGGCGGTTGGACGGCTGGGCGTGGTCGCCGCGGGCGGCGTTGTCCTGGTCGCCGTTCGCGACGGCGCGGACCCGCGTTTCCGGCGGTTACGCCGTCACCCACGATGCCGTAACCATGGAGTTGCTGGGGCTGCCGCTGGACCAGGGCGCCGTCACCACCCAGTACAACGCCAGCGGCGCGGCCACCGGGCCGCCAGCCCAAACGATGTTTGCGCTGGGCCCGGGTCCATGGGAATTGCCGCGCGCCACCAACTGGACGCTCAACGTGGATCACAGCCTGACCTCGCGCCTGCATGCCACCGTCAAGTACCTGCGGCGGCGCGGCACGGACGGGTTCGTGTATGAGAATACGCTGGCGCCGGATGCGCCGCCATACGAGCTGCCGCTGCCGAACGCGCAGGCCGCAGGCCTGTATCATCTCACCAATTTGCGGCGCGACGACTACAACTCCTTCCAGGTTTCGGTGCGGCAAAGATTTTCGGGGCAGTTCGAATGGATGGCGGCGTACACCCGGTCACACGCGCTCTCGAACGCCGTGCTCGATTACAATGCCGGCGAGCCGCTGTTCGTGCTGCCCGGGCAGGTGCCGATGCCCTGGGACGCGCCCAACCGGGTGGTGGGGTGGGCGTATCTGCCGCTGCCGTGGGAGAAGTGGGCGATTTCGGCGCTGGCGGACGCGCGCAGCGGCTTTCCATTCTCGGTGGAGGACCAGACCGGGCTCATTTCGGGCGCGGTGGATTCGCACCGCTACCCGGCGCACTTCGACCTGAATCTCGCCATCGAGCGAATGGTCACCCTGCGCGGCTATCGCTTTGCCCTGCGCGGGGGCATCGACAACGCCACCAACCGGAAGAATCCGACAGCCGTGAATAACCTGATCGGGTCACCGGAGTATTTGCAGTTCTTCGGCGATGAAGGGCGCCACTTCGTGGTGCGAATCCGATTTTTCGGGAAAGCCGGAAAGTGACGAATTCAGAATTTGGCCGCGGATGAACACAGATGAACACAGATAAGAACTTCAGTCTTCTTTATCCGCGTTCATCTGTGTTTATCTGTGGCTAAATCTCTTCGGCTACACTAATTCCATGTCCTTCTGGAAACGCCGGAAGCCGCTCGCGGCTGGGGCCGACGCCCCGGATTTCCGGCTGGCGCGGCTGGATGGCGGCGAGGTCACACTGGCGGGGCTGGCCACGGCGCACCCGGTTCTGATCGCGTTTTTCAAGATCAGTTGCCCGGTTTGCCAGATGACTTTGCCGTTTCTGCAGCGGCTGCACACGGCGGGCACGCTGGCGGTATACGGCATCTCACAAAACGAACCCGGCGATACGCGCGACTTCCTGGACGAGTTTGGGATCTCGCTTCCCGTTCTGCTCGATCCGGAAGACGGATTTCCGGCCAGCAATGCGTACGGAATCACCCATGTGCCCACTCTGTTTCTGATCGGGCCGGGGATGAAGATCGGGCGCGCGATCGAAGGGTGGGTGAAAGCGGAAATCGAGCGGCTGGGCGAGTTGGCTGGGGTCGAAGTGATTCGCGAGGGCGAGCGGGTACCGGTGTTGCGGCCTGGTTGAGGCTCGCTCAACTGACTCCCGGGCGGAGTCGCGTAACCGGTGGGCAAGGTACAATACTAGAAAGCTCCATGGCCGACAATTTCAATATTCTTGGTTCCGCCGCCGCGTTCGTGAAAGGGATGTCCGTAACCTTTAAGGAGATGATGTCCCCGACCGTAACCGAAAACTACCCCGAGGAGCCGCCGAAGTTCGAAGAGCGTTTCCGCGGCGTACACGTGCTGCAGCGGGATGCCAACGGGATGGAAAAGTGCGTCGCCTGTTTCCTGTGCGCGGCCGCGTGTCCGGCCAATTGTATCTACATCGAGGCCGCGGAGAATACCGACAAGCTGCGGATTTCGGGCGGTGAGCGCTACGCCCGGGTTTATAACATCGACTACAACCGCTGTATCTTCTGCGGATACTGCGTGGAGGCCTGCCCGACCGATGCGATTACGCACGGCCATGGCTTCGAGGTGGCGAGCTATAACACGTCGACGCTGATCAAACGCAAGGAAGACATGCTGGCGCCGGTGCCGGAGGGGGCGCGGCCTCCCGTGATCGCACCCCAGGCGGAAGCGGCTCACTAGCCGGAGCCGGGTTCGAAGAGTCGTCTTAGTCGTGCAGAACGACGTTGAGCAGGGAACTGTGGATCTGCAAGCCACCGTTATAGTGGATGAATCCGAGCTTGCGGAACCGATTCATGAAGAAGCTGACTCGCGAACGCGTGGTGCCAATGATTCCGGCCAGGGTTTCCTGGCTGATCTTTGGAATGACCGTTTGCGGCGCACCTTCCTTGCCGAAATTAGCCAGTAACAGAAGCACTCTCGCCAGGCGTTTTTCGCTGGAATTGAACAGTTGATCGACCAGATCCTCTTCAATGCGAATGTTGCGGGAAAGCAGGTGGGCGACAAACGCTTCCGAGAAACTGGGCTCTTCGTGTAAGACACGCACCACGTCCGTTTTATCGATCCGCATGACGGAGCACGCGGACATCGCTACGGCATTTCCCATGCGCAACGGCTGTCCCGCCAGGCACCCTTCGCCAAAGAAATCGCCGGCGCCGAGAATGGCAACGACGGCTTCTTTTCCCTGGGTGGATACGACCCCGAGCTTGACCCTGCCTTTGTGGATATAGTAGATGGCGTCCGCCGGATCGCCTTGCGAGTAGACCGCCTGGTTCTCGCTGTAGTCCGCTTTGGTTCTTCCGCCATTAGCCTTGGATAGAAAGACTTTCAAATTGAAAGCCGCTCTTGGCTTTCCTTTTGCCTTCATGCTCTCCTTCCTCCGGTCTCGAGTACCGGGCAACCAATCCCCTTATTCTCTACCCGTTTTTTGAATGAAATCAAGGGGCTGGGACTAATCAGTACGATTCGGATTCAGGCCCGTTCCGCCCTGCCGGGTCATGAGACGGAAAGGTACCGAAGTGAGCAATTCTGAACAGACTACGAGACGCTTATCTGGTACTCTCATATACCGTACACAGACACGAGCGAACGGAGCGGGCCAGGCCGGAGGGCTGTTCCGCCACGCTGTGGCTCAAGGTCAAGTGTTCCCGGTCCCACATGGGCACGATGCCGCCATTCTGGCGGGGACACGCCTGCTCCAGTGGGGGGGGGGTAGAGGCATGCCCATGTTTCGGGTCGTGGTCCAGCGCACCGGCAAAGTGACGTCAGACAATTCCGACAGTCCAAAAGAGAACGTGACTGACCCGTCAGTTGATAGTACGGAGGTGTGGCCTCCGCCGTCGCGCCCGTTTGTCATCCTGGTCGCCGACGACGAAGTCATCGTGCGCAACCTGGTCACATTACTCATGCAGCGGGAAGGGTATTTAGTTCTCACTGCCGCCGACGGGCGCGAGGGCTTGGAACTGTCGCGCCAGTATCCCGGGAAGATCGACTTGGTAATTACCGACGTGGATATGCCACGGCTGAACGGCACCGACCTGTGCGCTCACCTGCTCGAAGAGCGGCCGGGAATCAAGGTGTTGGTGATGTCGGGCGCGGACGTGAACGAAATCGTCAGCCAAAACGCCAATTTGCCGTTCCTGCCCAAACCGTTCGACGGAGAGACTCTCAGAGCCAGAGTACGCGCGATTTTGGGCGTGCCCGCTTTGCCTGAGGCCCGATAGGGCGGACGCCCTCGTCCGCGCGCGACCCCCTGGTCGCGCGTTGCGGACAGCGAAGGGCTGATTATTTGCGGCGAAGAGCGGGTCCGGGGGGACCCGCGGTCGCCCTATCGGGCCGCTGCGGGCTGGGATACTGTCCCACCCTATTCTCCTCACCCCTGGCAGCATCCACGCTACACTGCTCTAGGGAGTTCACTTGTTGGTAAGGAAAGCCGTTATTACCGCCGCGGCGCGGCGTCAGCGCGCGCTGCCTCTTCAGACCCTCATCGACCGCGACGGCGCCGAGAAATCGGTGCTCTCGATTTTAATCGAACAGTCGCTGGCGGCCGGTGTCGAGGAAGTCGCCGTGGTCGTCTGGCCGGGCGATGAATCCCGTTATGCGCAGGCGGCGGGGTCGCACGCTTCGCAGGTTCGATTTGTTCCCCAGCCCGAGCCCCGCGGCTATGGCCATGCCATTCATTGCGCCAGTTCGTTTACCGGCGCCGACCCGTTTCTGCACATGGTGGGAGACCACCTCTACGTCAGCACGGCCGAGAAACCCTCGGCGGAGCGGCTGGTGGAACTTGCCGGCAAGGAGCGCTGCTCGGTGTCCGGCGTGCAGGCCACGCGGGAGAGTTTGCTGGCCCGTTTCGGCGCGGTGGGCGGGCGCCGCGTGCAGCCGCGCGGCGATCTGTACCGGGTGGATGCGGTGTTCGAAAAGCCCACGCCCACCGAAGCCGAGCAGCGCCTGCTGGTGCCGGGAATTCGGGCCGGCTACTATCTTTGCTTCTTCGGAATTCACGTGCTCACGCCGGCGGTGATGGAGATTCTGGGGCGGCTGCTGGCGGCTTCCCCGGACAGCGCGGTGACGCTTACCGGCGCGCTGGCCGAACTGGCACGCCGGGAACAATACCTGGCCGTCGAGGATGAGGGGCGGCGCTACGATCTCGGTTCCCCCTACGGGTTGTTCATTGCGCAGCTCGCGTTGGCTTTGAGCGGGCCGGACCGCTCCCTGGTGCTGGCACAGATGCTGGAACTGTTCGCGGATCGCGAGCTCGCGGGCGGAGGCGTGCGCCCGTGAGCCGCCTGACCAGGGTGATTACGGCTAGCGGCAACGAGCGCGACAGCCCGCTGGACGGCGCCTGCCAGGGCGCCACGCTGGATGAGCTTCTGGGGGAATGCGGGGCGCTCGACAACTTCCGCCGGAGCTGCGACAACCTGTATCAACGGGTGCGCGCGCTGTTCTTCCTTTACGCCATTCATCGCTTTCACATTCCGCGGCTTTCGGCAGCCGCCGCGCCGGCGCCGATTCCTTTTGCCGGTTTCGACAAGCTGCTGAAACGCCGCTTCGAGGAGGCCATCGAGATTTTTCTGGCCGCCCAGGCGGGACAAGGCCCGAGCGCCGCCATCTCCAGTGCGCTAGCCGCCAGCTACCGTGCGCTGGGCTTCCAGACCCTCGCCGACCAGGTCCGCCGCAGTGTGCGCAGTGTCCGCGGCAACCAGTGGATGTTCCGCGCCGGCCACACCGACAACTATCCGCTGCAGCTTCGGCCCGAGCTTCTTGGCGGCGACCCGGTATTTCCGATCCTGCGCGAGGCCACGCCGGTTCGCATGGACCTGACGCACAGCGGGTGGAGCGACATTTTCTTTCTCGGCATGGATTTCCCGGAGGGCGCGCGCGTCATCAACGTATCGATCGACCTGGCGGTGCGCGGAGCATCTCAACCATCGCCCCAGTCCGGGCCCCGGCCGCCGGTGGAGGCGCGGCTGCGCGTCGTTGACCAGCCCGTCATCCGCCTGACCAGCGTCGATCTGCGCGCGTCGGCCGAAGTTTCCTCCATCGCCGAGATTTTCGATTTTCCGCGCGACTATCTGGGCCTGGTCAAGGCGGGGGTGATCGCCAGCGGCATCGTGCCTCCCGGCATCGAGGGGTCGACCGAACCGCTGGCCGGTCTGTTGGCGCGGCTGACGGGAAGGGCCGGCTATGGCATTGAAGTGGTCACCAGGGTGAACGACATTCCCAGGGGTTCGCGGCTGGCGGTTTCGACCAGCCTGCTGGCTTGCGTCATCGCGGTATGCATGCGCGCCACCGGCCAGATCCGTTCGTTGACCGGAGATATGGAAGAACACGATCGCCGTCTGGTAGCGGCTCGCGCGATTCTGGGGGAATGGCTGGGCGGCAGCGGGGGAGGCTGGCAGGATTCCGGCGGCGTGTGGCCGGGCATCAAGCTGATCCACGGTGCGCTGGCCGCGGAGGGCGATCCCGAGTTCGGCATCAGCCGGGGACGGCTGCTTCCGGATCACAAGATCTTCTCGGGGGCCGAGATCTCGCGCGAAACCCGCGCGAAACTGCAGCAAAGCCTGGTGCTGGTGCATGGCGGGATGGCGCAGGACGTCGGACCCATTCTTGAAATGGTCACCGAGAAATACCTGCTGCGCAGTGAAACCGAATGGTTGGGCCGGCGGCAGGCAATCGGGATTCTGGACGAGATTGCCGGGCACCTGGAGCGGGGCGACATCCGCGCGCTGGGCGCGGCGCTGGAGCGCAATTTCGACGGCCCCATCCAGACCATCGTTCCGTGGGCAGGGAATCTCTACACCGGCACGCTTATCGGTCGCGTGCGGGAAGAGTTTGGCGCCGATTTCTGGGGCTTCTGGATGTTGGGAGGCATGAGCGGCGGGGGGATGGGATTCCTGTTCAGCCCCGAGCGTAAAGAGCAGGCGCAGGTCCGCCTGCAGACCATCATGAGCGAAACCAGGCGGCGGATGGAGCGGAGCGTGCCATTCGCGATGGAGCCGGTGGTCTACGACTTCGCCATCAACGAGAGGGGCAGCGAGGCGGCGTTGTTCGGCGGCGCGGACGCACTGATGCCGGCCGGCTATTACACGCTTCAGGTACCGCCGCTGATTCGCGGGGAAGCGTCCCGGTTGTCGCCGGTGCGCCGCGCCGAACTGGAGCTTTTCACGGCCGCGTGTCGTTCCAAAGCGGATTACGCCGGCATGATCCACACCTTGTTCGACCACCTGCTGCCGGCGGGCCGCGAGGGTGAAGACGGCCAGGCGCGATCGCTCAAGGGGCTGCTGGAAAGTTTCGGCTTCGACCGGGAACAGCACGAACAGATCCGTCAGGATCTGCGTTCCGGCCGCATTGGCCTGGCCCAAAACCGGCTTCCGGTTACCAGCCTGATCGAGGACGCGGAGGCGGACCGGGTGGACGATCGCCATCGCGGGGAGGGTCTGGAAGCCCTTGCCGAAGGCCGGGTGGCGGTGGTATCGCTGGCGGGCGGAGTAGGCACGCGGTGGACCCGCGGCGCCGGGGTAGTGAAGGCGCTGAACCCATTCTGCCGGCTGGGCGGACGATACCGCAATTTCATCGAGGTTCACCTTGCCAAGAGCCTGCGGGTGAGCCGCGAGTGCGGGACCCCGCTGCCGCACGTCGTCACTACCAGCTATCTGACCCATGAAGCCATTGCCGCGAACCTGGCCGCCGAGGGCGACTACGGCTATCCCGGCCCGCTGCTGCTTTCGCCCGGACGCAGCATCGGCTTGCGGATGATCCCCATGGCGCGCGACCTGAGGTTCGCCTGGGAGGAGATGCCGCAGCAGTTGCTGGACGAGCAGGCGCAGAAGGTGCGCGAGGGCCTGCACGCGGCGCTGATCGAGTGGGCCCAGACGGCCGGCGAGGGTGCCGATTACACCGGCAACCTGCCGATGCAGTGCCTGCACCCGGTGGGCCACTGGTACGAGATTCCCAACCTGCTGCGCAACGGCACGTTGGCGCGCTTGCTCGAAATGCGCCCGCGCCTCAACTATCTAATGGCGCACAATATCGACACGGTGGCCGCCGATGCCGATCCGGCCATTCTGGGGTATCACATCGCCAGCGGCGCGGCGCTCTCGACCGAAGTGATCGCCCGTCACCTGGAAGACCGCGGCGGGGGCCTGGCCCGGGTGGGCGGCCACACGCGTTTGATCGAGGGCCTGGCGCTGCCGAGCGACGAGCTGGAAAGCCGCCTCCGCTACTACAACAGCGCCACCTACTGGATCGATATCGACCGTATGCTGGCGGCGTTCGGTTTGAACCGCGAGGCGCTTTCGGACTCCGAGCGCGTGAACCAAGCGGTACGAGGGGTTGCCGCGCGCATGCCAACCTACATCACGCTGAAGGACGTCAAGAAACGCTGGGGAAAAGGACAGGAGGATATCTTCCCGGTGGCTCAGTTCGAGAAACTCTGGGGAGACATGACCGCCCTGCCCGAGCTGGATTGCCGCTTTGTGGCGGTCGAGCGGATGCGCGGCCAGCAACTGAAAGAGCCTGCCCAACTGGATGGATGGCTCCGCGACGGCAGCGCGGCGTACGCCGAGAGGTTGTGCGCGTGGAGAGAGACTTCGGTCTGAGCCTGGGTGGTGGGGACGCGCGCTAACCGCGGCTCTTGAGCCAGCCCGAGACAAACGTGAACACTCCGAACGCGCCGATGGCCAAGGCCGCGACCCGGTTCATCCATCGCATACCCGCCTCGTCGAAGCGATCGCGCAGGCGTTCGGCTGCTACGGCCAGCAAAACCCACCATGCCATCGAGCCCAGGAAAATGCCGGCCACAACCAGCGCCGTAACCGGACGGTCGCTCCGCGCCGCGGTTCCCAGCGCAGCCAAAACGGCGAGAAACGAAAGGATCGTGGTGGGGTTGGCCAGATTCAACAGAAACGCCGAAGCGAAATCCGTGCGGCCACTCGACCCGTCCTCACCGTTCGTGCTACTGGCCGGCCGAAACCAATAACGAATTCCGAGCCCGATCAGCAGAAGGCCGCCTATCAGCTTGATCGGGGTTTCCTGGCTGCGTAGGAACGCGATCACGATGCGCACGCTGAAAGCGGCGATGCCGCCGTAGGCCGCGTCCGCCGCAGCCGCGCCGAAGCCCGAAACCAGACCCGATTTCCAGCCCTTGGACAAGGTCCGACGGAGGCACAGAACGTTCACAGGGCCAACCGGCGCGGCAATGGCAATCCCGGCGAGCAAACCTTTCCACAACGCTTCCAGTTGTGTCATAACCACCGTGAAGAAGACCGCTCCGCGAAGATCCGTGAAAAAAACAACTCGAGCCGCCGATGAACGCCAATGAATACCGATGCCGGGATGAACCCCTGCGGTGAGGCACGTGGGAAAAGACGCTTTGATGATAATCGGTTTCCCAGGCACTCGTCCAGCGCTTTTGGCGGGCGCCTGGGGTCTTTTGGCGCGTCAGGTCAGGCCGCGGCGCTGACGGTGCGTTCCACAAGGCGCGGGCCGGGGCGGCCACAGGAGCAGGGCGTCTGTTCGAGGCTGGCGCCGCGAATCCTCACCTCGGCCCGGAAAACGGAGGAATCCAGGTGAAATCCGTCCAGCGCTTCGCACTCGTAGCCGGCCAGGCGGCCGGCGGGATCAAGCAAGAGGCGGTAGATGGGAACCTGGAACGAAGCCCAGAGCGCCGCCCGGTCGGCGGCGCCCAAGGGCGGTTCGTCGGGGCTGCACAGCACACAAACCGAGCGGGAGACGCGGGTTCCGCGAACCGCCGCGCAGCTCAACTCATCGAGCTTGCCGGCGAGAATGGCGCAGCGCGAGACGCGAGGCCCGGCGAGGGTGATGGCCAGGGCGGGAAACAGAGGATGGCGGAGACGGCGCCAAAATAGCCAGTTCATGACTATGGATACAGTGGCGAGAGGAGCGGGAAAATCTCCGAGGAAAGTTGGGCGGAAGCGGGACGGGATCCCGCGACGGGTTGACTCCTGGCTATCGCTTTCTGTCGAAACTTACCGAGCAGGATCGGCCTTCGACACGCCTCCCGCTCCCCGACTCCGCCGAGAACGTCGCATTTATGTGATAGCCATACTCCGTGCCGGTGGGGCGGTGTCCGACGGCGGTCTCCGCAGCTCCTACCAGGCCGTCGGCGTAGATTTTGGCGGAGCCGTCGGTCAGCACCTTGCCATCCAACTGCAGCCAGCCGGGCTTGCCCTTGGTCCCTTTTTCGCCGTGCAGCATTCCGTCTTTTACAACGGAACGGAACTTAAAGGAATATCCCTGGGCGCCCGCCGTGTTTTCACAGGAGACGAGACTGGAGTGCACCCCTCGGCTGAGACACGGAAACTAGGGACAGGTTACCATTCGCTGGCAATTGCTTGCCAGCGGCCATGCCCTCAGGCATCCTGAGGGCGGTTGGTGAAGCGGAGGCGG
>JBEKZL010000179.1:0-25315 GCA_049509915.1 Bryobacteraceae bacterium | reverse complement strand
GATCAACCCGCGCGGCGTGAAGCGCAAGACGAGTAACTACCCTCTACGCCCACGCAAGCCGATGCGCACCCATCGCATCGACATATCCAAGCGTATCAGGATTGTTAAGTGAACAGTATTGGATCTAGCAGCCTTCAGCTCTCAGCCGTCAGCTTTCAGCTTACACCATTAGGTCGAGACTCATTGTTTTGCGCTCAAGAATAAGGTGCGCCGTCCGATACGTTACTCAGCGGCCCCGTGCAGGGTCCCCTCGAAAGGTTCCCCTCAATCGCATAACACAATTTCGCGCGTTCTCTGAGGGCGTTATGGTCGACGGCCAAACCGTTCTGGCGGTGGTGGATGGCATCGGTGCATTCGCCAAAACGGGCTCGGGAATCCTGGCGAGGCACGGCATCGAGGCACCAGTTCCGATGCGGTGGTATTCCCGGCAGGCGTGCTGGACGCTTTTCGGGCGGGCCGGTTCGGCACCGCCCGAATTCGAAGCAGACGCAGCGCCGGCGCTCATATTGGGCGCCCGGTGGCCGATATGAAATCTG
Source organism: Bryobacteraceae bacterium (assembly GCA_049509915.1). Lineage (GTDB taxonomy): Bacteria > Acidobacteriota > Terriglobia > Bryobacterales > Bryobacteraceae > JBEKYD01. The sequence continues at coordinate 24,779 of JBEKZL010000179.1, read as the reverse complement.
AAGAGGTCACGAACGCGAGTACCGACCGTGGCTCAGTGCTGCGATGGAAAGTGAACTCGTTGAGCAGTTTAAGGAACTTAGCCAGGAAGTTCAGTCGATGCGGTTTGCCATCCGCACGACTCTGCGTCAACACACTGACTCCTCGATGGCGCAGACCGGGCTCCATCACTTGGCTACCAAATCTCCCGAAGTCTTCTTTCGAGCCGGCATGTCGCTGCTGGAAAGTACAGCCAATTCGTCGGCAGCCACCAGCGTCTACACCGGCTTGTTGGCTTGTCCGGATTTCCTCATCGAACTCACGCGGCCCCACCGTTTCAGCCACACCAAACTCCTGGCCATGTGCGTCGGTTTCATGGGGATCGTCGCGCGCCTGGACATCTTTCTGGCGGACCTGCTGCCCCACCGCTTCGAAGACAAATATCATCTGCCTGCCCCTGTCATAGCGCGCATCCTCGATATCTTGAACGAAATCTCCACCGGCCCCAGGCTGATTCTCATCCTCAGCCACCTGGCCAATCATCCCGATCCGATGATTGCAGAACGGGCGGTGGTGCTGATGGGCCGGCGCATCTGCAATGCCAGTTGGTCGCAACGCTACTTGATGGCCGCCGACGACGACGTGCGAGCCGGAGCGGTGGAATCCCTGTGGGGCCGCAAGACGCCGGCGGCCCGCAACACCATGTTGGGGTTTGTCAAGGATCCGAGTCACCGCGTGGCGGGCAACGCGCTCATGGGACTGCACCTTCTGGGGGAGAGCGGCGTCGACGAACTCGCCACCGGCATGCTCGACGACGCTCGTCCGCCGTTTCGTTCCGCCGCGGCCAAAGTGCTCGGTCAGATCGGCAAGCCTGAGTACACGGAACATCTGCTGCGGGCTGCCGCGGACAGCGATCCCACCGTGCGCCTGGAAGCCAAACGCGCGCTGGTCGCCATTCGGCTGCCAATGCTCCGTCAACAAGAGGCCGAAGCCGAGACTGTTCCGCCCGGTCCAGCCATTGACGCCGCGCCGGTTTCAGAAACACCTGCTGCAGCGCCGGACGAGGCGCACGATCCGCACATTTACCACCTCTGGCTGAATGGTGAGCACACACCTTCGCAATAATTGGGGCACCGGCGGCGCAACACGAACGGGAACCTTGTTAGAATTCAAAGTCACCCCGTGATTGGAGGATCGATGAAGAATATCCTGTTGACGCTCTTGCTTGCCCTTTGCGCTCGGCCGCTCCTGGCTCAAGGAGCTCCGCCCCAGGCTGCTCCCGACCAGCCTTACACAATGGAGTATTACTACAAGGTGCAGTGGGGACACCAGCAGGAATTCCTGCAGCTCTTCCTCAAGAACCACTACCCGTTACTGCAAAAGGTCGCCGAGAGCGGCCGCATCCTGTCGGTGAAAATCGAGACGCCCGCCAATCACGCCACCGAGGATGGGCGCTGGGACTATCGCGTCACCATCCGATACAAGAACTCCGGTTTGGCGACCAGCGGGAACCCGGACGAAGAGCGCTTCATTCGGCAACTCTGGCCCGACCAGCAGACTTACCAACGCGAAGAGCAACGGCGCTTCGAGATCCTTCTGGCTCACTGGGACCTACCGGTCACCGACATCACGCCGGCGACGAAGTAGCCCGGAGACCGGGCGCCCGAAGTTGCGGCCCGCTTCGGTAAAGATCCGTTCGAAACGGCCGATATGACTTGCAGGCACGGAACGGAGGTACTGTTGCCCGGCCCTGGTGGGTCAGGGGTCCCCCAGAATCCTCGACCAGCTTCGGACCCAGAGGCTTGCCCTCCTCACGCCTCTGGCGTCCTCCCCCAACGCCCCGCCCCGTTTGCCCGTGCTACACTCCCAGCATGCCGGTGCCACGCACCCTCTCCGACGATCCTCCCCCCTTTCTTGGCTCCTGGCGGCGCGTCTACGGCGCCGTGCTCCTCTACCTTGCGGCCCTGATTGGCCTGCTCTACCTGTTCACCCAAGCCTACCGATGAGGACCCTCGACTGGATCGTCCTGCTCTCCTCGCTGATTTCGATCGTCCTCTACGGCTTGTACCGCAGCCGCGGCAGCAGCACCGTGGAGCGTTATCTGCTGGCCGGAAGAACCATGCCGTGGTATGCCATGGGCCTGTCCATCATGGCCACCCAGGCTTCGGCGATTACTTTTATCTCCACCACCGGCCAGTCTTACACCGACGGCATGCGTTTCGTGCAGGCTTACTTCGGCTTGCCCTTAGCCATGGTGGTCGTCTGCGCCACCGTGGTTCCCGCCTTCCGTCATGCGCGCGTCTACACCGCCTATGAATACCTGGAGCGGCGTTTCGACGCCAAGACGCGCGCCCTGGCCAGCCTGATCTTCCTGGCGCAGCGCGGCATTTCGGCCGGGCTGACGATCTACGCGCCGGCCATCGTGCTGAGCGTCATTTTGGGCTGGCCCGAACGCTTCACCACCACCCTGATGGGTGCCACCGTGATCGTCTACACCGTGCTTGGCGGTATTAAAGCCGTGACCTGGAGCGATGTCCAGCAGATGGGCGTGATTATGCTCGGACTCGTCGTCGCCCTGGTGACGGCCTTCACTCTGATGCCCCATTCGGTTTCGATCGGCGACGCCGTCTACCTTGCCGGCGCCGCGGGCCGGCTGAACGCCGTCACCACCAACTTCGACTGGAACGACCGCTTCAACATCTGGAGCGGCCTGATCGGCAGCACCTTTCTGTTTCTGTCCTACTTCGGCTGCGACCAATCGCAGGTGCAGCGCTACCTGACCGGCAAGTCCGTTTCCGAAAGCAGGCTGGGGCTGTTGTTCAATGCCGTGGCCAAAATCCCGATGCAGTTCTTCATTCTCTTCATCGGCACCATGGTCTTCGTCTTCTACCTCTTCAACGGACCGCCCTTGTTGTTCCAGCGCGCCGAAATGGCGCGCATCCAAACGTCGCCCGATTATCCGGCCCTGGAACAGACGTACCAGCGGGCCGTCGAGCGACGCCACGACGCCGCCCTCGGCCTGGCGCGCGCCCATCGCCAATCCACCGCCGATCCGGTACTGGTGGCGGAATACCGCGCCGCCGGGCGCGAAATGGACGCCGCGCGGGCCCAAGCCGCCGCATTGGTAGAGCGCATGGGCGGCGAAAAAGGCTTCAGCGATACCAATTACATTTTCCTGTCCTTCGTCATTCGTTACCTGCCGCAAGGCCTGGTGGGACTGGTGATCGCGGTCATCTTTGCCGCCACCATGTCGGCCAGTTCGGGCGAAATCAATTCGCTGGCCACGGTGACCGTGGTCGACCTCTACCGCCGTCACTTTCGCCCCAACGCCAGCGACCATCACCACCTGCTGGCGGCGCGCTGGGCGACGCTGTTTTGGGGCGTCTACGCGGTTGCCTTCGCCGGCTGGGGCAAGCGCCTCGGCTCGTTGATCGTAGCCGTCAACGTGGTCGGATCGTTATTCTACGGATCGCTGCTCGGTTGCTTTGTGATCGCGTTCGCTTTGAAAAAAGTCCGGGGTACGGCCACCTTCATCGGCATGATCGCCGGTGAGGCAGCCATCTTCTGGACATTCTTCCACGGCGGCATTTCTTACCTGTGGTTCAATGTGATCGGCTGCGCCGTCGTGGTGGGTACCGCGCTGCTGGTCACGGCGCTCTGGCCGGAACGCCAGGACCAGCGCGTCTGAGCCCCGCGTAAACCTTATTCGCGTGGCACTCAATGGATAATTCCTCCGCCTTTGCCGGCGGTTTGGCGCCTGATGGCGTCGGAGAATAAAGCCGAGACGACTCTCGACCGCGGCAGGCTTGACAGCCCGCGCCGCGTTCTTGTAGAAATCTTAGTGCACACTTTCTAAGTTCGCTAATGATGCCGTTCCCTTTCGTCGTGGCGCCGCTTGTCATGCCCGTCGGCCGAGAACTATCCGGGTTTTTCTTGCCGCGCTCGGCCATAGCTCGTGCGGACCCGCGGAGTCTCGACAGCGTGCGTCACACCGGAGGGGCGATTGCTTCCGCTTCACATCGGGCATTGGAAGGTGGAAGCTGCCGACCGAAGCGTCCCGGCGGCCCTGGCCGAAAATCCGGCGGCGCGATAGCCTTCGGCCAGGTGGCGCGCGGCGTCGCAGATCCCGGCCCGCACCAGCGGACAGCCCGTGTCGATGCCGGACTGCCCCAGGGCGCAGCTCCCCGGAAATGCCTGGCGATAAAGGGCGCCGAGCTCGCCGGTCAGCCGCGGGGCTGCCGGATCGATCAACAGTCCTTCGATGAGCGACCTGGCCGCCCCGTCCATGTCGCCCTTGCCCGCAGAGACCCGCGACAATTCCTCGGAGAATTCCGGAATGGGGCGCAGTGCCCGGCCGAACAGCAGCTCGGTGACGGCCTCTTCCGGCTGCCCGATCCGTTGGTATACCCGGCCCAGTTCCAGATAGGCGATCGCGTTATCAAACCGGATGGCGCCCTCGCGTTGGCGTTGGGCGCGGTCGATGGTTCGCGCGCGCAACAGGTTATCGAGCGCTTTCCGGTACCAGCCGGCGCGCGCCGCCGGGTCGCTGGCGTCGTCGCCTTTCAGGCGCTGGCACAAGCCGGTGATCGAGTAAGCTCCCGCATCGGTCTGGGTGTCGGGCAGAGGTTTCAGAATCTCGATGGCGCGCTGCCCCTGCTCCAGCGCCTGGCCAGCCAGCCCAGGGTCGCCGGTGACCAGCGTCGAGGCGAGCAGCGTGTGGCCCTTGGCGCTATTGGGCGCATCGATGGCGACGGCGGTGAACAGCGCGCGCTCGTCCCGCCAGTCGTCGTTTCTGAGCCAGGTGCGCACGGCCATGAGCAGCGCCAATGCACCCGCGATTCGCGGCAGGCTGGCGCGGCCGCGGCCCAACCGGCCCAGAGCCAAAGCCCCCAGCCCGGCCAGCCCCACCGCCGGAAGATACCAAAAGCGCTCGGCGAAAATTGTTCCGATCCGCAGCAGCAGGTTGGCGGTGGGCGCCAGCGCGGCGAACGTCAGTCCGATCAGAAAGGAAACAGGTTTCGCCCGCCGGTATCCCCATACGGCAACACCCGCCGCGGCCAGGCAGACGATCAGGCTGAGGACCGCCTGCCATTCCTGCCAGCCGTCCAGTTTCCAGCCGAACAACGGGATCTGGTTGTAAGAATAGTCGGCGGAGAGATGTTGCGGCCAGCACATCTTCCATAGTCCCAGTCCCAGGCCTTTGATCGCCGTCAGCCGCGCCGTCCAGAAATCCGCGCCCATCAAAGGATTGTCCAGTATGGTGACTGGCGCGACGCTTTCTCCCGCCAGCACGCGGCCGCGCAGCCAGAAGAACAGAAGGTAGCCCGGTGCCAGCACCGCGTAGGCCGGCCAACGCCGCTTCCAGGAAACCGCCTCGGCGGAAGTCCAGTCCCACAGCGCCATCGTTGCCACCAACACAATGGCACTCTCCTTGGAAAAAATGCCGACGGCGGCAATCAGCCCCAGGGCCGCCAGCCAATAGGCCCGCAAATCGGCGGCCGCCTTGCTGGCGCGCGCATAGCATAGCAGCCCCGCCATTACCGCGCCCGCCGCCAGCAGATCGGCCCTCCCCACGATGTTGGTTACCGATTCGGTCAGCACCGGATGCACCGCCCACAGCGTTGCCATCGCACCAGCCATCGCCCCGGCTCCTTCACCAAACAACAGCAGTCCCAGCGCATAGACCAGCGCGATGTTGAGCGCGTGGAGCCCGAAGTTGACCCAATGGTATCCGGCGGGCGAATCGCCATTGCCCAACACGGCCCAATTGAAAAGATAAGTGAGCGTGGTGAAGGGCCGGTACAGGCCAGTGGAGTTATTGGTGGACCAGTATTCGGTCGAAAAGATCAGCCGCAGGTTCTCGGCCGTCACCGCGCGGATGCGCGTGTCCCGCGCAATAACGACGCCGTTATCGAACACCAGGCCGGCGCGAAACGAATTGGAATAAGCCGCCAGCGTCAGCAGCCAGATGGCCGCCAGTCGCACCAGGTGCGGACGCCAGATGAGCCTGGGCCGCGCTTCCGCCGCCGCGGCCGGAGTCGCCGGCTCCCTGTTCCGGTGCTGCTTCCTGGCTCCCGCCATTCAGAGGCCTTTCGCCTCCGTTTTGTCGATCCGCCAATCGGGCAGCGGGCGTATAGCGCGTTTGGGGAATTCTCGCCGCGGATGCATTCCGAGCCGTATTGTACCGTGCCGGCAATCGTTCGCGAGGCACCCTCCCAACCGGAACGCCGGTCATCTCGCTGGAAAGGTTTCGCTCTCGGGTTGGCGCCGGGCGGCGGCGCGGCGCTCGAACGTCACTTGGAACTTCGACCCGCTGCCGGGACGGCTGGTCGCTTCGATAGCCGTCCCGTGGGCTTTGGCGATGCTCTGCGCCAGTGACAGACCGAGGCCGTGGCCGCCGCCATCGCCGCGCGATCCCTCGGCCCGGTAGAAGCGCTCGAAAATGTGCGGCAGGTCGGCGGGACCGATGCCCGCGCCGGCGTCCTCCACCATGATCGAGACACGCTGCCCTGCGCGCTCCAGCGTCACCGTCACCGTGCCGCCCGGGCGCGAGTACTTCAGCGCATTATCCAGCAGCACCAGAAACAGACGATGCAGCGCCGCGGGATTGCCGGAGACGATGGCCTCCTCATCGCCCAGCCGGCTAACCACGTCCACCTGGCGCACCTCGGCCAAGCCGCGAATTTCGGCGCACACACCGTGGAGGACCTCGCGCATGTTGATCGGCCCCAGCGGCATTTCCGCCCGCGCCGTATCGGTGCGCGCCAGGAAAAGCAGGTCTTCCACCAGTTGCGTCATGCGCGCCGTTTCCGCCACGATTTCCGCCAGCGACTGACGGTACGAGTCGGCGCTCCGCGTCCGCTGCAGCGCCAGCTCCGCGGTGGTGCGGACCACCGCCAGCGGCGTGCGCAGTTCGTGCGACGCGTCGGCGGTAAACTGCGACAGCGTGCGCACGGCTTTTTCGAGCCGCTCCAGCATGCTGTTCCAGCCTTCCGCCAGATGGGCAATTTCGTCGCCCGTCGCCGCCACCGGCAGCCGCTGCGAGAGATTCTCGATGCCGATCGTCAGCGCCGCCGCAGTCGCCTCCCGCACCGGTTTCAAGGCGTGCCGGCTCAGCCAGGCGCCGCCCAGGCAAGCTGCCGCGATCACCACGGGAATCCAGCTCGCGAGCAGCAGCCGCAGCAGCCGCAGGGTGCGCTCCACCTCGCCCAGCGAAGCTCCCAGATCCAGGTCGAAACTCTCGTCCCGGAAGCGGAATTGGCCCCGATACGTGCGCATCGCGCCGGCCTGGGTGGCCGCGCCCGGAGGATACCGGAATTCGAAACCGTGGGCGCCGCGCAGATCGAGGTAACTCGCCGGCGGCAACGCCTGGCAGAACTCCTCCAGCTCATCGTGCAATTGCACGTTCTTTTCCATGGATTCGACGCGGAAGTAATTCTCGAAACGGGTGGCGCGGTCCGCCAGGTGCTGGTCGATATCGCTCTCGAGACGGCTGCGCAGCGAAAACCAGAGCAGCCCGCCGAACAGCGCCAGGCTAGCCGTCAGAAATGCCGCGTACCAAAGAGTGAGACGAACGCTGATGGACAATCGCGGCATCGTTCTCCCGTCCTGTTCGCCCTAACCCTTCGGTTCTTTCAGCATGTAACCGGCGCCGCGTATGGTGTGAATCAGCTTCGGTTCCCACCCATCCACCTTGATTCGCAACTGCCCGATAAAAACCTCCAGCGTGTTCTCATTCACGCTGGCGCCGAAACCCCATACCGAATCGAGAATGGTGTCGCGCGTGACCGCCCGCCCAGCATTACGCATCAGCAATTCGAGCAGACTGTATTCCCGCGGCGTGAGGCTGACTGCTTCCCCGTGGCGCGTGACCCGCCGCGTGGCCGGATCCAGGCGCAGGTCGCCTACCTCCAGAAACGGCAGGCGCGGAATCGCACCGCGGCGGCTCACCGCCCGCACCCGCGCCAGCAGTACGTCGAGCGAAAACGGCTTGGTCAGGTAATCGTCCGCGCCGGAATCGAGACCGCGCACGATATCGGCCGACGTGTCGCGCGCGGTTAGCATCAGAATCGGCGTACGGTCGTGCCCCTCGCGCAGCCGCTGCGCCACCGCCACGCCGTCCATGCCGGGCAACATCCCGTCTAAAACGATCAACTCGAAGGTGGCACTGCGAGCAATTTCGAAGCCTTCCAGCCCATTCAGGGCCACCACCACCTGGTGGCCTTCCTCGCCCAACGCCCGGGCCAGCAGGTTCGCCATTTTGCGTTCATCTTCGACCACCAGAATCCGCATCCGTGTCAATCCTAGCAAGGAAGCCAACCATGAGGTAAGAGCGCCCTCGAGACGCCGCCTTGCTAACCGCCATCGACTTGCGGTACACAACCTATGTGCTGGGTTTTCGATTTGCCGCATCGATTCTAGTCGCAGCCGCCGTTCTGGCCGCCGCCGATCCGAAACCGTCCGATCTCACGCTGGTCGATCTCTCCGGAAAAAAGGTTCGGCTTCGCGACTATCGCGGCAAAATCGTCGTTCTGAACTTCTGGGCAACCTGGTGCGGCCCTTGTCGCGAGGAAATGCCGATGATCGTGGAAGCGGAGAAGACCTGGGGACCGAAGGGCGTCACGTTTATCGCCATCTCGCTCGATGACAACAAGACCAGAAAGAACATCCCGGAATTTATCGAGCGATACCATGTCGACTTTCCCGTTTGGTCCAACGCCTCTACCGACGACCTCGACAAGCTTCAAATGGGGCAAGGCGTACCGGATACAGCCTTTCTCGACGAAGCCGGCGTGGTGGTGGCGCGGGTTCTGGGCCAGATGCACCGAGCCGAGATCGATGAGAGACTCACCTGGCTGACAGGCGACCGCAAGTCCTCCCCTCCGCCGGCCCTAATTAATCATTTCTAATTGATTCCGATTATTGTTTGTTTGCCACAGGCAGAGTAAGATCCCGACATGGGATCTGTACTGTGTAGTTTTCAACGCCGCATTCTCGCGTACGGAGTCTCGACGGTCTTCCTGCTATTGGCAATGGCGCCCGCCTACGGTGAATGGAACTTCGACATAGGATACCGCCATCAGTTTTCCTATATTCACTTTGTCGGACCGACGGAGCAGAGTTATCGTACCCAGGAGGGCACCCAGGTCGAAAACAAAATCAATCTGGAGAATCTCAGCGCGACTTACCAGCTCTCGCCCCGGTTCAGTCTGACGGCCGACATTCCGCTGCTGACGGCAAGCCGTCACTCGAACAACTCGTCAATTGTCTATACCTCCGGCGGCATCGGAGACACTTCGTTCGTGGCCAGCGGCTGGATCTGGAATCCGAAGCGGCACAGCCGCGGCAATATTCAGTTAGGTGTCGGCTTTCTAGCCCCGACGGGCAAGGACAATGTGGCCAACGTGGTCGAGGGATCCAACGGGCAAACCACCACTACCATCGTGGACTATTCCATTCAGCCCGGGCAGGGCGGCTGGGGCGTCCCGCTCCAATGGTCGGCTTATAGGAACGGTCTGAACAGCCAGTTCTATTTCAACGGGAGCTATCTCGGGATGTTGCAAGATATCAATGGCGTGCTCAGGAGCTCAACTTTGAATCCAGTAACTTTGACGCAATACAACGCAATTATGGATCAGTATCTTCTGGAAGGCGGCGTGGCTCATCCTATTTCCAGGATTCGCGGTCTGACAGTCACATTCGGACCGCGAATGGAAGGCGTGCCGGCGCGCAATCTTTTCCCTGTCGGCAAGGATCTTGGCTTCCGGCGCCCTGGCTTCGCGGTGTCCGCCGAACCGGGTATCCAATATACGAGGCATGGGAACGTACTTACGCTGACAATCGCCCGCGCGATTTATCGCGACCGTACGCGCAGCGTACCGGACGATCTCACCGGCGGTCATGGCGATGCGGCTTTCGCCAACTGGGTGTGGCTGGCGAGTTACTCGTTCCGCGCCGGCGGCAGGCATGAGGAGTCCGAACCGGCAGCCCATCCCGACATGCCGGCGCACGGCGGCTCCGCCGCGTCCGCGGCTCCGTCGGGCGGGCTTTCGAGTCTCTGTCAATAAACGCCGCGGGTCGCACGCGCGTCCGCGCCACGACACGCCAGGAGGCCTGTCCCACTTACTCTTCCGCCAATGCTTCCTGGGCCGCCTCGATGGTCCGGTCGATATCCTCCTCGCTATGCGCCGCAGACAGGAAAGCGGCTTCGAATTGCGACGGCGCCAGATAGATGCCGCGGTCCAGCATGGCGCGGAAGAAGCGTCCGAAGCGGGCCGTGTCGCTGCGTTTGGCCGAGTCCCAATCGGTTACGGGCCGGTCGCTGAAGAAGAAGGTGAACATGGAGCCGACCCGGTTGACGGTGATTCCGGCCGGGGCGGCGGCGCATAGCCGGGCGGCACGGGTTTCTAGCCGGTCGTAAATCTCCGGATGGGCCTTCAACTCGCGCAGCATGGCCAGGCCGGCGGCTACGGCAAGCGGGTTGCCCGAGAGCGTGCCTGCCTGATAGACCGGGCCGAGGGGCGCGACCTTGCTCATGATGTCCTTGCGTCCGCCATAGGCGCCAACGGGAAGCCCCCCGCCGATCACCTTGCCCAGGGTAGTGAGGTCGGGGCGGATCCGGTAGCGTTGCTGGGCGCCGCCGAAAGCTACCCGGAAGCCAGTCATGACTTCGTCGAAGATCAGCAGCGCGCCGTGGTGTTCGGTAACGGCGCGCAGTCCTTCGAGATAACCGGGCAGGGGCGGCACGCAACCCATGTTGCCCACCACCGGCTCCACGATCACGGCGGCGATGGCGTGGCCGTGCATGCGGAAAGCCGTCTCCACGGCATCGAGCGAATTGTAGGGCAATGCGAGGGTGGTATCGCAAAATGCTTTGGGAACGCCCTGGGTATCGGCGATGCCCAGGGTAGCTATGCCCGAGCCGGCCTTCACCAGCAGCGAATCGACGTGGCCGTGATAGCAGCCTTCGAATTTGACGATCAGGTCGCGGCCGGTAAATCCGCGCGCCAGTCGAATGGCCGACATGGTGGCTTCGGTGCCGGAATTCACCAGTCGCACCATTTCGATGGAGGGAACCGCGGCGGCAATGGCCTCCGCCAGCTCCACCTCGCCCTCGGTGGGTGCGCCGAAGCTGGTGCCGATGGCCAGGGTTTCTTCGAGAGCCCGAATGATGGCGGGATGGCGATGGCCCAGCAGCAGCGGTCCCCAGGAGCAGACGTAGTCGATGTAACGGTTGCCATCGGCGTCGAACAAATAGGCGCCGTCGCCGCGCGCCACGAACACCGGGTTGCCGCCCACCGCACGAAAGGCCCGCACCGGGGAGTTGACGCCGCCGGGAATCAGAGCTTCCGCGCGGCGCATCAGAGTTTCGGATTGAAGATGTTTCACTATGGACTGGCCTCGATGGATGCCTTCAGCGCCTTGGTTACTTCGCCGGCGATGTCGTCCTGGACCATCAAGATGTCGTCGAATGGCCGGTCGTAGGTCTCAGACCAGACCACATACCCGTTTTCCGCGCGAATCAACCGGGCGGCGACCCGTAGCCTGGAGCCCGATTTGCGTACGCTCCCATCGAGCACAAAAGCCACACCGAGCGCTTTGGCAATATCGGCGATCGTCGCTTTCTTGCCCTTAAAATAGAACGACGAGGTGGGAGCCGGCACCCGAAGGCCGGGAATCTTGGTGAGCCTGTCGATCAGTTCCTCGGTCATGCCGTCGGCGAATTCTTCCTGTCTCATCCCTTGGGTAAGGTCGAGAAACGGCAGCACGGCGATCGATTTCTGGGGCTGCGCGGAGGCGGGCGTGGTGGAGCGATCGCGATTCGCCGCTTTGCCGTGGAACAGCAACGCGACCACGAGCGCAAGGCAAACAGTGGCGCCGGCGGCCCATGCGAGGCCCGCGCGGCCGGGCGGCGGCGCAGTTGCCGGTGCCGGATGCTCCCTCTCCGAATCCGGGTCCGCCCAGGGACCGACCGTCGCCACCATCCGGTACCCGAGCCGCGGTACGGTCTCGATGTAACTCGGCTGCCTGGAGTCGTCGCCGAGTTGACGGCGGAGCGTTGCCACGGCCTGGTAGACGGAATCCGGAGTGACCGTAACGCCCAGCCAAACTTGGCCGAGCAGGTCCTCGATGCTGACGACCTGGCCGGCACGTTCGGCAAGGCATAGCAACAACCGCATTGTCCGCGCCTCTACCCGTGCGATCTCTCCGTTGCGCGAGATTTGGCCGGATTTAGGATTGACACACCACTCGCCGATACGAAGCATTGTCGCGGTAGGGCGTTCCATGCTGGCTTCGTTGTCTGCCTTCCGTTCTTCACTGAGAAAAGCGGCCTTGGCCGATTATATCAATACCGTGGAGGCGGGCAGCCGCGCCATTTCAGAAGGATTCAGAGCGTTTCAGACGCAGCTCAGGACTTTCCGGCCGGCGCCTCGGTATCGTACAACTGCATCGCACATTGCACACAAACCAAAGGGGTAAAAGGAATCGCTGGCATGAATCGAGACCATATGATCTTCAAGAAACTGTTTGACATTTTCGAAATCGCCGCGCTGCTGTTCACAACTTGCGCGGCGCCTTCCACCAACGCCGCCGCCGCGGACCGTCCCGCCAAATCCGGACGGAACGGGGCGGCAGCCCAGGCGCTTCCCGCTCCGGGGGCATACAAGCTCGACCCGGACCATAGTTTCGCCTATTTCGGAGCTCGGCATCATGTGGTCGGGCTGGTGCGCGGCAGGTTCGACAAGGTTACGGGAACCATCACGGCGTCGCAGGACCCTGGGGCCTGCAGCGTCGACATCGCGATCGACGTCTCCAGCATCAGCACGCAGAACCTGGAGCGGGACGAGGATCTTCGCGGCCCGGCTTACTTCGATGTGAAGCAGTTTCCAACGATGACGTACCGCGGCAGGGGCATTCGCCGGGTATCCGGAAGCTCCTGGGCCATGGATGGCTCCCTGACTATTCGCGGCGTGACCAAGGTCGTGCCGCTGACCTTCACCTTCAACGGGGAGTTTCCCGATACGAAGCCTGGCACGCCGGCGCACGTGTGCTTCCATGGGATGGCGGGGGCCAAGCGGGCCGAATTCGGCCTGGGAGCGCGCGACAATCTGCAGGAACTCGGTACGTCTTCGGCGCCGGATGTCGACATCGAAATCGACGTGGAAGCGGACGCAACCGTTCCCGCTGCGTGAAACAGGAGGGTCACAGCCGCGGCTGCGAGAGGCGCCAGGGTACGACGCGGCTGAAACCCAGGTTCATGCCGATCTCGTAGAGGCTGCCATTGAGGTTCGACAGCAGACGCCGCTTCAGGCCGGTGTAGGGCTGGCGGCCGGCGAATAGATCTTCCATTACGGCGGCGAAGCGCGGGCTGTGACGGGTGAACTCCACCATGCGGCGGGGCAGGGGCGCGCAGAGAAAGCGGCCGAGGAATACGCGTTGGGCGAGACGGGAGCCGAATTCCAAGTCGGTGGCGAAATCGCGCCGCAGCAGGCGGCGGTATTGGGCCGCGGGATCGGCGGCGGAGGATTCGGCGAGCAGCACCTGCGCCGCCAGGTCGCCCGAACGCATGGCATAGTAGATGCCTTCGCCGGTGATAGGGTCGACCAGGCCGGCGGCGTCGCCCACCGCCATCCAGCCATCGCCTGCCACGCGATTATGACGCCACGACCCTTTATCCAGGGACGGCAGCAGGTGCGAATAAAAACGAGCGCCGGCGAGCGGAATGCCGCGTTCGTTCATGTAGAATTCCAGCCGCTTTCGCAGCTCCAAGGCGTTGACGCCCTTGCCGCAAATGCCGACCGAAAGATGGCCGCATCGCGGAAAAACCCAAACGTACCCCTCCAGCCCGTCGAGGAACTCGATGTCGATGTTTTCCTGATCGCCATCGACGTAGTAGCCCAGCGCCGCCATGGTGTCCCGCGGATGCAGTTGGGTGCCGAAATCGCGCAGCGAATTGCGCGCGCCGGTCGCCACGATACAGTAATCGGCTTCCGCCGTGCCCGCGCCGGTGCGGAGGCGCCAACCGGAGCCGGCACGGGACATTTCGAGCACGCGGGCTCTTTCGATCTGGACTCCCGCCCGCTCGGCTCGATCGAGCAGCATGCCGTTCAGGTCGAGGCGCGAGTAGATCACCAGCGGATCGTGCAGCTTGAGGCGGGCCTGGCCCGCGCCGGCCGCGCCCAGCGTGGTTTCGGTGACGAGGCGCTTGGGAGTACCGTTGTGGAGCAGAAACGGGTACTGATGGTAGGCCTTGAAGGTCAGGCCGCCGCCACACGGCTTCTCCCAGGCCAGTTTTTCATCGAATAGTTGCACCGCCAGACCAGCGGAAGCCAGTTGCGCGGCGGCGAACGAACCCGCCGGGCCCCCGCCGAGGATGGCGACGCGCCGAATCATTTCGGTTTCCCGGTAGGAGGCAGATCCTGCGGCGAGGGCATGGAAGCCGGTCCGCCGCCCGTGGGAGGTGCCATCCCACCGTGCGGATTCGCACCGCCCGGCATAGCGCCGCCGTGGGGCGACCCGCCCGCGTCCTTGTGGTCCACCACCATCCACTTGCCGGACTGCCGTTCAAGCTGGTATTGGATGGACATTCCCGCCGAGGCGGGCGACCCCTTAGCCGCGAAGCTGACGGTGGCGCTGGCCTTGTCGCCGTTGAAATCCACAGACCTGAGCGTCAGTTCCATGGCCCCAACGTTGAGACCGGCTTTACTGACACGATCGATGATTGCCTGTCGAACCGCTTCCTTATCCGTGTTGCTGCGATTGCAGGCAGCCAGGCAGAGGATCAGCGCGAGTGTGCAGCGTAATATCACAAGGTTGATTATAACCGGGAAGGCAGGCGGCATCCAGAAGGCGCGCGGCCGGCTGCGCGCGACTAGGCGCGCGGGGCCGCAGTTGTGTGCCCGGCGTCAAAACTGGGGCTCACCACGGCCTCAAAACCGGCGGAAACGCTGCTCTTTTGTACCGGCGCCCACCGGGGGACAGCTTTTTGACTGGCTCAACAGATCGTAGAGGCTCCTGATGCCATCGGCGAGGGGTCTGGTCAAGGGGAAGTGGTGCCCGCAAGAGAACTCGAATCTCTGACCTCTACCGTGTCAAGGTAGCGCTCTAACCAACTGAGCTATGCGGGCACATCTTCAACAAACTTTAGCACACTAAACTCGCCCAATTTCTTGACCGCCTGCCGGGATCGGATTCAATGCGATATTGTGTCTGTAAGTAATTGAAAACAAAAGAAATCTGTCAAAAACCAGACCTCCTACGTGTCAAGCATGCGCGCTATCCAACTGAGCTACAGGCGCGCGTTAGTGCCACCGAAGGCGTGCCGAACTCGTCACCGGTCCTCGTAAGTCCCGCTTCAGCGACCTCACCTGGCTCTAAGCAATAGAACCGCGAGCTGACCGCCGGGAGAAGAGCGCTTCGGCGATTGTAGCACGCGGGCAAACCGGCACAATAACCGGCGATGCAACCCGATCGCGGCTTTCGTCACTCGAACCAGACGGGCGCCGGGCCGGGGCCGGACTCCGCCGCTGGGATGTCGACCGGGCGGCGATTCTTGGGAGATTTTAATATCCGGGCGATGCAATCGGCAGTGGCGGCGTGGTAGTTCTGAGGAGAGTGGATAACATGCGTAAGTTCTTATACGGATTTGTGCTGGTGGCGGCAGGCTGCGCCATGGCCCAGGATGCCGACCCGCCGTCGCGCGTGGCGCGGCTGAACCTGATTAATGGACCCGTTTCTTTCCGGCCCGGCAGCCTGGAGGACTGGGGCGCGGCTACCCTCAATTACCCGCTCACCACGGGCGACCATCTTTGGGCTGACGACGGCGCTTACGCCGAGCTGCACATCGGGTCGACCGCCATTCGCATGAATTCGGCCACGGCCCTGGCCGTGTTGAACCTGGACGACCGGGTGGCGCAGTTGAGCCTGACCCAGGGCGCGATCGACGTACACGTGCGCTTTATCGGCGATCAGGAAACTTACGAAGTGGATACGCCTAACGTGGCGATCGGGCTGCTGCGGCCGGGCGATTACCGGATCAACGTGGACGGCGACAACACTGTCACGGTGGCCACGGTACGGGCGGGTCAGGCCGAAGTGACTGGAGGCGGGCAGGCGTTTTCGATCAGCCCCGCCGAGAGCGCTACCATCACCGGAACCGACCAGATGGCCAACCAGATGGGGCAGGCGCCTCCGCCGGATCAGTTCGACCAATGGTGCATCGACCGCGACCGGACCGAGCAATCGACGGTATCGGCCCGCTACGTGCCGCGGGAGACGATCGGCTACGAAGACCTCGACCAGTACGGCGTTTGGCGCAACGTTCCGCCGTATGGTTATGTGTGGATGCCGACCTCGGTTCCGCCCGGCTGGGCGCCCTACAAATTCGGCCATTGGGCGTGGGTAGAACCCTGGGGCTGGACTTGGGTGGACGACGCGCCGTGGGGGTTTGCTCCTTTCCACTATGGACGGTGGGCTTTCGCGAACGCGATGGGAGCTTGGGTATGGGTGCCGGGGCGGCTGGTGGTGGGCGCGCGGCCCGTATATGCGCCGGCCCTGGTGGCGTTCGTGGGTGGTCCTGGATTCGCGGTGGGGGTGGGCGTAGGCGGAGTGGGTATGGCAGGTTGGTTCCCGCTGGGGCCGGGGGAAGTGTACCGGCCGGTTTACGCGGTGAGCCCGGCTTATATAACCAGCATCAACATCGTCCATGTCAGCAATGCGACGGTTATCAATAGCGTTGCCATCGGGAATGTGCGGTACGTTAACCAGGGCGTGCCGGGCGCAGTAGTGGTAGTGCCACACGAAGCGTTCGTGGGGGCGCGGCCGATAGGGGCGGCCGTAGTGGTGGTGCCGCGGGAGCAAATCGTGAATGCGCGGGTGATCGGGGCGGCGCCGCCGATCGCGCCTACGCGGGTCAGCCTGGGAGTGGCGGTGGGGGCGAACGTGCGTGTGCCGCCAGCGCGATTCGCGGACAGGGCGATCATAGCGAAGACGGTTCCACCCGCGCCGCCGGTCTCGTTTGCGGCGCGAGAACAGGAACTGCGCGCCAATCCGGGGCGGCCGATGGATGCGGCCCGGGTCAATGCACTGCGAGCCTCGGCGCCGGCGGCGCGGCCGATGGTGCGAACCGTGGATGCGGGCGGCCACTTGAGCCATCCCGCCGGCGCTCCCGCCTTTTCGGGCCGGCCAGCCGTGAACCCCAATCGGCCGATGAACAACGACCGGCCGCCCAGTGCGCGGCCGAGCTACTCGAATCCGCCAACAGCCGAGCACCCGGCCAATACCGGAGGGGAGGCAAGTCGGCCGGCGGCGCATGAACCGGAGCATCCCGCCGCGGCGACCGGCAACACGCCGAACACCGAGCATCCGGCCAATTCCAATCGGAAGACCCAGGTTAAGACGGACACCCGAAAGAACGCGAAGAAGACCGAGAAGTAATAGAAGCATCTATCCTCTGGGTCAGGTCATTTTCTGGCTCTCCGCAGGAATTCGTAACAAGTGGCATTCTACGCGGCTTTCCTGGTTTCTGAAAAGTGCTGGAGGATGTGGAATTTGTCGTATACGATGTGACACGCCGGCGCCCACTCCTCACTGAGCCGGAACGGCTCCCACATGTCTACACAAGCGGCCTCGATGCGTTGGCGCCGCCCGCTTCTGAGTTGCGTCCGGAAGTGCTCGCCCAGGGTCTCCTTCTTCCGCTCCTTTCCAAACCATAGCGGCTCGCCAGTTTCCAGGTTACTCACCACTCTTAACTTCTACTGTGTCACAAATTATCGGCGCAAACGACAACACAGAGGGCAGCAGAGAAGCGGGTGAACCAGGAATCGGGCGATTTGGATACGCAGTGTTGCGATCGCCTGGGGGTTATGCCGTTGGGCGCGAACCCTTCGCCCCCCGCGGCCGGAGGTGGGCAGGTATCGGGGTGGCGCGCAGCCCAAGATGCCCGACGTGGGCTGCGGGGGAAGACGGCTCCTTTCCGCCATCAAGAAACCGTAAGCCGCGATACAGAATACTCCGTGGTGGTGAAATCCCCGCCAGTTGCGGCCTTCATAGTGACCAACCCGAGTTTCTGTTTGAGTTCCTTGTAATCGCGCTCCATCACCCAGCGGTGCTTGCTGATCCCAACCAGCCGTTTCAGCGAGAGTTTGCCTGGCAAACACGCCAACCAGTAACCGCTTGGCTCTGCTGCGCCGGCGGCCCACTCGATCAGTAACCACTGTTCTAGCTGCAAGCTCCCTTTGTGGTCGGACGCGGGTCTGACCTGCTAGGCGGCAAAACGCGGACGCAACGTTTCTTGGCTGCCTTCCCGCCAACCAACCTCGCGCCAGGTTTTCTCCGGCAACTCTTGTGCCCACTGCTCCACCGCAATCGGTCGGCGTCTCTGGTCCCGTCGCGCCCGAGTGGCCCGCCGCCCTTTCCCTCTCCAAGGCTTGGGTGGCAAAGGTTGCCGCTCCAGCGCCCATACCGTAGTTGTGCACCTTACCGCCAGCGCATAGTCCAGCTTCAGTTCTCCCATGCCATCCCGGAACTCGCGGCCGGATCCGTACACTTCATCGGCCAGCACCACCCCGGGCGACACCCTGTTCTCCACCGCTTGCCGAATCTGCGCCAGCGCAATCTGCGGCTTGGTCTGAAACCGCACCTGCTTGGGTACCTCGACCTCCGTGCGCCGCACTGGGTCGTTGGCCCACTCCTCCGGCGGTACAGCCGCCAGGCGATGGGCAGACTCCCGGTTGCGGTAGCCACCGATAGACTCACCGCCGTCTGGCAGTTCTCCGTCTCTCCCAGCCGGCCACAATACTGGCGTGCCACTCCCGCCGAATGCGTGCTTTTCTTGACAAAGCTGGTCTCATCCACAATCCAGGCCGTCACCGGTCCGGTTTTCTGTATGGCCGGCAGAACGTAATCGCGGACCTGCCGCAACATGCCGGCACCGCTCCAGGGCGACTGTGCGACGAAGTGGTGCAGCGACTCGTGCCTGCTCTGCACATGATCAGGAGCCAAGCGCGCGGCGATTGGCTCGACGCTCTTTCGTTCGCCGTCCAGCAACAGGCCGGTACAGTAATTCCGCAGCGGTTCGGTGCGAATCGGCGTGCCCCGCGGCTTGCGCCCGCCACTCCAAATATGCCGCGAGGCGTTTCTCTTGAGAATGTGGAAGCAGTGGAAGCGGGGCAAGGTGCGTTTCGCTGAATTGCGGAAGCGAGGCGAGGGTACGGAACTCGCCGCGAAAACGGCCGGTAGCGCCTATGGCCCGTAGAGGCTGGCGATCAGCCCGGCACTCAGTTTCGCGCTGCCCAACTTGACTGGCGGCCGCTAGCTCAACCCGCCGCACCGCCCGGTACGGACCGGTACGCCGGTTGGTGTGACAGGGAAAGCGGGCGACCGCCTACCTATGCCGATGTCTTCGTGGCGCAAACTGTCAAGCCTGCCGTGTCGAGATTCTTCTCGACACTTCCACGCCCTAACACCCAGCCCGGCAGGAAACGTCGGCACGACTCTCAAATCTGCAGACTTGCCATCCTGCGCCACGTTCCCCTATTTCACCGCCTTCGTCAGGTCAGCCGCCGTGCCTTGAATCGCTTCGCCCGCGTTCTCGAACACCTTGCCCACCCGTTCGATCTGTTCCTGCGCCAGCTCCCATTCCTTCTGCTCGATGGCTTCCCGCACGCCCGGCAGCGTCTTTACGCCGTAGCCGGTATAGAAGCCCGGAGCATAGATCTGGTGCTCGAACCAGGGCCGGTTGGGCAATCCGTCCCCCAGCAGAAAGACGCGCTCCAGCCGGGTGAGGCGCTGGTTGACGTCCCGCAGTTCGGCCCGCGCCAGCGCGCTGCCGCCGTTCTGGCCGGCCTCCGTCAAGGCGCGATCGTATAGGGACGTGGTGCGCTGCAAAGCGGCCAGGCCGTTGTCGAGCGGAGCGAAATTTAGAAAGGGCGGCTCGGGCTCTTTGGACGGCGGAACGGTCTTGATGCGCGGGTCGGCACTAGCCTGAAAAGCGCCCTCTTCGATCAGCCGGTTGCGCTCGACGATCTGCTCGCGCTTGTCCTTGGCCAGCTTCTCCACCTCGTCCACGTAGCGATGGATGGTGTCGGTGAAATCGTCGAAGTCGAAAGGCAGCAGATCAGCATCGGCCAGCCGCAGCACGGCCGTGCCCATCGTCTGCGCCAGCGCGCGTCCGTAGACGAAGTCGGTGTCGGAAAAGTGGGTGTACCAGTAAAAGTCGTCGTAGATCGAGTGGTAAATGCCGCCGCCGTCTTCGCCGCCGAAGCCGATGTCGAGAGAGGCGATACCCAGGTGATCGAGAAAGGCCGTGTAATCGGAGCCGGAGCCCAACGCGCCAATCCGCAGGTCGGGGCGGTTGCGGGCTTCGGTACGGTCCGGAGGCGGGCCGAAATCTGCGCTGCCGGCCAGGTGGCGAAGCTGCAGCCGCTTCCAGACTGAGAGATGGGTTTCCGGATCGTCGATGTCGCGCGCCACGCCGTTGATGAACTTCTCCAGCGTGTGCGAACCTTCCATGCCCAGATAGCCGCGCCCGTTGCCGTCCGAGTTCAAGTATACGGCGGCCTTCTCTTTCAGTTCGTCGGCGTGGGTCTCGGCCCATTCCGTCGAACCCAGTAGACCGGGCTCCTCGCCATCCCAAACGCAATAAATGATCGTGCGCTTCGGTTTCCAGCCCTGTTTCAGTAGGGCCGCCAGCGCGCGCGCTTCCTCCAGCTCCGGACCGGTGCCGGAAAGCGGATCTTCGGCGCCGTTCACCCAGCCGTCGTGATGATTGCCGCGCACGATCCACTCATCCGGATAAACCGACCCCGGAATGCGCACGATCACGTCGTACAGCGGCTTCAGATCCCAGTTGAACGCCAGCTTGAGGTGCGCCTTGGCCGGACCCGGGCCCAGCCGATAAGTGATCGGCAGGCCGCCGCGCCAAGCGGCGGGAGCGACCGGACCCTCCATCGCCGCCAGTAGCGGTTCGGCGTCGGCGTAGGAAATCGGCATCACTGGAATCTTCGTAATCGTCACCGCTTGCCCGATCGGCAGCCGCTTGGCGTCCTTGGTGGCCCCGACTCCAGGGGTCAGCGGGTCGCCCGGATACACCGGCATGTCCATCACGCTGCCGCGCTGCACCCCGTCCTTGGGCCGATACGGCCCCTTCGGAAAAACTTCCCCGGGGTTGTAGCCATCGTCCTTCGGATCGGAAAAAATTAAGCACCCCACCGCCCCGTGCTCGGCCGCCACCTTGGGCTTGATGCCGCGCCACGACCCGCCGTAGCGGGCCATCACGATCGCCCCCTTCACCGAAACGCCGGCCCGTTCCAGCGCTTCGTAATCGTCCGGCACGCCGTAGTTCACGTATACCAGAGGCGCCGTCACGTCGCCATCGGTCGAATAGGCATTGTAGGTGGGAAGCTGCTCGTCATGCTGGCCGGAAGTGGGGTCTTCCGGAACCGTGGGCTCCTGCAGCTTGGCGGTGAAACGGGTTGGCGCCACCAGCTCGAGCTGCCGCGCTTTGGGCGTGGGAAACAGCACGTCAAAGCTTTCGATGTGCGCGTCAAGGCCCCACTCCTGGAACCGCGCCAGCAGCCATTCGGCATTCGCCTTATCGTACGGCGAGCCCACGTGGTGCGGCCGCGCCGACAAATGCTGCATGTAGGCCCGTAGGTTGGCCGGGTCCGGAATGGCGCGGAATTTCGCCTCCCAGCCGCGCTCGCTGACCGCGGTTTCGTTGGAAAACCCGCCCAGCGCCGGCAGATCGGCCGGCACAGCCAGGGAAACACTCAGAAAAAGAAGCAGTAGAACAGCCATCAAGTTTTTCATGGATGGTTGCCATTGTAGGATACCTGCGCCGCATGATGCCAGTGGGTTCCGCCATCGCCGGCCGAATCGCGCTACAACCAAGAGGAAGGAGTGGCCCTCGGCATGGACAACGATCTTACCCGCCGGACTTTTCTGGGATGCGCGGCCGGCGCCATTGGCGCCCTTGCAGCCGCGTCGCCGGCGGAAGAACTGGTGAAGAACCGGGCTCCACTCGCAGCCAGTGCGTTCTACCGGCTACCGCTGACCTCGGTGAAGCCGGCTGGCTGGTTGAAGGACCAACTCCGCATCCAGGCCGAGGGCATCACCGGACACCTGGGCGATTTCTGGCCCGACGTCGGCCCCAACTCCGCCTGGCTCGGCGGCTCCGGCGAGGGCTGGGAACGCGGGCCCTATTATCTCGATGGTCTGCTGCCGCTCGCTTATCTCCTGGACGATCCGAAACTGATTGCAAAAGTGAAACCGTGGGTAGACTGGACGCTCGATGGGCAACGGCCCGACGGTTCCATCGGTCCCGAAAAAAACAAGGACTGGTGGCCTATCATGATCATGCTGAAAGTGCTCACTCAGTTCCAGGAGGCGACCGGCGACGCGCGGGTGATTCCGGTGATGCAGAAGTATTTCGCCTATCAGTCGCGAATGCTGCCCACCAGACCGCTGAAGAGCTGGGCTATCTATCGCTGGCAGGACGAGCTGGCCAGCCTGATCTGGCTCTACAACCGGACCGGCGACGCCAGGCTGCTCCAGTTGGCCCAACAACTGAAGGTTCAAGGTTTCGACTGGCGAAAGTTCTACGAGAATTTCCCATTCACCGGCCGCATCGCACCCGGGCAGGACAAGCACGAAAGCCATGGCGTCAACAATGCCATGGGCTTGAAGACCGCCGCTCTGTGGTACCTGGTCTCTCACGACCCCGCGGATCGATCCGGCACCCAGTTGATGTTCGGTATGCTCGATAAGTTTGAGAGCCTGCCCAACGGGATCTTCAGCGCGGACGAACACTTCGCCGGGCGCAACCCATCGCAAGGAATCGAGCTTTGCGCGGTGGTGGAGGCGATGTTCTCTCTGGAGTTGGACCTGGCTGTGCTCGGCGACCCACGCCTGGGGGACCGGCTGGAGAAAATCGCCTTCAATCCCCTGCCCGGCGGTCAGACCGCGGATCAGTGGAGCCATCAGTACGACCAGCAGCCGAATCAGGCCATGGTGTCACTCGGACGCCGCGACTGGACCACCAACGGCCCCGAATCGAACCTGTTTGGCCTCGAGCCGAACTTCGGTTGCTGCACCGCCAACCTTCATCAAGGCTGGCCGAAATTCACGGCGTCTCTTTGGATGGCTTCCGCCGACGATGGTCTGGCCATCGCCGCTTACGCCCCCTGCGAAGTGCGCGCCAGGATCAAAGGCGTGGAAGTTATGGTGGAAGAGAACACCGGGTATCCCTTTCGCGATAAGATCGGCCTGACCGTGTCGCCCGCCTCGCCGGTCCGGTTTCCGCTGCATCTGCGCATACCCGAGTGGGTCCGCGACCCCGTGGTGGTGGCCGGCGGCCAAAATGTGGAGGGACTGCGGCCGGGAACCTATCATCGCATCGACCGCGAATGGCGTAAGGGCGACCGGGTGGAGATTACCCTGCCCATGTCCGTCCGCGCGATGGAAGGGTTCAATGGCTCGGTTTCGGTGGAGCGCGGGCCGCTGGTCTACTCTCTTCGCATCGGAGAAGCTTGGAGAAAGCTCAAACAGACCGGTCCGGTAGCCGATTGGGAAGTGTATCCGACGTCGCCCTGGAACTATGGCCTCAGAGTCGACCTGAAAGACCCTTCCGCGTCGATCCAAGTACGGGAGGCGCCCATCGCACGGCAGCCATTCAATAACAGCGCCCCTCCAGTCACATTGGAGGCGAAAGCGCGCAGGTTGCCCCAGTGGGTAATTGTCGATGACAGCGCCGCTCCCCCGCCCCAAGGTCCGGTAACCAGCCGCCTCGAAGACGAGCCGGTAACACTAGTTCCTTACGCCGCCGCGCGTCTGCGCATCACGTCCTTTCCGGTCCTGGGGCCGGATCAGCCCGGCACTAGGGAACCGCAATAGAGGGGATCGATACCATGAATCGCCGTGAGTTCCTCGCTAACTCTCTTCTAAGTGCCGGTACTCTGGCTGCCCGCGCGGCCGCCGTAGAGCAGCCGCTGCTTGTAACTGTACGTACAGAGCAGCCGGCAGGTGCTATCGCACCCGATTTCATGGGCCTGGGATATGAGATTTCGTCGGTCGCCAGGCCGGGCCTGCTAAGTGCCTCGGATCACGCTTATATACAGTTAGTGCGCACCCTCAGTCCACGCGGCGTCATCCGGATTGGCGGCAATACCGCGGACTACGCTCGCTATTCGCCAGCCGCTCCCGCTGTTTCCACTTCCTTCGGATCGGTGGTGAACGATGCCGTGCTGCGAGATCTGGGCGGCTTTCTCGAAGCCACCGGCTGGACTCTGATTTGGACGCTCAATCTCGGCAGGGGTTCGGAATCTGACGCGGTCTGGGAAGCCAAGGCAGTGTTGCGCGCCGCCGGGGAGAGGCTGCTGGCCTTCGAGATCGGCAACGAGCCGGACCTGTTCGGCCGCAACAAGCACCGCAAGCCGGATTATGGCTATGAGGATTGGCTGGCGGAATACCGCCGCTACAAGGCGGCTCTCCGGGCGCAGCTTCCAACCATCCCATTTGCCGGGCCGGATGCCGCCGGAAAGACCGACTGGGTAACTCGCTTTGCCGCCGATGAAGGCAAAGATACCGTTCTTCTGGCTCATCACTACTACCGTGAAGGGCAGAACCCAACCAGCACCATCGACAAGTTATTGGGCCCCGATCCAAAGCTCGAGCCCCAGCTCACTCAGTTGCGCGCCGCCTCGGCGAGCTGCGGTGTCCCGTACCGCATTTGCGAAGTGAACTCCTTTTCCGGCGGCGGGCGGCCCGGTGTTAGCGACACCATGGCAGCCGCGCTGTGGGTGCT
>JBEKZL010000178.1:0-15795 GCA_049509915.1 Bryobacteraceae bacterium | reverse complement strand
TTCGTCGAACAGTACGGCACGTCCAAGTACGCTTTCCTCGGCCAGTTCCCGGATATGACCGGTTTGATCGGCAACTACGCGCAGGGCGACGAGCCGAGCTTCCACATCCCCTACCTTTATAACTACTGCGGCCAGCCATGGAAGACGCAGCGCCTGCTGCGGCAGATCATGGAAGTCTGGTACGGCGACGGGCCGCTTGGCATTTGCGGCGACGAGGACGGCGGCGCGATGTCGTCCTGGTACGTGCTGAGCGCGATGGGTTTCTACCCGGTTTGCCCAGGGCGGCCGGTGTACGACATCGGCAGCCCGCTGTTCCAGGAGGTGAGAATCGCGCTGTCCGGCGGCAAGACATTCACCATCGCCGCGCCGGGCACTTCGGCGCAGAACAAGTACGTGCAATCGGCCATGTTGAACGGAAGGCCCCTGGACAAACCCTGGTTCACGCACGAGGAACTGGCTGCCGGGGGCACGCTGGTGTTGCAGATGGGGCCGCGCCCGAATAGGAAATGGGGAAGTTCTCCGGACTCGGCACCACCGTCCATGTCGCGCTAGCGGCGAGCATTGATCTACCTGAAGTACGGATACTTGTTACCGGAGTTACTGCTTAAGGCTGGCACTCAGGCCGCGCCAGCGAGGGACATTTGGAAGCTGGCGTAACCGTGGGCTAGAATGTTGGACAGGCACCCGGTTGCGGATTGTCCTTCGAGCAGGCAACGCTGGGAACCGTTCCAGCCTTCCACGCGGACCGAGTTGCCGCGGCGGACGACGCGATAGACGGCGGCGGCGCCGTATTCGGCAGCCATCGCCGGGAGCGACCATCCGGCCGGGTCCAACATGCGCAAGCCGCCCTGGCGATCGAGGACGAGAGCCGTGTCGCCGGCCCCGGAATTTCCACTAGTCGCAATCTGCAGAATCTCTTCGGCCCGGCGGAAGAATTCGCTCACAAACTGCTTATCGGCGAGCGGGGCGATTCTTTCCTGGAAACTTAGAAAGAACTACGGTTGCTTTACGGGAAGGCTGGACAGTGCCGAGCTAAGGCGAAGCGCCGTGAGGCGCTGTCGGGCCGCTCGGAAGGAGGAACCGGCGGCTGGCCCGAGGGTGGTCCGGCGGGTGCGGCGGGCTGCTGAGCCGGCTGGGCAGAGAGTGCCCCAAACAAGAAACGACGGCTGCGAAGAGGGCCGAGGGCAAGGTTTCGTTTTGGCATTCTAAGCATCCTTAGAAGTTTCGGGCGAAGATACCGATATGTAAAGTGAGAGTGGAAAGGCAGCTCCAAGATGGGCACAGGGTCTTTCAACGGCATATCCATGAGCGCCATTGTCGGCGGGTTCGGGCAAGATAGCCTGGCCCCGATCGAGGAACTGGTGGCAGCCATCCGGGCAGTGAACCGAGGCGAGTTGGAAGCTCGAGGCCGGGTATGGAAATTGCGCCGGGGTGCGGGCAAGCCCGTAATGGTGGAATTAGTGGAGCGAGATAGCGGCGATGTCATCGGCCTGCTCCCGCCCGAGGAAGTCGTACGGATGGCGGCGGACTGGAGAAAGAGTGGTAATGCAGGCAATGGAGAATATGCGTAGACATAGCTATCTGGAGAGCCGAATCCTGGCCGCGGACCCGGTGGAACTGATGCAAATTCTGTATGAGCACGCGCTCATTGAAGTGCGGGACGCGCGCGCTTACCAGAAGACGGGCGATATCGCGGCAAGGGCCACAGCGGTCACCAAGGCATTGGCGATACTGGGAGAACTTGAAGGGTCGCTGAATCATAAAGCCGGCTCCATCAGCCAGAACCTTGCCTTGCTGTACCAATACATGCGCAGGCGGCTGCTCGAAGCCAGCCTGACCCAGCAGACCGCGCCCATGGACGAAGTCGAGTCACTGCTGGAGACAATCGAACAAGGCTGGTCGGGCATGCGGCACAAGGCCGCCACACCGGCGTCCGGCTCTTACCAACGCGGCGCCGAGGTACACACACTGGTGTCTTCCTCTGGCGCGCCGAAAGACGAATACCTCCCGCAATCCCGGTGCGCCTGATCTGGGCCATGTCAGGGGATGACTGTTCCAACCCCAGCAAACGCTTCCTGGATCTGGTCGCCGCCGAACGGCCCCAAATTGCTGCCCGTGGCCACGGTGCAGCGCGTGCTGCAGAACCTGTTGCCAGTTCAGCTCCGCAGGCGCCGAGCTAATGCGTGAGACAACCACGGGATGTTTTGCATACAGTAAGGTCTACCTAGTACGTGGCTCAGGAGTCTACCTCATTCTAAAGGTAGGAAGCTAATAGATGATCGCCCGTTATGATTAGGGTCTTTCCCTATCGCGTATTGCACTGGACCCTTTCCTCATGCCACCTTTGAATAGAAGGAGCATCAGCCTTGCATCGAACCATGCTTAGGCGCTTCCTATGAGAATTCGACTTCAGAACGACGGTGTTGCCGGCGCCGGCGTCTCCGCGCCTGGCCAGACCAACCCGACTCAACCAGGTTCCTCGGTTGCGCCGGCATCCGGGCCCAGCACGGCCGGAGCCGACCAGATTGAAATCTCCTCCTTGTCGGAAAGCATCTCGAGCACTAGCGGCGCCCTTGAGGCCCAGCAGGCCGAACGCGTCACTCAGTTGGCCGCCGTCTACGCCAAAGGTCAATACCAGGTGGACTCCGTCCAGCTCAGCCACGCGTTGGTTTCCCACGTCCTCGCCTCCGGCCCGGTGGAGAATGACGAGTGATGGCCGCATGTGCCGCCCGGAAACCGTGGCTCGTACCCTGGAACGCCTCCGCTTGGCTCGCGAAGCCTGTCATACGGCCAATCTCCCCCGGCGTGCTTGAAGCCCTGGAAATTCTACGGACCGCATCGGCGGAATTCGAAGCCTGGGCCGAACAGATCCGCCGCTGCCCTCGCCCGGCGGCCAGGCCTCTCCGTTCGGAGCTTACCGAGCTCAAATGCGAAGTGGCATCTGTCCTCCATCTGGTGGATGCCGGCGCCGCCGTTAAGCGCGGCCTCACCACGCGATTCAACCAGCAACTGGCCTTTACGGCGAGGCCGAAGACCGCGTACCCCGCTTCCACCCGCGTACCCGTACCACCGCACCTTGCGCCGCCCCCTGACGGCGATGTACGCTAAAACACAGATCAGGCCGGGTTATGCCTGAGGTGAAGTCCCGCCCGCGGTGCGCTAGTTTTCAGCACCGTTTTCCCGCTCGCGGCCACGGAGCGGCGCGGCAAATCTCAAACTGGATCTCGAACGCCAACTTGTATTCCCGCTGCGCACCCACGACGTTCGGACCGCGTGTCCGGACCGTCGTGGACGAAGATCCCGCCACTTCAATCGACGAGGTAAATGATGTTTCAACGGAGTTTTATTGTCTTAACGAGCGCTCTGCTCGTTGCCGGCACGGCCGGCGCACAGTACCGGGAGCATGAACGGGGATCTGATATCGCCCGCGTCATCAGAGACTGCGAGGACCGCACCAGCGTGTTTGAACGCTCTTTTCGGCACGCTCTGGAGCGCAGCGACTATCACGGTAGTTTTAAACAGGACGAGTTGAACCGGCACGCCGACGAACTTGACCGGGCAATGGGGAAATTGCACGAAACCTGGAACCGGGAACGCAACGTCGACAGAACCCGCCATTTCGTCGACGAGGCGATCCGGGTCAGCCGCGATATCAACCACGTCATGAATCGCGAACGCTTTTACCCAGGGCTGCAGGACCAGTGGGCCGCGGTGCGCGCCGAACTGAACCATCTGGCAGAAGCGTTCGGGCTCCCTCGTCTGCGCTGGGAGTAAAACAATCGCGGCAGCCCATGGCGGAAGTCCCGAATCCGCCATTTGCCCGCCGCCACGACTCTTCGACCCAGTGGTTACAGGCAAGACCCCTGACGGACGGGTTCTTGCCGGGGCTGACGCCGCAGCTCTGTTGATGAACGAACAAATTGGTGGTGACGTCGAAGACGGGGGAATCTCTGAAAGAGATTGTGCTGCCACGGTGACCGGGCCGCATCGGTACCTGGAAGTTCTGCGTCTACGCCGCCGGTCGCTAGCTTTGCAGCGGCATCGATGTCCAAGAGCGCCGCCTCGGAAGAGGACACCTATTCCTCCAATCGCGAGTTGGAGAACCTGGCCGCCGAAGGCTTCCTCGCCACCTGGCCGCCCCGATCGATTTAGATCCCGGGACGGCATGCCCGGCGACACTTGCGTGGGCGGGCCTGCACCACGATCACAAATCCCAAAAATAATTCTTACCCCTTCCGTCTCAATGCCAGACCGCCAATCGCAGCCTTCCCCAATCCGGGACGGAGCCGAACCCCGTCTTCCATATGCACAATTCTGCACAACCGCCGGAACCCTACCGCCGTTTCGAACCCCAAATCGGCCGCAACGACCCTTGCCCCTGTGGCGGCAACAAGAAGGACAAACACTGCTGCCTCGGCCAAGTCCGCAGCGGTTGCCTGACGGGGGATCAATACGTGCGCGGCATGGGGAACCCGCTCCCCTCACATGGTGATCACCGCCGCTCCGTCGATCGCATCGTTCTTCACCGCTTGCAGCGCTTCGTTTGCGTGGTGCAGTGGGAACGCAGTCACTTTGGGCCGCAGCCCGATTTCGGCGGCAAGCTGCAAGAAATCCCGCCCGTCCGCTCGGGTCATGTTCGCTACACTGCGCAGTTGGCGCTCGCCCCATAGCAAGCTGTCGTAGTCGAATTCCGGAATGCGGTCCAAATGGATCGCGTTGATGGCAACCACGCCGCCCTTTCTCAGGCTCGAAAGCGCGGCGAGCACCACGTCGCCGCTCGGCGCGAACGTGACAGCACGATCCAATTCCACCGGCGGCCGCTCCCTTTCGCCGCCAACCCAAGCCGCTCCCAGCGTTGCCGCCAGCTTGCGATGCGATTCCCCCCTTGTCGAAACGTACACCTCGCAGTTCCACTTCCGCAGGATGGCAATAGCGAGGTGCGCCGATGCTCCAAACCCGAAAAGCCCCACCCGTTCCCCCGCCTCTATCCCCGCCACCCGCAGACTGCGGAAGCCGATGATGCCGGCGCACAGTAGCGGCGCGGCCTGCATATCGTCCAGCGCCTCGGGCAGCCGGAACACGAAATCCCAGCGTGCCAACGCCATTTCCGCGTAGCCGCCGTTCACCGTATAACCCGTAAACGTGGGCGAGTCGCACAGGTTCTCGCTGCCCCGCCGGCAATAGGGGCAGTCTCCATCCGTGCCGCCGATCCACGAAACCCCCACCCGTGTGCCTTCCGGCAGCTCGGCCGTCGCTCCGCCCGCGATCTCACCCACAATCTGGTGACCGGGAATCAGCGGCCGCAGGCGTGGCTCCAGATCGCCTTCCACAATGTGCAGATCCGTGCGGCAAACCCCGCATGCCCGTACCCGGATCAGCACGTGCCCCGGCTGGAGCTCGGGTTGGCGCACCTCGGCGATTTCGAGCGGGTGTTTCGACACGCTGCCGGACGCGTTCAGAATGGCGGCTTTCATTCCAGCCCTCCCTTTCCAGCTTAGTACTTCATTTCGGAATTACGCCCACAACCGCGCGTTTCCGAGCCGCGACCGCCACGGTGCGGTTGCCCAGAAATTGCACTTGACATCCAAGTGGAGCCTCCGTATCCTGAAACCAGGAGTTTACTTGAATGCCAAGTGAAGGCGCGGATCGGATCGCTGTCTTGCAGGGTACGCTCGACCTGATTGTTTTGCGGACGCTCGAAACGATGGGCCCGCAGCACGCCTATGCCATCTCGACCCGCCTGCAGCAGATTTCCGAAGACCTGCTGCATCTGAACCAGGGCACCCTGTACCCGGCGCTGGTGCGGCTGGAGCAGCAGGGCAGAATCAAAGGGACCTGGGGCAAGACGGAGAGCAATCGCGAAGCCAGGTTCTACGCCATCACCAGGGCCGGCGAAAAAGCGCTGGCGGAGGAGACGCTGCGCTGGCGGCGCATGTCCGGGCTGGTGGAGAAGCTGCTCTCCGAGGGAGCCTGAGACATGCGCCGCTTTTTCGCCAGATTTGCGAACCTGTTCCGCCGCCGCGCCGCCGAGCGGGAACTGGCCCGCGAGATTGCCTCCCATCTCGCCCTGATCGAGGAGGACTTCGCACGCCGTGGAATGCCACCCGTGGAGGCCAAACTGGCCGCGCGGCGCGCCTACGGCGGCGTGGAGCAGGCCAAGGAATTGCATCGCGACGCGCGCTCCTTCGCCTGGGTTGAGCAGCGGCTCCAGGACCTCCGCTATGGCGCCCGCAACCTGTTGCGAACTCCCGGCTTTGCCGCCGTGGCGGTGGTCGCGCTGGCGCTCGGCATCGGTGCCAACACTGCCATTTTCGGAGTGGTGAACGCCGTCGTGCTCCGCCCGCTGGCGTATCGGGACGCGGACCGCCTGGTCACGATTCTGCACGGCGGCGCCGCTCCGGTTGGGCCGGCCAACTACATCGACTGGCGCGAACAGAGCCGTTCTTTCGAAACCATGGCGGCGGCCGAGTATTGGAGCGCCAACCTTACGAGCGGCGACCCACCGGAGCGCCTGATCGGGCTCAGGCTCACCCAGAACCTGCTCCCGATGCTCGGTGTCGGGCCCCTGCTGGGCCGCTGGTTCGCCGCGGGAGAGGACCAGGCCGGCTCGGACCACGAAGCGATCCTCAGCTACCGGCTGTGGCAGCGGCGTTTCGGCGGCGACCGCGGCGCCGTGGGCAAACCGGTCACACTGAATGCCGAATCCTATACCGTGGTCGGCGTGATGCCGGCGGAGTTCAAGTTTGCGCCGTTCTGGGCCACCCGCGCCGAGTTGTGGACGCCGCTGGCCTTTGGAGATCGCATTTATCGACGCGGCGGCAATAGCCTCCGCATCTTCGCGCGGCTGAAGCCGGGAGTTTCGGTGGTGCAGGCACAGGCGGACATGGCCGCGGTGACGGCGCGCCTGGAAAGGCAATATCCAGGCACCAACCGCGATGTCGTGGTCACCCCGCTGAAGGAAAATGTCGTCGGCAAGGTGAAAACGCCGCTGCTGATGCTGGTGGGCGCGGTCGGATTCGTGCTGCTGATTGCCTGCGCCAACGTAGCCCACATGCTGCTGGCGCGAACGTCGGACCGGCAAAAGGAAATCGCCCTGCGCACCGCGCTGGGAGCTAGCCGCGCACGCGTGATCTGCCAGTTCCTCACCGAAAATCTGCTGCTGGCCGCGCTCGGCGCCGCCGCCGGCCTGGCGCTCGCATGGTGGGGCACCAAGGCTTTGGTGGCGCTCAGCCCGGCCTACATTCCGCGGGTGGAGATGGTGGGCATCGATACTCGCGCGCTACTGTTCCTGCTGGCCGTTACCGCGTTCACGGCCGTGGTGTTCGGGCTGGCACCGGCCATGCACGCGTCCGTTGGAAACCTGAGCGGTGCGCTCAAGGAAGGCGGCCGCGGCGACAGCGAGGGCGCGCGCCGCAGCCGGCTGCGCGGCGTCCTGGTGGCATCGGAATTCGCGCTGGCTTTCGTACTCCTTATTGGAGCGGGCCTGATGGTCCGCAGCTTTTTCGCGCTCTCGGCTGTCGATCCGGGCTTCAACCCGCACAACGTGCTTTCTATGGTGGTGTCGGTTGCCGGATCGAAGGAGGCGCCCGCGCCGGCGCGCGAGATTTTCTACCGCCAGCTCCTCGAGAAAGTCCGGGCGCTGCCGGGTGTAGTATCCGCCGGCGGCATCAACCATCTGCCGCTCGCAGGGGATGTGTGGGGTTGGCCATTCGCAATCGAGGGCCGCCCGAAGCCGCGCCCGGGCGATGAGCCCGGTGCCGTCTACCGCATCGCGATGCCGGGTTATTTCGAGACCATGCGTCTGCCGCTGTTGCGCGGACGCGCCATCGCTCCAAGCGACGATGCCGGCGCGGCGGGCGTCGTCGTTATCAATGAGCGGGCAGCCCGCGAATACTGGCCGGGGGAAGATCCCGTCGGCAAACGCATCGCCTTCCATTACGATGCCCGGAATCCACCCACTTGGCTGACGATAATTGGCGTCGCCGTGAACGCCAGGCAGGGTGACTGGGCCTATAAACCCGACCCGGAGGTTTATCTCGCCGCGCTTCAGAACCGCGAGTTCCTGGAAAAAGCCGAGTACCTCACGCTGGTGGTGCGCACGGCTGGAAACCCGGCCGACATGGCGCCCGCCGTGCGGCGCACGGTTTGGTCGTTCGACCGGAATTTGCCCATCTCCGAAGTTTTGACCATGGACCGCGTGGTCGCCGACGCCACCGCGCAGCCTCGCTTTGAAACCCTGCTGCTCGGCATTTTCGCCGCGGTGGCGCTGCTGCTGGCCGCGGTGGGGATCTATGGCGTGATGAACTACTCCGTCTCGCGGCGCACGCGCGAGATCGGCATTCGCATCTCGCTCGGCGCCACCCGCCCTGAGGTCTTGCGAATGGTGATGCGGCAAGGCATGCTGCAGGTGCTGACGGGCATGGCTGCCGGGGTGGCGGGATCTCTGCTGCTGTCCCACCTGATGGCGGGCATGTTGTATGGCGTTCGCCCCTCCGACCCGGCAACGTTCGCCACCGTGGCCGTCGTGCTGGGCCTGGCGGCGCTCGCCGCGACTTCCTTACCGGCGCGAAAGGCTACCCGCATCGAACCTATGGCGGCGCTGCGGAGCGAGTAGGGGATTCTCCACCCCTTCGAGAGCCGCGAGGACTCCGACGCCGCGACGCAATTCGCTCGGCCGGCATCCGCCAAAATCCAGAATCAACGCAGGCGGATGCCCATGGTGCAGGGTGAACTCGGATAACGCGCTCAGCTCCAGCCCCAGCGAGCGTGCCCGCCGCATTTTGGCGTGGGCGGCGGTGGGCGGCGTCGCCTGCCCGTGTGGTTCACGGCTACACTTTACCGCCACTCCGGCGGAGGGGCCGGGCTTGGGAAGCCGGGGCGGATTCTTCGCCGCGACGGATCTCACTTGATTGCGGCCTTCCCGTTTGGCCTCGTACAGTCCCCGATCGGCAGCGCCGAGCACGGTCTCGCCATCCAGGCCGTGGTTCGGGTAGGACGCCACGCCGAGCGACAGCGAGACGGAAGGCTGTGAGTCTCCGTGGCCTTCCAGGCGTAAATGGCTTACTTCCGCGCAAATCCGCTCGGCACGCGCGATGGTGACCTCGAGCGAGGCGTCGGGGAGAATGAGGGTGAATTCTTCGCCGCGCCGTCCACTCGTTCCAGCAGATACACGCAACCGGACGCCACGGGATGTGCCAAGAGCGAGGGCTCGCTCACCGCCTGGAAACACTCGAACAGCGGCTGGTAACGCTCAGCCTCCTCCTTTTCGATCCCGCTCCGCCAGACGGCGCCGCCGAGGGCGATCGCCGCCGCCCGAACCTCCATCTGTTCGCGCAAATCGCCGCAGCAGGCCTGCAGGTAGCCGGACCGATCCAGGGTGCCCGCGGCGAGTTCAGAGGCGGCTTTGAGCAACTCGAGTTGCGAAAGGCTGCAAGCGGACCCGTCCACCATCATCATCATCATCATGGATACATGTCGACCGGACACCGGGAAACGCGGTTCCCCGAAGAGGAACTGGTGAACCCGCCCTCGGCCATCGTCGCATCAACGGCTGGAACCGGCTCGGCTCAGACTGCGAGGCACGGCGCTGTCTCGCTGAGTCAGAGTCGCGGCCGCCTGGCCCACGAGCGCTTCCCTAATCGTGCCGTTTAACCTGAGCTGACTCGAACTACTCTTGCTTCCGCCGGTAGGCTGGGTTAGATTACGCTCGGGTGGATCGTCCGGCTCGCGCTTAGGAGGCCATACGCTCTCGTAGTTATGGCGCTCCTAATCGCCTTAATGGGCGTATCTATTGTTACGACTCCCACCGACATTTTCCCTTATATCAACATTCCCGTCGTCAGCGTTGTATGTTCATTCACCTGTATCTCGCCGGATGAAGTGGAAAAACCCATCGTCACCGTCTCGGAGCGCGCCATGACCACGACGGTACACGATATCGAGCACATCGAATCCCAATCCTACAACGCTGTTTCCATCACGAAGCTGTACTCTCAGCCGAATGTGAAAGTCGAGCTTGCGCTGGCCCGGGTGACTGCCGTGCAAACCATCCTGCGGGTGCTGCCGCCCGGAATCTTCCCTCCCAATATTCTGAAATACTATGCCGCCAGCGTTCCCATTCTGCAGTTAGGCCTGAGTAGTCCAACGCTGACGGAAACGGATCTCTACGACCTTGGCCAGAATTTCGTGCGCACGCAGCTTGCGACGGTGCACGGCGCTTCGATTCCGTTACCCTACAGGGGTAAGTCGCCCACGGTTATGGACCTCAATCCCGACAAGCTCTACGCCAAACAGTTATCCGCCACCGACGTCACCCAGGCACTGAACCTGCAGAATCTCATTCTTCCGGCGGGCACGGTCAAGGTGGACAAGCGCGAGTATCTGGCTCGTGTGAACAGCAGTCCACAACTGGTCGATGCGCTGAAACCAGCCAGCGAGAGCGGGTTGGTGGCGAGTTCATTCAGTTCCGGTTGGCGGAGGCGAACCGGCGGCTGCAGTTCGCGTCGCGAGCTATTGTCCTGAAAGTCACCGGCAAATCCTACCGCGCCCGGCTGGCTCAACGAGCTGCGGAAGCCGAAGCCGCAAATAAAGACTCCAAGTAAGCCCGCCGGCCGCCGCGTCGGTCGTTTTCAGGCTTGCCGAAGGCCGAGGCGTAACCCACATGCTGGCCCTCTTCCCGCCAAAATGGCCCAGTTTTTCGCCGCCATCGACACGCATGTTCCATAACCGGCCCGTGATGCTACCATCAATAGCGCATGGCGGCGAAACGCGCTCTGATTACCGGCATCACCGGGCAGGATGGCTCTTACCTCTCGGAGCTCCTACTCGACAAGGGTTACGAGGTACACGGCATTGTGCGCCGCGTGGCGATCGAGGATCCGGAGAACCGCCTCCGCCGGCTCGCCGGCATTCGCGCGCGCGTCCAGCTACACGCGGCCTCGCTCGAAAGCTACGCCAGCCTGCACCAGGTGGTCGACAAAGTGCGTCCCGACGAATGCTATCACTTGGCCGCCCAGAGTTTCGTCAGTTATTCGTTCGACGACGAATTCTCTACCCTGCAGACCAATATCAACGGCACTCATTACCTGCTGTCCACACTCAAGAACCTGGCTCCCCGCTGCCACTTCTATTTTTCCGGATCGAGCGAGATGTTTGGCAAGGCCGAGCACGTTCCACAGAATGAGCGTACTCCGTTTCACCCTCGCTCCACTTACGGAATCAGCAAGGTGGCGGGATTCGAGCTGACGCGGAATTATCGCGAAGCTTATGGCATGCACGCTTCGAGCGGCATCATGTTCAACCACGAATCCCCGCGGCGCGGCTACGAATTCGTCACCCGCAAGATTACCTCCGGCGCGGCGCGGATTGCGGCGGGCAAAGCCGGCGAATTGCGCCTGGGCAACCTCGACGCTAAGCGCGACTGGGGCCACGCCAAGGAGTATGTCCGGGCAATGTGGCAAATGTTGCAGCAGCCCGAACCCGACGATTATGTCGTCGCCACCGGCGAAACCCATTCCGTCCGCGAGTTCGTCGAGTTGGCTTTCTGCCGCGCCGGTCTGGATTACCGGAAATATGTGACCACTGATCCGGAGTTGTATCGCCCGGCGGAAGTGAACATTCTGCAGGGCGACGCTTCCAAAGCGCGACGCGTCTTCGGCTGGAGATTTCAGACCGGATTTGAAGGAATTGTGCGCGAGATGGTGGCCAGCGATTGCCGCGCGCTGGGCGTCGAAATCGGTGAAATGCCCCAGTCAGAGCCGCGACCGTAAGAAGCTGTGCAGAAAACTCGCCGCAATGCGGGCGCAGGCGGAACCGGCGGCGGAACTGCCTGCCCACCAATGAAAAAACTGCACTCGCTTTGGATTGGGTCGACCTGACCGAGAAAGGTTTCGCTGGTTTCGCGGCCCTCGACGCTGAAGAAGGGCATGAAGGCTGGTGGCCTTGAAAGTGATGAAACCGTGCAGTGATATAAACCGTGGAGCCGGGGCAGGTCTTTAGTTTAATGGGTTTTGTTCGATCGCGGGATGCGGAGCTTGGGTGGCGGGAAGAAAAGTAGGCGCTTGTCGGATAGGCGCTGGGGCGTTTGTCGGTGGGTGGTGAGGGTTTTGGGGCAGGTGGAAACAAGGAGGATAAGGAGGAACGGGGCATGTGGAAGGCCGTTGGGGAGCCATCTGTGTGGTGTGGGACACATGTGGAGTGGGCACTGCGGCGGCGACAGCGCTGGCGTGTGTGCGGATTCCAAACAGGACGCCAATGCCACATTGGTCTGCCGTCTTCGGCTTGGAAGGACATTGGCTGGCGGCCGGGCAGTCAGGGAACTCTACGCTCTCGTTTTGCCGCTGTGCGTGTACGACCTGCCCATCGCGACGAAAAACGCACCGAACCGTGCTCGGAAGAATGGCTGTTAATTGAATGGCCGAAGGAAGCGTCGGAACCTACTAAATACTGGCTGTCCAACTTACCCGCCACAACCTCTCTGAAGTCTCTGGCAAAGCTGGCCAAACATCGCGGGGTCATCGAACGCGACTATGAGGAAGTCAAACAGGAGTTGGGATTAGGACACTATGAAGGCCGGAGTTGGCGCGGCTTTCACCACCACGCCACTCTATGTATCGCTGCGTATGGGTTCCCGATGGCGCAGCGGAACCGTTTTTCCCCCTCTGCCCGCCTCGGCCGTGTTGGACTATCAGCGCCGGAACTGCCGCCGGACTTCCGTCCGCGAGGATCGCCGCGTCCGTCCCGAACGACATAATCTGCACTCGGTCGCCACGCTCCACATCGTGATCGCGCGCCAGTTGCTTCAGCAACTACCTCACTGTCCATTCTGCGGATCGGCGCCGGGAAAATCGTCGGCATCTACCTCGATATGCTCCACACAACGTTGAAGAGCGTGGAGCTCGGTTCCCAGGGACTACCCGACAGTTTCACGCGTAAGAGTTTCTTCAGCGACAGGCAGGGTCAAATGCCCTCACCGCGAACCGGCAATGGTCCGCTCTTGGTTGCGCCCCGTATTGATAACAGAACACTCGAAACTCACCCGGCTGGTTGTAGCCGAGCACGTGGGGACACAAGAGCCTCCGCGTGCCATGGTACAGAGCGGCCAGCGGCCGGTGCTGACGCGCCGCCGCGCAAAACAAGCGGTAGACTTCTTCTGCAGATTGCTCCCGGCCCGAAGCCGGACGTGGGAAATCTGCATCTCCGGTTCGACGAGGGGAGAGTGGGTCGCGCAACGCGTCGCCTTCTCTCCTACTCTACGGCTTGGTCGGTGAATGAAAACACGCGGCACTCGCAACCGCGACCGTGGTTAAGCACCCGGCGAAAACGACTGCTCCGCCAGACGCTTACATCTTGCGCACGGCGCGGTGCTTGGAACCGCTCGAACCGGGGGCGAGCAATTGCTGAAACTGGGATTCGGGCAGGCTGAGGGTGAGGACCAGCGTGGCGCCGGATGTCTTGATCGTCAGGCCGGAGGCCAGCGTGGCAGCCGAGGTGTTGGTGGTGGATTGCATTTGGGCCATATTGACCAGCAGTTGCAGCAGGCTTGCCAGAGTGCTGGCGTCCTGGGCGTTATCGGCCTGGGCAGTCACGCCGGCCGTCACCACGGTTCCAAACGTGACGCCGCCGAAAACGGACTGGATCGATTTCGCGGCATTTTCGAGGCCGGCGGCGGTTCCGGTTGCCGTACCAGCCGGATGCAGCGAGGCGGGGGGCACGGTGCAGATGAACCAGGCATCGTTGGCACCGCTCAATTGGTTGGCCTGAGTTACCAGGGCGGCCGGCAAGACGGAAGCCGCGTTCACCCGATCGATCGCCGCCTTTACGTCCGCCAAGTCTCCGGCGGCGACTACGGCCCCGCTCAGAAAGGCAATGCCGTGCGTTTGTTTGGGATCTTCGAGAATGGTGACGCCGTTATAGGTTTCGGTCGCCGCTCCGTGCGCGGTTGCAAAGGCGGTGATGGTGGAGGCGTCGAAGGTTCCGGTGGCCAGCGCCAGCCCGGCTTTGGCGGCACCGTTCGAGGCCACCAGCAACTCGTTGACATCCTTGCGCGGATCGAAACCGGTGAGGTTGACCAGTTGCTGCATTTGCGCATCGTTGGTCGCCAGTTGTCCGAGAACGTACTGGCCAAAGGGAGTGGTTTCGGCCTGGGTAACGTT
Organism: Bryobacteraceae bacterium; assembly: GCA_049509915.1. Lineage (GTDB taxonomy): Bacteria > Acidobacteriota > Terriglobia > Bryobacterales > Bryobacteraceae > JBEKYD01. The sequence continues at coordinate 1,642 of JBEKZL010000178.1, read as the reverse complement.
CACACCCGCCAGAACCACGGCATCGGGCATGACCAGGTTCAGAAGCCGGGGATCGACTGCCGGCAGAGTGGGGCAAAACCCAGCAGCCAGCGCCATTGCAGTAAGAATTCGCGATGTCATAACCATGAGGACGGCCCTCCGTCTCCTTTATTAACGCAAATGGCGGGGGGGAAGTTCCAGCGGGATGGTATGTGGACGGAAATCGGGTTGGGCGTAGAATGTCGATATGGGCGCCGAAAAGACTTGAGGCTGCTTCTCAGCGGCGCTGCCGATGCGGCCATTCGTTTCGACGATTTGTGCCAGTTGCTTTAGAGCCTGGGTTTCGAGAAGCGCGAGAGGGGCAGCCACCATTTATTCCGGACAAGCGGTGTCGAGGATAGGATCAACCTGCAGAGAGCCCGTGCGCAGGCCAAGCCGTACCAAGTGAAGCAGGTGCGGTCCGTGATTCTGAAAGCTAAGTTGGGTCCGAGACCATGATCAAATACGAAGTCATCATCGATTGGAGCGACGAAGACGAAGCGTTCATCGGCGAGGTTCCGGAGCTTCCCGGGTGCATGGCCCACGGCGCCACCCAGGAAACGGCCCTCGGCAACGCACAGGATGCTATTCGCCTCTGGACCGACAGCGCGAAGGAGTTTGGCGATCCTGTCCCAGAGCCGAAGGGGCGGCGCTTGATCTTCGCCTGACGCTCGTCGCGGAGAACCTTCCCTTCGGGCTCCGCGGGCAAGCTGCAGCATGCCCCACCCTGGCGGATAATAGACTGATTGTGCTTTGGCACCTGGTGTTCGAATCGGCCGCTTACTTCGTTGCCTTCCGGCTCTATCTTTCGGCGCGCCGGAGGGGCGGCGATTTCCTCGATACCCACACGCGGTGGAGCGTTGTGCTGGCGGCCATTGCGGGGGCGGCCGTTGGCTCGAAGGTGCTTTTTTGGGCGGAAGATCCCGTTCGCACGCTGCATAACGGGACCAATCTCGAATACCTTCTGAGGGGTAAGACCGTGGTAGGTGCGATCCTGGGCGGGACGCTGGCGGTAGAGTGGATGAAACGCCGCCTTCGCGTCACCCGGCGGACCGGGGATCTGTTCGCCGTGCCGCTCGCCGTTGGCATCGCGATCGGGCGAATCGGCTGCGCGCTGGCAGGCGTTCATGACGATACCCACGGCGTCGCGACGGCCCTGCCGTGGGGTATCGATTTCGGCGACGGCATTCGCCGCCACCCGGTGCAACTCTACGAGAGCGCCGCCATGGTGCTGCTGGCTCTGGCGTTGGGGCGCATCGGACCGCCGCGATTCGCCGAAGGCGACCGATTTCGGGTGTTCCTGCTGGCCTATTGCGGGTGGCGCGTGCTGATCGACTTTCTCAAGCCCGGCGTACGCTTTTTGGGACTGACCACTTTGCAGTGGTGCTCGCTGGCGGCGCTGCTCTGGTATACAAAGGATCTGATGCGCATGCTGCAACGTAACCCCTGCAAGAACGCGGTGGCCCATGTCTGACCGGGTTCGTCCCTACCTGTTTTACGACACGGCCATTTCCATCTGCTCCACCTGTTACCGGCGCGCGGAAGGCAAGATCGTTTTCGAAGACGGCTGCGTTTACCTTTTGAAACGCTGCCCGGTTCACGGCCCGGAACGCGTGCTGATGGC
>JBEKZL010000177.1:0-29902 GCA_049509915.1 Bryobacteraceae bacterium | reverse complement strand
TACTGGACGTATTCCCAGCAGAAGATCGCCTGCGAAGAGCGCCTCATGCGCGCCTATCGCGAGGAGGCTTTCCCCATCACTATCGTGCGCCCGTCGTTGACCTACGGCGAAACCCAGATCGCCCTCGCCATCAACAGTTGGGCCAAGTCCTACACTGTGGTCGACCGCATGCGCCGCGGAAAGAAAGTCATCGTCCCCGGGGATGGCTCCTCGCTCTGGGTCATCACCCATAACACCGATTTCGCCAAAGGCCTGGTGGGACTGCTGGCGCGCGAGCAGGCCATCGGGCACGCCTTCCACATCACCAGCGACGAGGTGATGTGCTGGGACCAGTGGTATCGCCTGACCGCCGAAGCCGCCGGCGTCGAGCCGCAACTGATGCACATCCCCAGCGACTTCATCGCCGCCTGCGTCCCCGATTCGCGCGGCGGTCTCTTCGGCGACAAGGCCGTCAGCGTGGTCTTCGATAATACCAAGATCAAGCGCTTCGTCCCCGATTACTGCGCGACCTTGCCGTTCACCCAGGGTATCCGCCGCACCATCGCCTGGTTCGACGCCGACCCGGCGCGGCGGCAAATCGACGACCAGGCCAACGCCCGCTGGGACAACCTGATCGATGCCTGGGAACGCGGCACCGAAGAGGCGCTGCGCCGTTTCCGCGCCTCGGCTTAACGCCGGCACCATGGGCTATACTGCATGGAGAATCGGATGTCCAAATCTCTTATCGCTCTGTGCCTGGTCCCGCTCGGACTGATCCCCGCACAGGAACTTGCCCCGGTAGCGCTGCCAACCCCTCAAACCAGCGGCGGCAAGCCGTTGATGCAGCTCCTCAAAGAGCGCAAGTCGGTCCGCGACTTCGGCCCGAAGCAACTCTCCAGGCAGACGCTTTCGAACCTGCTGTGGGCCGCCTGGGGTATCAACCGCGAAGACGGCCGCCGCACCGCCCCTTCGGCGTCCAATCGCCAGGAAATCGATGTCTACGCCGTCATGGCTGAGGGCGCCTACCTCTATGACGCTAAGGCGAACGCACTGAAGCCGGTGGCGCCGGCCGACCTGCGCAAGTTGACCGGAATCCAGGCCTTCGTCGCCGACGCGCCCCTCAATCTGGTCTACGTTGCCGATACCGCCAAGTTGAACGGCGACGACGCCGGAAGTCTTGCTACCGCTAATGCCGATACCGGCTTCATCGCACAAAACGTCTACCTCTTCTGCGCTTCCGAAGGCCTGGGTACGGTCGTGCGGGGATCGGTGGATCGCGCCCCCCTGGCCAAGGCCATGAACCTGCGCGCCCAGCAGCGGATCATCCTGGCCCAAAGCGTGGGCTATCCCAAGTAGTCCTCGGCAACTGACCGGATTGGCCTACCGCTTTGGCAACGGAAGTTCCAATTGTCTCCCGGCGAGATTCACACCGAACTTGGGCGCCTTGGAGGTCCCCTCCACCCGGATGCGAAGAAATGTCCCCGCGCCTCCTTTTTCGAAGAATGGGTCGACGGGCCTCAGGACTAACCTCTTCCACCCGGTGACCATTTGGGAAACCGTCGCCTGCAGCTTGAGCGTGCCGCCGAAATTGAGAATGTCGCTGTCCAGATTGTAGCCACCGGCCAGATCGATGTTCGTCCCCGGAAATCCGAAGGACAACTTTTCGAACCGCATCGCGGCGTTCTCCAGATGAAACACTCCCGCCATGTGGGAGAGCGCCTGGTCCCCGTCCGGATTCCGCGGCAGCCCCCGCGCCCGCCGGCTCAGGCCGTCAATCTGGTTCTGAATCGTGGAATGAAGGAACTTGCCCTCTTCCACTTCGAAAGTCCCATCCATATCCAGCTTTTCGCGCATTTTGCCCGTCAACGGCGGAATGTCGATTTTGGCGTTCAGGACGAGCCGCCCTTCCATGAAAGGGGTGCCCTTCATCGCCAGCCGAAGTATGTCTCGCAGATCTCCGTTGGGCATCGCGACATTGAGAGTGACCGCACGGGGCTGGTTGGCTTCGTGCCGGATGATGCCGCCGCTCGTGGTAAATTCGGTCGTTCCCAACCGGGCCGCCACCGGCTGGAGAACGGTGTTTCCGTTGGTTCCGTCCACCAGCACCGCGAAGCGGGCGAATAGCGGCACGGCGGTGCCCGTCATGCGCAAGCGGAAATTCGGGACCGAGGCTTGGCCATGCGTCGTGATGGCCGAGAGTTTGCCCTCGAACCGGCCAGAGGACTCGAGCGTTCCCGCGATCCCGGCGAAAACTCCCAGGTCGGCCTTCTCAAACACATAGTCGCCCGTTAGCGGAGTATCGCCCGGCTCATCCGCGCGCCAGGGCCCAAATGTGCCGGTGGCGCGTACCTTGCCCGGTGGTTTGGCATTCGTGAGCGAGGCGTCATATTTCATGGGCGCGCCCGCTCCTCCCGATTCCAGCTCCAAACGTTCGATATCGAACCTCAGCGGAACCCTCTGCGGATTCTTGGGCTGCAGCACTAACGCCGCGTGCCGGATGCTCACCTTCCCGATCGCCACGCCTAGGTTCGATGCGCTCTGCCCGCGGGCCGGCCCGGTATCGGCCGAAGGTGCCGGGCGCCCAGGCCCGCCCGCCGGCGGTAGTATGTCGATTTCCATACCGTCCACGGAAACCTCGCGAACGGCCACTGGCGGGTGCAGCAGCGATTCCAGATCCACTTCGCACTGGAACTTGCGGATGGCGAACAGCGGAAGGGCGCCGGGCCGGCCCTTCAGCCACATCCTGAGTCCCTGTCCCTCGACACGCACCGAGACCCCCCGCCCGCGTGTGAGGATCAGCCGGAGCGGGGAAATCCCCGGAACCCGGAGGTGCAGCGCCTGAAGCTCGACGTCGCTCGCGAACCGCTGGCTCAAGTAACCGATCGCCGCCTGGCGCGCATAGGGTTCGATCCGGCCCGACAGGCGCGATGCCGAGACTGCCAGACCGCCCGCTATCAATATGGCCGCAAGACCGATCGCGATAATCCAGTTCCGTTTTCCGGCCGTCATTGGCGCCCTGAATCCTGAACTGTAGGTGACGGTTCGGAGGCCGGTTCCCGTTACCGGAAATCTTGCTCTCTGGGCGGTACTGAAGAGAGAGCCACCCTGCCCGGCCAGCCGGACCGCGGGCGCAATGGTATCCTTCGTTCCATGACGGCAATTGACAATCTGTTCGGCACCACGCAATTGAGCTCGACCCGTGCCGAGACGATCAAGAAGACCTACCTGCTACTCGGTCTTAGTGTGGCCGGCGCCTTTTGCGGCGGGTATGTGGGCGCGCAATCCGACGCCTTGGCTAGTCTTTTCACCGGCTGGCTAGGTTGGGTTCTGGCGATGGTGTTGCTCAACGTCATCCCGCGTGTCGCCATCGCGGCCCGCCACAGTCCGGTGTTGGGCGTCACCGCGCTCCTGGCCGATGGGTTCGTTTCCGGGCTGGTGCTGGCTCCGATTCTCCGCTTTGCGAGCCTTTACGCTCCTGGGACCATTCGGATTGCGATGCTGATGACCCTGATCGTCTTTGCCGCCGTAACGCTGTTCGTGATGTCGTCCAATCGGACGTTTTCCGCACCGCGAGGACTGATGCTGGGAATCTCGGTCAGCATCGTCGCCGCTATCGTGCTCAACGCGTTTCTCAACATCGGCGTGCTGGGAATGCTGATTGCCGCCGGAATCGGCATCCTCGGCGTTTGTATCTTGGTGTATGCCACCAGCGATGTCCTCAATAACGCCGCTGCCGACAGCCCGATCCCCGGCGCCCTGTTCCTGTTCGCTGGCCTCTTCAATGTGTTCGTGGCGATTCTAAACATTCTCTTGCGCCTGAACCGCAGGCGCTAGGACAAATCGCCGTCAGGAGCCCGTTTATCTCGGGTGGCGCCGAAACTCCAGGAGTTCAACCGGGGCGCCGCTATCAAGGATCATCGCCACCATTACGCCCTCAGAAGGCGAGTTGGGCGGCGTCAGGATCTCCTTCCCCTCCATCGCCGCCTCCAGATCGTCCACCTCGAATGCCACGTGAGGAACGGACTGGATCAGGGCGTGAACCGGGCTGTCGGGCTCGAAGCGCATCCATTGAACGCCGCACGGGCTGGTCTCGAATCCCGAGACGTACATCTTGAACCGTTCCAGGTAGAGCTCGCCTGGGCGCGGGACGCCGGTCGGAATGCCAATGTGGTGATATCGCCACCCATGAACCGCTATCGCCGCGGGCTGTTCGTCGCCCTTCCGGTAAGCGCTCGCGCTTTGGGAGTCAGATTCTATCATCGGGGTAGTTTGATAGCAGGGGCCCTTCAGTCCTCCAGCCACGATAGATACGCCGCGCCGTACAGTCCGGCTTCGTTGCCGAGCGTGGCCGGCGCGATGCGCGTATCCGGCTGCGTAGCCCGATACGTGAAGGAGCGGCGCGCTACCGTCTCCAGCATGGCCGGCGCAAAAAATTCCCAGGCCGGCAAGACGCCGCCGCTCAGCAGGTACAACGGGAAATTGAAGATGTTCACCAGGGTTGCCAGCGCCGCGCCCAGCGATTCGCCGAACACCCGCCAGATGACGCGCGCTTTCTGCCCTTCTTCGCTATCGAGGCGCGCCATGTCGGCTACCGCGCGCGCGCTCATATCCACGCCCAGGTGCATCATGCCCGCCATGGCGGAGACCGAAGTAGCCGAGGCGTGCTTCTCCAGGCAACCCTGGTTGCCGCAGCCGCACGGATTCCCCCCCGGTACCACCGTGGTGTGCCCAATCTCGCCCGCCATGCCTACCGCGCCGCGCACGATCTTGCCGCCCGAAATAATCCCGCCGCCCACGCCCGTTCCGAGCGTCACCAGCACCATGTCGTCCACGTCCTTACCCGCGCCTACCCATTTCTCGCCCAGTGCCGCCGCGTTGGCGTCGTTTTCCAGGATGACTTTGGTTCCCAGCCGCCGCGCCAACTCGTCCCGCACCGGGAAATTCTCCAGGTACGGCAGGTTGTTGGCGTTGGTGATAAGGCCTTCCCGGATGCGGATAAAGCCCGCCACGGCCACGCCGATCCCCGCCAGCGTCTGGTTCCCGTGGCGTTCCCGTAATGTCTCGATGGCATGGACGATATCGCCCAGGACGGCTTCGCGTCCCCCGGCAAAGTTGGTGGCCCCGGAGATTCCCTCCAGGATTTTGCCGCCGCGGTCAATCGCCGCCGCCCGAAAATTTGTGCCCCCTAAGTCCACTCCGATCGAATAGTCCACCATATAAACCGGCATCATAGCACGCGCCGGTCTCTGGCAGTTTCCGCCATAAGCGCGCTGAATGACGCAGATGAAAACATTTTTAGGAGAACCTTACCTCCTTCGTGCTACAAACAATGAAACAGGAAACTTGCGCTTACGTCTGATATGTGTAGGTAGAGGGACGCTATGGCGGATGAACGCTATATCGAAATACCCGGCGGCAAAACGCACGAATTGCCGCCCCTGCTGCTCCACGGCCTGGATGCCATCGCCGGCGAGAGCTTTCCCGCCGATCTGGATTCCGCCATGCCGGAAGCCGAGGAAATGCTCGCTCCCAGCGATGCCGATCGCGCTACCCTGGAACAACGCACCTTCGAGCTTGCCCTGCAGCTCGCCGAACAATACAAAGGCCTGTTGAATCATTGGTCCTGGGGCGATTCCGTGCTGGAATGGATTCGCCAATGCGAGATCACCTTCGAATCCGAGTGCGCCCTGCGCAGCCTGCTCCAGCCGGATGTTTGGCCCCACGCCGGCCGCGTCAGTTTCGTCACTCTCCTCCGCGAGAAACGGATTCCCACTCCCGGCGTCACCATCGAGCGCGCCGTCGGCCTGCGGCTCACCTTCCGCCAACCGCCGCCCATCGGCTGCTGCTCCAGCCAGTTTCTCCTCTACCTCAACTCCAGCGTCGCCGATACCGCCTTCCGGACCTGGTCCCACCTGGCCCGCCAAACCCCCGCTCTGCTGCCGCCTCACCGCTTCCACTTTGAAGTCGTGAACGTAGGCAACTGACGCGGTGAGCCGCGAGTTGTGTTTGCCACTCGGAATGGCCGATAATACCTTGAAGCTTATCGCTTGACGTACTGGCTAAATCGAGTGACACTTATGCGACTTCGAAAATGGCTCGTGTGGATCGTGACCGGCAGCGTCAGTTACACCCTGCTCGGGTCCGCGCCGGTGATCGGCGTCGTCTCGGCGGAGGGGTCCTTTCGGCTGGATAACGTCGCGGCTGTCGCGAACGCTACCTTGTTCGACGGAACCGAGATTCAGTCCGATGCCAGCACGCCGCGCCTGGACTTGAAGGACGGCGCCTGGCTGCTCCTGGCGACCTCGTCCCGGGTCAAAATCGGCGGTCGCCGCATGGCCATCGAGCAGGGCACGGCGGAGATCGGCGGCGCCGCCCGCTACGATCTGGAAGCCGGAACCCTGCGCATCAAGCCGGCCGATAACCGTGCGCTCATACGCGTTCGGGTCGACGGCGAACGGCGGGTCCTGGTAGCCTCCACTGGCGCATCCGCCCAGGTCTATAACAGTGCCGGCCGGCTGGTCGCCAAGGTCCGCGACGGAGCCACTCTCTCCTTCGACCCCCAAGCCGGGCCGCCCGAAACTGCGCAGGTCCCCGGCTGCCTGCTGGCGAAGGGCGGGCATTACCTCGTGGTGAATCTGGAAACCAAGCAGGTCCTGGAACTGGCCGGGACGGCCTTTTCAAACGAGGTCGGCAACCGTGTCCTCGTGACAGGCACGGTGGTCACAGGCGCCACCCCGGTTGCCCCCGCCAGCGAGGTGATTCGCGTCGGTATCCTCACTCACATCGATAATGGTGGCTGCGTAGCGGCGGCCGCCGACATCGGCGCGGATCCGGTGACGCACCCTCCGGTTGATGCGCCAGCCGCCAGCAGCCATACCACCGCCTATATCATCCTCGGCGTGGCCGTCGCCGCTGGCGCCATCGCCGGAATAGCCGTTGTTACCAGCAGCAACAAGTCCAGCCAGTAAGCAAGGGCTGCGCCCTTGATATCCCTCCGGGATATGGAAGTCGAGAAGGTCAGAAGACAGAATTGAGAATCGCCTGCCCGGAAGCGTTTTCCTCTACCTTCTTCCTACTCCTTCCTTCTTCCTCCCTCTTCAATGCGCGTCTTTCGCGCAGCGAAACCCGATGTCCGACCCTTTGAATCGCGCCGGCACTGTCGTCTTATCCCAAATCGCGTCGGGGTTGATCGGGTACTTAAACGACGTGCCGCGAATCAGGTACCAGGGTTCGTCGGCGGTGGGCGCCGGCGTCAATAACGGACGGAAGATCTCGATCGCCTGCTTGCTCGGGGGCGTCAACTGTTCCACCAGCTCCCAGGCATTGCCAATCATATTCAAGGCGCCCGAAGGACTGGCGCCGTCGGCAAAGTCCCCCACCGCGCGTAAGCCCTTCGAATTCAGGTTGGCGCGCGAGGCGTCCGGTTGGTTGCCCCAGGGGAAGGAACGGCCATCGTCGCCGCGGGCGGCCTTTTCCCACTCCTTGTCGTTGGGCAGACGCTTCCCCGCCCATGCGCCGAACGCGTGCGCCTCGGTAATCGTCACATTGACCACCGGTAAGTCGGGCTTATCCGCCGGAAAACCATCCGGTAACCTACGCCCCGTCGCCGAGCAGAATTCGGCGTAAGCGGAATTGGGAACTTCCGTCTTATCGATGTAGAACGCGGGCAACGCGATCGGCCGCTTGTCTTGGCCGTATTCGAAAGTGCCCGCCGCTACCAGCAGCATGGTGCCGGTCGAAGTCGAAAGCGTACCTGCCAAGACCGGCGCGTGAACCACGGGAACGGGCTTGGGGCGAACCGCCAGGTAAGCGCCTGCCGCCACGGCCAGGGCCACCAGGACAATCGCCGGCGCCAGCCACTTGCGGCGCACCGAAGCCGGCGTTGCCGCCGGCGCCGCCGCCGGCGCCGATCCTTGCGGCAATAACGCCGTGGCCGCTTCCGCGTTGAAGATGCATTCCTCGATCTGGGCGCACACCGCGCCGAATCCCTGCGGCCTGGCGGCGGGACTCTTCGCCGTACACCGCGCCACCAGGTCGCACACCGCCTCCGGCGCGCCCGCCTGGCGCAATGGTTCCAGGTTGAGCGGTTCGTTCAGAATGCTGTAGAAAATCCGCTCCATCGTGTCGCCGTTGATCGGCTTCTGCGTCGTAAACAGCTCGAACAGCAGTACCCCGAACGCATACACATCCACCTGCCCGGTGATTTGCTGCCCTGTAACTTGCTCCGGCGCCATGTAATACGGCGTGCCCAGCACGTAACCGGCGCGGGTGAGCGACATGCCGGCCGCCTTGGCAATGCCGAAATCCATCAGCTTCACTACCCCGGCCGCGCTCAGGTGCGCGTTTTCCGGCTTGATGTCGCGGTGAACGATGCCCTGCGAGTGGATGTATTCCAGCGCCCGGCCCACCTGCAAAGCGATCTTCAGCTTGCCGCGCAGGTCGCCGGTGTGGCCGTCGCGGATCGCATGGCGCAGGTCCTCTCCCCGCAGAAACTCCATCACCAGGAAGGGACGGCCATGTTCGTCCGCGCCGAAATCGTAGATGCTGAGGATGTTGTCGTGCGCCAGGTTGCCGGCCATACGGGCTTCCGCCAGGAACCGGGTTTTGGTCTCGGCGTCCGCGCACCCGGCCTCGGTCAGAATCTTCACCGCCACGGTGCGGCCGATCACCGTGTCTCTGGCGCGGTAGACGTGCGACATGCCGCCGCCCAGGAACTCTTCCAGTTCGTACTTGCCGATGCGCGCCGGAAGCTCGATCAAGGCCGTGCCACCTCCGCCACGCAGGCCATGCCAGCGAAATATCCCCTGTCGAAGACCGAAGGCGTGGATTGTAAGTCGAAACGAACCCTCACCGGGCGGCCGTTGTCGGTAACTTGAGTGTCCGACTTGCCCCTCTTCATGGCGATTTCGACTTGCGTGCCCTGGTGCAGATCGGCATCGTCAACTAACTGGAAGATCGCCCAGAGGCCGTCATAACTGCCATAATCGTGATCGCTCCCGCCCTTCACCTTGACCGAAAGTTGCACGCCTGACGCGGTCCCAGGCCAGGCGAAAGTACCCGCCTTGGAGGCATCGGCCGCGCTGAATTCAACGCTCTTGCCGTCCACCGTCAGTTTCGCGCTCTCGGTATCGGGCAGCGGCACCAGTTTCACCGTGTAATTGAAATGGGGATCCGGCGTGTTATTGGCATAGGCTGCGTCGGTAAACGCCGCTGCCCGGTTAAGAAATCCCAGAAACGACGGGTTGATCGTCATGCCGCCCGACGAAGCCGGCGAGAACTGCGACCCTGACCGCGTAATCGCCTTCTGCAGGTTCTGATCGTAGAACTGCCACAGCAGGCCGTCTTTGGGCTTGAAAACGGCGTCGATGTCGGCCAGCGTGGCCATGATTTTACTCGTCGGCGTAAAAGGATACTTGGCCAGCAGCGGGCGCATTTGCCCGCACAGGTCCTTGCCCTTGCCGTTCAATTCGGCCGGGCCGAGAGTGCGGACCAGGGCGTCGATGTAAGTGATCGGCTCTTCCAGCAGCGTGCGCGTCGCCATGTCTACGTGACCGTCCGGATCGGGACGGAAGGTTTGTGCGATCTGGCCGGTGGAAAGTTTCGCCGCCGAAGCCGCGCCCTGCACCGTCGCCGCGGCCGCGTCGTTGGGCGGCCCCGGCTGCGAGGCTACCTGGTCCACGGTAGTCTGCAGCGTCAGTAGGTTAGTCATGTAGTTCTGATTGGGCCCCTGGATGTACTTATCCGCGCATGGAACAGGAGTAACCGATTGCACCGGCTGGAACAAACCCGTCACTCCCGCGTCGTCCACCGAAGTGTTCTGTGAGGCCACGCATACCAGCGCCAGCAGCGCGGACTGATTGCCGGAAAGCTGCTGCAGTTTCTGGCTGGCGTCCTTCAGGCCGCCATAGCGGACCACGCTCGCTGACTTCATGTAGGTCCGCCACTGATTGGTAAAGTCCGTGTTATAGCGGGCGCGCAGATCGACCGCCAGCTTGGTCCTGTCGATATTGGCTTGCGCCTGTTCGCCCAGTACCCAGCGCTCCCCGTTGATGTACCGCTCCACGTGGTTGAGAGCGTCCTTCATGAACGCCCAGCCGCCTTTCGAAAAGGCGCCGGGCACCTCGTGCGTCTCCACCACCGTCTGTGCCGAGCCGGCGAACTGGCGGTTGAAATTAATGGGTGGATTGCTCTTTCCGGCTTCGGCCAGCAGGAAGGCGTACACCGCCTCTTCCCCGGCGAACTGGGCCAGGTAGTGGCGGGCGTGTTCGATGGTATCGGAATCGTTGGCGCTCGAAAACGGGTTGGCGGTTTCGAGCTCTTCGGCGTAGTATTCGAACTGCCGCTGGGCCAACGCCTGACGGTCGGCGTCGGCGCCTTGTCCGTTTACCCACCAGTTCAGCAGCACCGGGGCCAGAAACTCCTTGGTGCTCTTATCGTGAAATGAAGTAGTGATTAAGTACGCCTTGAGCGCGTCGTAAGTCCGGCCGTACTCCGGTCCGGGCGTGGCGGGCAGCGTGGTCAGAAAGCGTTGGATGTTATCCTGCGTCTGGCCGAAGAGTAGCTGCTTGAAACGCGTGAAGTAAAGGCGGCGCGCTTCCGGGTATAAGTCGTCGCCGGCGTAAAGGCCCCAGCGATAGCTCCAGGGCGCCCCATCGCGGTGATAGGATGCCAGCGTCTCCATCGATTGCCGCAGCGTCTCCAGCTTCCGCAGGCTGGGAAGGGAAGCCAGGTCCGCTCCCGTGGATTCGCCCGAAGCGATGCCCTCGGCCGCGTCGCCGGCGGCCAGCAGGATGCGCCGGCCGCGGCTGGTCTTGGTGCTCGATCCGCTGGCTCCCAATGCGCCGCGGTCGGCCAGCAGCACGTGGTGAAACAGTTGGCTCAGAAAAACCCACTGCGGCACCTTGCGCGTGACGCCGACCGGCTGCGGCGCCGGTGTCGCGGTCTGGGATCGTCCGCCTGCATGGAAGATGCCGGTTGCGCCGGGGGCCGAGCCGTAACCGCCCGCCTCGCCCTCGGCCGGCGCTACCGGCGCCGCTTCGTTGATCAGCACCGGGCGCACGCCAGTGAAGTAAAAGCCGCGCAGAAACGGCCCCACCGTCAACTGGCTGGGGCGGCAAAGGTCCACCAGAAACTGTACCGCGGTGGCGCGTAGCTTGCGGAACTCACGCGGGAATTCGTATGCGGCCGGCAGCTTGCCGCCGTCCGTCTCTCGCGCCAGATACTCAGGGCGGGCGTCGGCCAGGGAGCGAAAGAGGCGCTCGAAGTGGCCCGTAAGCCGCGCCGTCTCTTCGTCGCCATAGACGCCTTCGCTCCGGCGCCCCAGCATCGGCAGGGTAACGCCCAGCACCTGGCCGGCTTCCTCGTTGGTCAGATTACGAAAATATTCGGTGAAAAACGGTACCCGGTCGGCCTTGGTGAACAACACGTAAACCGGCACGTTAATGCCCATGGCTTGGCAAATTTCGCCCAACCGCGCCCGCAGCGCCCGCGCCGAATTCACCGCCGCCTCCTGCGCCGCCGCGCGCGTGAATATCTCGCAATCGAAACAGATCAGGGCCGCGCGCGAAGCTTGCTCGCCCTTGCCCACCACCGAGGAGCGCGGCTGCAGCCGGGCAATCAGTTTGCTCCATTTACCGGCCTCGGCGGCGAGTTGTCCGCCCGCTTCCACGAACAGCGAGCGGCGGGAAAACCACACATTGGCGGCTCGCGTGGGTGTTACGTTGCCGTTCTGATAGACCTGCCCGGCGATCAACTCCGCTTCCAGCCCGGAATGCAGCATCACGCTGGTCTTGGTGCTGCCCGCGTCGCCCATCACCAGATATACCGGCAACTGGCCCACCCGCGCGCCTTCGGCCACCTTTCCGGCCGAAAGCTTGGTTTCGGCCTCGCGAATCAGCAGCGAGATTTCATCTCCGCCGGGCGCCTGGGCTGCGTTTCCGGCGGCCTGCGCCTGTTTCTGCTTCTTCCTCTGGCGCAGCCACAGCACGGTCAGAACTACAAGCGCGACCAGGACCAAGCCCAGGACGACGTAGATTATCATGCTCCGCTCCTAGCCCTTCGCCTGCACGGCAATATTGTGGACGTCCGATACGCCCGCACCCAGTCCGATTTTGTAGCCCGCGAACAGCAGCAAGGTAACCGCTGCGCACGCGATGGCGATCGCGGCCAGCTTGCGCACCCACGGATCGCCGCGCGCGGCCAGCGTTTCCGCCGGCGGGCTCCACCCGGGCGAGAGCGGGCCGAACGGTCCGCGCACGCGCTGGATTTTCTCCCGCGTCATCGCGATGGTCTGCCCCAACTCGCCACGATTGCCCACGCTGTAACGCCCGTTAAAGCCGAGCAGCATGCACAGCAGATGGATCTCGAGCAGGTCGGCCAAATCCTGCGAATCCTGCCGGCCCAATAGTTGCTGCAGGTTCTGAAAAAAAACTTCACCGGCGATGTGGATACCGAACAACTCCTCCTGAAGGGGCTTGCGCAGCCAATCGCCGAAAATCGGGTTTTGCGAATTCAGAATGGATTCGTCCAGAAACGCCACCGCCGCGAACGTTGCGAACTTCACGTCCTCAGCGGCGTATCCGGCGGCCAAGGCCTGGCTGGCCGCGGTCTTCAACGCTTCCCGCATATGGTGGCGAAACGCGTCGGTATCGCCCACGTTCTGCCGGCCCGCGCGCAGGCGAACCACGGCGGTCAGCACTTCCTGGTAGATCAACGGCAGGTTTTCCGGCCGGCGGCCGGTAGCAGCGGTAGGCGTCATCGTTTATGAATCCAAAACCACCAGAATTTCCACTTCCGGGTTGGCGAACTCGCCGGGAACGTACAGCCCCACGGTGCGGGTCTGCACGATATGATCCCAGCACGGTCCGGTGCGCGCGATGCCGAAGTATTGCGTTTCCACGCGAGCCGAAATGGCGGCCGGCAGCACCGGTAAATGGGTGAGGGTCATGCCCGGCAGAGCGCGCCGGACCAGCTCGCGAACGAAGGGTGGAGTACAAACCTTGATCAGGCGGGGCGCTTCCACCATGAGCTCGGCTTCGCCCATATCGGCGTGCACCGCCAGCACCCATCGCGCGCGCCCCAGGCAGCGTTGATCGGTCACCTGCCCCTCGTAGTAGTAGTTCCCGGCGCCGGCCAGCGGAATGGAGAGACAGTTGGTGGGGACGATGGTCTCCAGGTGGGCGCGAATGTGGCGATCGAGCGCGTCGAAACAGTCGCTCAGATTCATGTGGTCGTAAACCGGCAGGCTGCGCGGATGGGAATCCAGAGCGAAAGTGCACAGCGCCCCGCCCAGCCGCGCCATCTCCCGGTAGAGTTCCTCGGGGTGGCCGCGCTTGGCCATGTACAGGTGGCGCAGCGGCGCCAGCGCCGAATTCACCGCGTGCAGCAGCCAGAAGTTGGCGATCTCGCGGGTCGAGAATTCCGCCGCGATACCGCCGGAGGCCGCGGGACTGCGGCTGATCGTAGCCGATTTCTCGTTCAGAATCTCGATCAAACGTCGCAGGATTTCCATCAGGCGCTGGCTGGCACCGATGCCAAGCATCGGTGGCACGAATTGCGGGTCGTAGATAAAGTGGCCCGCGCCATCGCGCATCACCCGAGCCAGCGGCAGCGTAATCAGGTCGCCCACCGGTTCGGTATCCACCACCAGGCGGAGGTTCTTGCGCCCGAACCGCACCGGCCGCTCGTCGGCTCCCGTGTTTTCGTCGTGCAGCACCTTCGACTCGGCGAGGTAGCGCGCATCCGCCGGGGATACCGGGTTGGTTTCTACCACGCAATTCACCCCGTTCGCCTTGCGCGGCGGAATGGCGACCAGCACGGCGATGGCGTCGCGGGTCGGCGGGAACAGATCGGCAATCGCGCGCGGCGCGGGCAAAGCGTCGCTCTCCGGCATGTTGAACGGCAACCCGTCGGGAAAAATTCCCCGCGCGTGAACCAGCGAAACAGTTCCGTTGCGCAGAGCTTCGGAATCCAGCTCCAATCCCGCCACGCCGTACGCCGCGAACCACAGCGACGAGACGGCGAACTGGATCGGTCCCAGGTGCATGCCTTCCGACCACACCACACGCGACAGCAGCTTCATACGCTCGTTCGCCACTTTAGCATAGGCGGTTCCCTCCGGCGCGTTTTTCCGATTTGGGCGCGGTACCATGTGGAGGTGCCGGGGTCGGGCACGACGGGGTGTGACCATGAGTTTCTATGATAAGTACGAGCTGGTAGGTGCCATCGAAGGAGAAGGAACACGGGGCTTTCGGGCCCGCCAGAAAGATAATGGCCGCGAGGTCGCGGTCCACCTGTTGCTCGGCGGAAAGACGCCCGAAAACCTACTGCTGCTGGCGCGCGTCAACGCTTTCCGGAATGCCCCGCGCCTGATTGAAATCGGTGAGTTCGAAGGTACCGATTACGTGGTGACCGACGCCCCGCCTTACGTCCACCTGAATGAGTGGGTGATCATGATGGAACGTGCCGCCGTGGCGGAGGCTCAGAAGTTCAACCGCGTGGGCACCTGGAAAGTCACGCTTCCCCAGACCCCCGCCGCCCCGGCACCACCGGCACCCGCGGCTCCGGCACCGCCGCCGGTTGCCCCTGTGCCGCCGCCTGCAGCGGCAAGAGAGCCAGGGGAATTCACGCGATTATTCCAGGCGCCCACGCCTCAGCCGACGACAGCCATGCCGGCCGCTCCCGCACCTCCCCCACCGCCAGCCGCCGCTCCGGCTCCGCCGCAGCAGGGGCCAGGGGAATTCACGCGATTATTCCAGGCGCCCACGCCTCAGCCGACGACAGCCATGCCGGCTGCTCCCGCACCTCCCCCACCGCCAGCCGCCGCGCCGGCGCCGCCAGCGCAGGGGCCAGGGGAATTCACGCGATTATTCCAGGCGCCCACGCCTCAGCCGACGACAGCCATGCCGGCCGCCCCCGTGCCTCCCCCACCGCCAGCCGCCGCTCCGGCGCCGCCAGCGCAGCCAGCCGCTCCCGCACCGCCACCGGCCCCGGCCACAACTCCTCCCGCCGCCCGGCCGGAGCCGGCTCCCGCCCCTCCGGCACAGCCGGGCGAATTTACACGCATGTTCCAATCCCCGCTGCCAGCCGGTGGCGCGCAGGGCGACTGGCCCGCGCCCAAGCCGGCGCCACCGCCGCCAAGCGAATTTACGCAAATGTTTCAATCGCCCTCCGCGGCCGCTCCGGCATCCCCGTCCCCCGTACAAAGCGGCGAATTTACCCGGTTTTACCATTCGAACGCTCCCCAGCCAGGCCCTCAGCTTCCGTCTTCCTTGGGCCTCCCGCCGGCCCCACTCCCGGCTGCACCGCCGCCTCCTGCCACTCAACCCGGCGAGTTCACCCGGATGTTCGGCAGGTTGACCGCCCCGCCGCCATCGGCAGCGCCGGCCGCACCCGCCCCATACGCACCGGCGTACGGGCCTTCCGGCGGCGCGGGAGCGACGGGGGCCTTCTCGCTTCCGGTTCCAGGGGCGCCGTCGACCCAGGGTCCCAGCGAATACACCCGCATGATGCAGGCCTACGAACCGCTGCCGTCCTCATCGCCGGCCGGTGCGTCGGCTCAGTCCCCGCAAATGCAGATGCCGCAAATGCAAATGCCGCAAGTGCAAGGGCCCCAGATGCACGTCCAGGGGCCAAACCTGCAAATGCAGCCGCCTTCGGTATCCGCCGCCCCGCCGCAAATGCAGATTCCGCCGATTCAAATGCAGGCGCCGCCAATGCCGGCCGGGGGCGCCGCCGCGCCGCAAACCAACTGGCTGCTGATCGCAATCATCGGCCTGTTGTGCTTCCTGGTCGGCGGCGTGATCGTTTATCTGCTCGTCCGGCGCTGACGGGCACCGGAGGCGGCAGCATTGCTTTCGCTCAATTACGGGCGGCCTTCGCGTTGCGCCGGAAAGGAACACGCAATTGCAGCACTCGCTCGCGTCTCCGTTCTTCATTGAGGTTCCTGACTCTGGCCAGGAGCAAATCCTGCAGCGAAACCATTCCGACGAGTTCTCCGCTGGCGCCTTGCACCACCGGAAGCCGGGTGAAACCGGTCTCGGCCATCCGCGAGACGACGGTCCTCAATGGCTCGTCCGGCTCGGCTACGACCGGATCCCGCAGCGCCTCGGCCAGCGGAGCGCCGGCCGGAGCCGTCGATTCCATTAACTGGCGGAGTTGCTTGCGCGTGATCACTCCCCTCAGTCGTCTTTGGCCGTCGACCACCGGATACAGATGCTGCCCGCGCTGCGCCGGCTCGCGAACCAGCGTGCGGCGCAGATCCGCAATGGTCGCGTCCGCGGGAATTGCGGCGCACTTGGTTCGCATCACCTCCCGCACAAAGAGAACTTCCAGCGGATCGATCGCATATTCGCGCGTCAGGTGAAAACCTCGCCGCGCGACCTTTTCCGTCAGAATGGAACGCTTCAACAGCAGCACGGTGGCTGCATGCGCCAGCATCGCGGCCACCAGCAGTGGAAGCAGAACATTGGTGTCGTGGGTAAGCTCGAAAGCAAACAGCACCGCCGTAAACGGCGCCCGCATGGTGCCTCCGAGAATCGCTCCCATGCTCACCAGCGGCCAAAAGCCGGCGCCTTCGTTCGGCAGGAACATAGCTTCCACTGCCCCCAATGCCGCTCCCATCATGAGTAATGGCGCCAGCACGCCGCCGGAGGTTCCCGATCCAAGCGAGATCACCCAGATCGCCGATTTCACCAGTAGCACGCCCGCGATCACCGTGCGCGGCACATCTCCCTCGAGCAGCGAACGGATGGTGTCGTAACCGACCCCGAGCGCCTGCGGGAAGATCATGCCGCCGAGTCCCACCGCCAGACCGCCGATCGCCGGCCACCACTTCCAGTGAATGGGCAACTTCAGGAAACAGTCTTCCGCCGCATACAGGCTCACCGTCAGCAATGCCGATAAGCCGCCTGCGAGCAGGCCCGCAACCACGCATCCCGCCAGCCCTTGCGGCCCGATGAAGATGGCATGCTGCGGCACCGGGAACAGCGGACCCAGGCCGAGTACATACCTTCGCGCCGCGCCCGCGGTCGCGCTTGCCAGCGCCACCGGGATCGCGCTACGCGGCTTCCACTCGAACAGCAGCAGTTCCACCGCGAGAAGCGTCGCCGCAATGGGCGTCGCAAACGTCGCGGACATGCCGGCGGCGGCGCCGGCCGACAGCAGCGTCTTTCGTTCCACCGCGGTCAGTTGAAACAGTTGCGAGAGAATCGACCCGAACGCGCCGCCGGTCATGATGATGGGGCCCTCGGCGCCGAACGGCCCGCCCGATCCGATCGCGATCGCGGCCGAAACAGGCTTAAGGATTGCAAGCCGCGGCTCGACCTTGCTTCCGCCGATCAGTATCGACTCGAGCGCCTCCGGAATGCCGTGGCCCCGAATTCGTTCGGAACCGTAGCGCGCCATCAGTCCGACGATGAGCCCGCCGGCCACGGGAACCAGCACCGCGAACCAGCCGAGGTGGTTGCCGGCCGGAGACGCAAATGTGCCGCTCACCCGCCCGTAGTAAAAGACATTCGTGAAAAGCCCTATGAGGCGAAGCAAAGCCCACGCCACGTACGTGCTCACCACGCCGATGCCGATCCCAAGCAACGAGAGCGGAATGACGCGCGCGGTGGTCGTGAAATCGCCGAGTTTCGCCAAACTCACTCGATCCCTGCCGCTCACGACGCCACCATCCCGCGATGACGCCGAATTACGGAATTCAGCGCCCGCGCCAGTTCCGGCCCGGTTCGCTCCAGCTCCTCCCGGTGCGCCAGTGCCAGTTTCCGCAGGGTCGCGCGGCCGGCCGGGGTCAGCCGGACCCACACTTCGCGTTTGTCTCGTGCGGTCCCCCGTCTCGCGATCAGCCCGTTGCTCTCCAGTCGGTTGAGCAATTCCACCGCGCTGTGATGCTGGATGAACAATCCAGCCGCAATTTCCCCGACGGTCGGTTTCGCGCCGTCCGGCAGGCCGTGCACCAAAAGCAGCAGTTGGTGCTGCTGCGGTTTAATCCCGTGCTCTTTGGCGGTTGTTTCGCTGAAGTGAAGAAACTGCCGTATCCGCCTCCGGAATTCGGCCAGGTCGCGATATTGATCGCGGGACAAATCGCCCTCCGCATCCATGATTACATCGTATCACGATATATTTGACTGGGGCAGACCAAGCCCCAGTCCCAGCCTCGACCGTGAGGGAGCGGTTGCCGGATGGGTGGCGGTAAATTGCGAAATCGAGTACCTAGCTCCGGTTCCCGCCTTCGGCGGTCCGCCAAGCTTCCAGCCGCTATCCCGCCTGCGGCAGCAGAACGATCAGCTCCAGTTGCGGATTGGGAAGGTCGGCGGGCACGTAGGCCGCCAGGTTCCGGGCGCGCTGGATGGCCTCCCAGCACACTCCCGACTGGTTCACGCTGAAGTACTGATAGTTCAACTTGATGGGAATCGCGCTGGGCGGCGACGCAAGGTATGTCAAAGTCAGGCCAGGGAGCGCATTGCGCACGATGTGCTCGATATGGCTGGCCGAGCACACCTTCACCAGCGCCGGCACACGGGTCACGATTTCCGTCTCCCGCGCTTCGGCGCCGACCGCCAGGTACATGCGGGTATTGTTCAGGTACTTGTCCTGATCGATGGCGGTGGCATAAATCGCCGGCTTCACCATGTTGAGGGGCAAGGCGACCACGTTGGTCGGGACCACGGTTTCGAGCAGCGCGCGGAGCTTTTCGTCCAGTTCGGTGAAGCAGCCTCCCAGGTCGTCGTGGTCGTAGACGGGCAGGTCCCTGGGATGGATTTTCGTGGAAAAAGTGGTCAGCGCCCCGGCCAGCTCCAGCATGGCGGCGTATAGCGTCTCGGGATGGCCGCCGCGGGTTTCGAACAGGTGCCGGAAAACCGGATAGGCGGAATTGACCGTGTAGAGCAGCCAGAAATTGGCGATATCGGCGGCGGTGAAATCCGCCAGGCTCTGGTTCTTCTGCCGGCGCAGGCCGGAAATGGCGCTGGAGCGGGTGGTGAGCAGTTCGACGAGGCGGCGGGCAATGGCCACCAGGTATTCGCTGGCGTTCAGGTCGAGTAGCGGCGGGACAAACCGCGAATCGAGCTGGTACAGACCGGCCGGGGTGCGAACCACGCGGGCCACGCGGAGGGTGGAATAGCCGTCGCGCGCCTCGCCTTCGGCCAGCAAACGCAGATTCTTGCGCGCCACTTGGACGGGACGTTCGGCCAAGCCGGTATTCTCGTCGCGGAACAATTCGATTTCGGCCCGGTAGCGGGCGCCGCCTTCGCGCGCCGAAGTGGCCACGTTCAAGCCGCGCTCGCGATAATCCGGCACGGCCAGGTAAAGGTCGAGCGAGGTCTGGTCCTGTTCGAAACATTCGGCCAGTTGCTTGAGCGGCGGGGCGCCATCGGAAGCCGGAATATCGAACAGCAGCCCGTCCGCGAAAATTCCCGACGCGCTGGCAATGCCGAAGGCCCCCGCGCCCAAAGGCTCCTGAGCGATCGTCAGCGAACGGAACCCCCAGGGGCGAAAAGCCAGGTTATCGAGCTGAAACTGCAGCAGGTTTTCGTGAAAGCGGTCCTGAAGTTGCAAGTGCTGCGGGCTGAGAAAAGTGCCCTTGCTCCAGATCACCGGTTGGAGTCGCTTCATTTGCCCCCACAGTACCAGAACTCGAGGAAAGAGCCAAGCCGGGTCCGGCACCGGCGGCACCAGGCACCGGAAAAATAGCTGCCGGCGAACGAGGGGACCGCCATTTGCGCTTTCGCCTTGCCGGTTTCCCTTCCCTGCACTAACTCGATCGTTACGCGGCGGCCGACGCTCGGCACGTGCCATCGGCGGCTTCGCCACTTCGTCTCGCGAGGTCTGACATCCGGCTGAGTAGTGCGCAGCCTCACCGGCTCCGAATTGCTTGAGATCCAGCCACGCGCCCAGATCCGGCGCCATCGCTGCCCTCCTCTCGATGCCGGTTGCGCCTGCCTTCAGCAAACTGGGTATCGCGTCAAAAATCGATCCGCACGGCCGCCTGAAGCTGCCGCGCCGTTCCCGTGCCGGTCGCACCCGGATTCAGAGGCGCGGTGATCATTCCGAAAGTGGAGTCGGTCAATTCACCGTCCGGATTCCCGTATTGCGGGTGATTCAGAAGATTGAAGCCCGCGACACGGAATTCCAGGCCCATTCTCTCCGAGATCTTCGCTCGTTTCGCCAGCGCGACATCGACCTGAAAGCCGCCGGGTCCGGTCACGATGTTCTTGGCCGCGTTTCCGTAGTCTCCATCCTCGGGCAGCGTGAAAGCGGCGGGATTGATCCACAAGTTCGGAGTGCGGCCGCCCGGCGGCGTCGCCGAGACTCCTGGGACGACGTTCGGCCGGCCGCCGAAGTAGCCCGCGTTGGCGGCGGTCACGTTGACGGGATACCCGCTGCGAAGCGTGGCGGTACCGATCAACTCCCAGCCCTCCAGGAATCGCTGCGCTGGTCCCCGCTGCTTCAAGAATCTCGAGTGGGGCCCGAACGGAAGCTGGTAGGCGGCGTCGATGTTGAACATGTGCCGCGTGTCGAAATCGCTGTTGCCGCGCTCGCAGGCCATGCACAGGAAATTCTGCGGGTAAGGCAGCTCGCCCGGCACCGGAAGGTCGTCGATGGCGTGGGTCCACGTATAGTTAGCACGCATCATCCAGCCGCTGGCCCAGGACCGCTGCAGCGACAACGCCATCGCCTGGAAGTTGCTGTTGCCGCGGCTCAGCCGTTCCTCGTACGTGAAAGGGATCTCGCCGATCTGGTCCGCCATGGGCAGATGGTGCGCATTGGAGCCGGCGTAGGCCGCGTCCGCGAGCAGTCTCAGGCGTAGCGGTTTTTGCAAGGGAAACGCTCCATTGCTGCGAATAGAGGTCGCGCCAGTCGGATGCGAGCGCGTAGGGTGTCTGGAAGGCGCCCGGCAAATTCACCGCCGGCAGGATGGGGTACGTCGGGCATGGCGCGTTGACCACCACTTCGGCCGAGTCGTTCTGGACTGCGGTCGCCAGGAACGTGTTGTTGGCGGTCCCGTGATAAATCCCGTAGCCGGCCCGGAGGACGCCGCCACCCAGAAACCGGGGCGCCCACGCCAAGGCGGCTCGCGGATCGAAATTGTCACGGTCCGGCGAATACCAGGAGGTCCCCGGCGGGCAATACCCGCCCGGAATCGGAGGCTCCAGGGAGCCGGGGCAGCGCAGCGGATCGCTGACCAGGCCCCGTCCGTCCACCTCGTTTTCGACGGAGTAGTACTCGTATCGCACACCGAGGTTGAGCGTCAGCGCCGGTGCCAACCGAATCTCGTCCATGACGAAGCCGAACAGATAGAACCGCCGGATACCTTGCATGGGAAGCGTGGGATGAATCCAGATCCAATCGGGCTCGTTCAGGGCCAGGGCCTCGGGCCCCTCGCCGTAAGAGCTTTTCAACGAGGCCGAGGTGCCGTAGTTGAGCCGGATGTCGCGAAACTCTCCGCCCGCCTTCAGGCTGTGACGTCCGCGGGTGATCGAGAGGGTGTCGAGGAAGGAGACGCTGGTGCCGGCCTGCCGGCTGAATTCCGAATCGGTAAGCTCGGTCAGGCCTTCGACCACGAAGCGTTCCGGTGCCGGCCCCTGTTGTGTGTGCGTCAACGGCGCGCGGTTGAACCCCAGCCGCATATCGTTGGTCACATGACTGGAGACCAGGTACAGCAGTTGCATCACGGCGTTCGAGGGCCGCAGGTCGCCTGCGAGCATCGAGTTGAGCGCGTTCATCGGCTGCGAGATCGAGCCGGAATCGGCGCTGTAACGCGCGAAGAAGCTGGTTTTGTCGCTGAGACTGTGATCCAGACGGGCCATGCCGCTCTGCTCGCTCCAGGAGTCGCGACCTACCGTGAGGTATTGAGCGACGTCAGGAGAATCGGTCGGGTGCTGGCCCACCGGATACAGATTCATGATGGGGATCATTTCGGGGTTGGAGAGGGCCGATTGCGCCCGCAGCTCTTCGCTGGGCACCAGGGCGGTCAACTGTGTGCTGAGCCGCTGTTCGAGGCCTTCGAAGCTGGCGAAGAAAAACGTCTGGTTCCGCTTCAATGCGCCCCCGGCGCTCGCCCCGAACTGATTCAGGCGAAAGGGCGGCACTTGCGGCCCGTCGAACGGATTGCGGGCGTCGAAGGCGCTGTTCCGAAGGTACTCGAACACCGAGCCTCGAAGACCGTTGGAGCCTGATTGCGAAACTATGTCGATCTGCGCCCCGCTGGCGCCTCCTCCGCTTTGGGCGGTATATTGAAACGAATTGACGTGGAACTCGGCGATCGATTCGACCGAGGTTACCAGGCGCGCTCCCACCGGTTGCGGCTGACCAGCGAGCGCGATGTCCACCCGGCTTACGGGCTGCGCCGCGACTCCGCTCGCGTCCACGCCGTCCAGCGTCCAGTTGTTGTCGTTCACGCCGCGCCCTGCGAAACGGATGCTGAGCTGCGTGCCGTCCCCCGAGTTGATGGCCAGCGGCGCCAGGACCACGAGGCCGGACCACGCCCTTCCGTTGAGCAGAATGTTTCTGACCTCGTGCGGCTCCACCACGGTCCCGATCTCCGCCGAGGCCTTGTCCACGGCGGCATTGTCCATATGGAGCTCGCTGGTTACGGCCTCTTCCTGATCGATGGCCGCTTTGCCGGCCGCGCCCGGAGCACCCGTCAACAGATCTTCTTCTTCGGAGCTCTTTCGCTCTGCGATCGCGATGGCGAGCGAGCGAGTCTGGCCGACCGCCAACTCGACGTCCTCGATCCGCGCGAGCGTCTTGCCGTCGCGCAGCGCCGTCACGGTGTATTTTCCGATCGGCAGACCCGAGAAGTAAAAAGTCACCCCGATCCGAAACGCGCGTCTCACGGTGCAGGCCGGTCGACAATGCATCCGCTTGGATGACAAGGCCGGCCAACGCCGACGGATCGGCGCCCTGGACGGCGCCCGTGAGATTGGCGCGGTCCACCTGTGCGACCGCCGTGCGCGCAGGACATCGCCGCAACGATACACAGAACTGCCATGCTCGTTTTGCTCATCTGCAGCAACCTCCTGGGCCGGCGGGAGTGTGCCTGCCACATCCGGCTTTATCGGCTCAACAGCAGGAATCTTTGGCCTATTGAAACCGGCGTTTTCGCCGATGAGGGGAACGAGACCGGCATATGTTTTTTCCCCGGCTTTCGTCAGCTCTGCCGAACCCCCTGCGTCGCTTCAGGGAGCCGGGGCGGGCTTCGGAGCTGCGCGCGCACGCGCCGCGGCTTTCTGCGCGGCCTGGCTGTCGTGGCCCTGGGCGCCCTGCCTGCGCCCGCGTGGAGCGCGCCGAAAAAAGGAGTGTTGATCGTTGCCGGGGGCTCGTCCGACGCTCAGGCGCGCGCCCGGCAGGAGTGTCTCGAAGTGTTGAAGAATGCGGCGGCGCTCGAAACTGTGAACCTAGGAGGCGCTGACGCGGCCGGCGAACTGGTCCGAGTCCTGCATAAGCCCGGCGTTGCCCTCGCCGTGGTGTTCGGATCCGCCGGTCTCGAGGCGGTCTGCCAGCAAAGTCCCGGTCTGCCGGTGATCGCGGCCATGGCGGCGCGGGGTTTTCCCCGTCCGCCCAACTGCAACTGCGTTTCCGCGGTGGTGCTGGACATTACCTTCCCAATGGTGGTTCAAGCGGTGCGGCGTCTGTTCCCCAAGGCTGGCCGGATCGGCGTGATTCGCAAACTCCGGACGGCAGGATCCGCCGCCGGCCTTCTTCGAGGCCCAGGCGCGCCAGAGCGGAATGGGCGTCCTCGTTCTCGAGTGCTCGCGCCCGGAGGACTTGCTGGGAGTCCTGGAAAGGTTCAAGTCCGTCGATTTCGTCTGGTGCTTGCCAGACCGCTCACTGTACAATTCCACCACACTGGAGCCCCTGGTAAGGGCCTCCCTGCGCTATCGCCTGCCACTCATCGGTTTCTCGGAGAGCTTCGTCCGATCCGGAGCGGCCCTCGGCGTATACCCCGATTTCGCCGACATCGGCGGCCAGGCGGGCGAAGTGGCGCGCGATAGCGTTCAAGGCAAAGCCGTGCCCGCCGAGGTTGCGCTGCGCAAACCGGCGATCGCCGTCAATGCCGAAATCATGCGCATGATGGGCCTGCGGCCCGCCAACCTGGACTCAGGGGTGGCGGTGCTGCAATGAGCGACCGAACCGGCCGGCGCACGGCCAGCCTGCGGCGCCGGGCGACGCTGGCCGTTCTGGGCATCGTGACGGCTTCGGTCGGCTGCGTCACGGCGGTTTCCCTGGCAGCCCAGCGGTCCTCGCTGCAGCGGCAACTGGAGCTGCGCGCGAACGCATTGGCGTCCTACCTGGCGGGCGAAACCGCGTTCTCGCTGCTAATTCGCAATAATCAGGAACTCGACGACAAGGCCAAGCTGGCGGCCGCCGGAGAGGACGTTCTCTATGTCGTCATCCGCGACGCCGCCGGGAACGTCCGCGCCCAGGCCGGATTGGCCCAGCCTCCGTCCGCGTCCGGTCTCAGGCAGAACGGCGACCGTGTGCTCGAAGTGCGGCAGCGGGGCCGGCATGTGCTCGACATCGTGAAGGCCGTCAAGGTCCGGGAGGACAACCGGCTGCTCGATTGGGAGACCGGCGGTACGGCGTCTGAGAATGTGGGATCGGTGGAATTAGGATTGTCGATGCGCGAGCAGGATCGGGCTCTGCGGGAGACCACGACGCGCGCACTGGGCATCGCGCTGCTGGTGCTGCTCGCGGCCGTCGGCGGCATTTACGCCGCCTTCGGACGCCTGCTCCGGCCCTTGCTGTCACTCATCGATTTCACGCGGGAAGTCGCCAAGGGCGACTTGAGCCGCATGGCGGAAGTCCCGAGCAACGACGAAGTGGGACAGCTTGCGGCGGCCTACAACGACATGCTGCAGGGGCTCCGCCAAACCCGCGAGCTCGAGATCCGGGTGGCGCAGGCCCAGGAGGCCAGCCGCATGAAGAGCGAATTTCTGGCGAACATGAGTCACGAAATCCGCACGCCCATGAACGGCATTCTGGGCATGACCGGCCTGGCCCTGGACACCGAGCTGACCGCCGAGCAGCGGGAATTGCTGTGGATGGTGAACACCTCGGCCGAGTCGCTGATGACGATCCTGAACGACATCCTGGATTTTTCCAAGATCGAAGCGGGCCGCCTGGAGATCGAGACGATCGATTTCCGGCTGCGCGATACCGTCGACACGGCCCTGCGCACCATGGTCGTGCGAGCCGACGCCAAGGGTCTTGAACTGGTCAACGACACCGGCGAGGACGTGCCCGACCAGATGCTGGGCGATCCCAGCCGGCTGCGGCAAATCCTGCTGAACCTGATCGGCAACGCGATCAAATTCACCGAGCACGGCGAGATCGTGGTCGAAGCGCACCGGGCCCCGGTCCCGGCGCAGTCCCAGAGCGGAGGAGAGCAAACGCGAGGC
Organism: Bryobacteraceae bacterium; assembly: GCA_049509915.1. Taxonomy (GTDB): domain Bacteria; phylum Acidobacteriota; class Terriglobia; order Bryobacterales; family Bryobacteraceae; genus JBEKYD01. The sequence goes on along the minus strand of JBEKZL010000177.1, from coordinate 4,520 downwards.
GGGGAAGAGGCGAACTGCCTGCTCCAGTTCTCGGTGCGCGACACCGGCATCGGCATTCCGGCGGACAAGCAACAGCGCGTGTTCGAGGCGTTCTCGCAAGCCGACTCGACTACGTCGCGCAAGTACGGCGGCACTGGGCTGGGGCTGTCCATCTCCGCGCGGCTGGCGACCCTGATGGGGGGCCGCATGTGGCTCAGCAGCGAGCCGGGCAACGGGACCACGGTGTACTTCACGATACGGGTGGGCGTGGGGGTGCCGCTCGAGGAGCACGAGGAGCTTCACATGGAGGACCTGAACGGCGCGACCGCGCTGGTGGTGGACGACAACGCTACCAATCGCCGCCTGCTCGACTCGCTACTCCGGCGCTGGCGCCTGCGCCCCGCCCTGGTGGACAACGGCCCGGCGGCGCTCGAGATCTTGCGCAAGCCGGACAGCCGCTTCGACATCATTCTGCTCGACGGTCACATGCCCGGAATGGATGGATTCGATCTGGCGCGAATCATCCGCGCCGAACAATTGGAGCGCGGAGCGGTCACCGCTATGATCTCGTCGGCCTGCCAGCGCGGGGACGCCGCCCGTTGCCGCGCCCTGGGGATCGAAGCCTATCTCACCAAGCCGGTCCGCCGCGAGGACCTGCTCGACGTCATCAACCAATTGTTGCAACGGCGCCAGGATACACGACAACAGCCGCTCATTACGCGGCACTTTTTGCGCGAGACGAGAACCGGAGAAAAACCGCCCCGGCTGATGCGCATCCTGGTGGCTGAAGACAACGCCATCAATCAGAAGCTGGTAGGGCGCCTCCTTGCGCGGGATGGACACACGGCCATCATTGTGAACAACGGCCTCGAGGCCGTGCGCGCTGTCGGGAGAGAGGCCTTCGACCTGATTCTCATGGACGTCCAGATGCCCGAAATGGATGGACTGGAGGCGGCGCGGGCCATCCGCGAATGGGAGGCAAGGGCCCCGCGAGGCGGCAATCCCGTTTCGCGGATCCCCATCGTGGCTCTGACGGCGAGCGCCATGAGCGGAGACCGGGAGCGTTGTCTCGAGGCCGGAATGGACGGCTACCTCGCCAAGCCGATCCAGGCACGGGAACTGCGCATGGTCCCCGCGCTTTTCTCGAAGGCACCGCAGGGCCCAGCGGCCGACACGGCGCCGCTGAGTCTCAACTCGTAACCTGATCGCACCACCCGAAGGAGTTGGTATCCGTTCAACATGTCGAGAATATCGCCAACTCTCACGGCCCCGGCTTCGAAGAAATCGCCGTGGAAATTGATACGACTGACCCGTGCGCCCGGCTGGATAGGCCGAATAGAAGCCACCTCGAACCGCACCGCGGACCGCCGGAAAAGAGGGAGAGCCTCCCTCGCCCCGGAGGAATCGCAGGTGGCGAGGCGCCAAAACTTCAGTTACTTTCCCGCTACGGCGAGGCCGATACGGCGCATCCAGGCGGTCTCATCTTCGGTCATTGGGCCGCGGCGGAGAGCTTCGAGCGCTTGCTCCATCTGGCCGGCGTCGGCCGGACCTGTCATGCAGACGTCAACCTCGGGCCGCGCCAGGACGAAACGGTAGCAGTCAGTTGCGGTTGGAGTGCGTTCCCCTTTCGGAAGGCGGTAACCGCCGTTGAACACCGCCTGAATGGAGCGCAAGCCCAAGAGCTGTCCCCAACTGGTGGCGGTGAACGCCGCCAGACCCGGCTTATCGGCTCTAGGCAGATGCGGAAAAATGTCTGTCTCGGCGCCCGTGTGCGCGGCATTGTACCGGAAATGGACAATGTCGAAATTGTGCGCCGCGGCAATCGATGGCACCAGCGTGCGAGCGTGGGTGGAGACCGCCAGAAAGCGCGCAAGGCCACGTTCGCGGAGTTGGCGAGCAGCGTCGAGAATCGGCGGCGGCACGGGCTTGTTCCACATACCGAGCAGCAGAACATCGGCATGATCGTAATTCACCCGGCGCAGCGCCCGCTCGAGACTGCCGGCCATCAACGCCGCCATTCGCGTGTAGGACTGCACCACGAGCACCATGCGTTCGCGATGCGGCCGCAGGTCCCGCAGCGCCGTGCAGAAGGCCTCGGTCCTTCGGCTACCCCAGTAAAGGTAGTTCGGGCCGCGCTCGAAGGCGCCTTGTACTGCCGCAGCCGGCACTCCGTAGCTGGCGGCGATTCCGAGCCGCGAGACCTCGCGCCCGGTGCGCCCCAGTACCCTTCGCTCAAACCCGCCAAATTGGGTTTCCACAGTTTCCATTATTGGACGATCCAAGTGCGATGGGGAAGTAGCAGGTACGCGCTGCCGGCCGCCTTCACCCGCACCGCAAAGGGGACCAGCACCAGCATGGGCGTCGGCGATGGTGTACCCATCGTTCCTACACGAAACAATCGCCCATCTTGCGGAACTTCTCGTAGCGGTGGGTAATCAGCTCGGGGCCGTTCATGGAAGCCAGTTCGGCGAGATGGCGCCGCAGGTGCAGCCGCAAATTCTCGGCCGCAAGGGCCGGGTCTTCCTGCGCCCCGCCGGCCGGCTCGGGTACGATGTGGTCGATCAAGCCAAGCTGCAGGAGGTCCTCGGCGGTCAAACGCAGCGAGGCCGCGGCACTTTCCGCCTTCCCCGAATCGCGATAAATAATGGAGGCGCAGCTTTCCGGCGAAATGACACTGTAGACCGCGTTTTCGAGCATCAGCACTACGTTCCCGACTCCCAGCGCCAGCGCGCCACCGGAGCCGCCTTCGCCGATGCAAACCGCGATCACCGGAACCGAAAGCCGGGCCATCTCCCGCAGATTGCGCGCGATCGCTTCGGCTTGGCCGCGCTCCTCCGCGTCAATGCCAGGGTAAGCGCCCGGAGTGTCCAGCAAGGTCACGATCGGGCGCCCGAACTTGGCGGCTAACTGCATCGCCCGGAGGGCTTTACGATAGCCTTCCGGCTTCGGCATGCCGAAGTTGCGGAACATCCGCTGTTTGGTGTCGCGGCCCTTTTGCTCGGCTACGACGACAACCGGGGCGTCCTCGAATCGAGCCATCCCCGCGACGATCGCGGCATCGTCCCCAAAGGCGCGGTCGCCATGGATCTCCTGGAAATTCGAAAAGATCCGCTCTATGTAGTCCAGCGAATGGGGGCGTTTTGGATGGCGGGCCAACAGTACCCGGCGCCAGGCGGGACCCGGTTCCGGCTGCGGCTGCGGGGTCTGCTCGGTGGTCGCTTCGTTCCCATCCACGTCTCCCATATTACCAGTCGAGACGCATTAACTGAGCCTGAAAGCTGACCGCCAAGCGTTGAACGCCTTTCTCACAAATATCGCTGCCGTAGAATTTCGAGGTGATGCTCCACGTGGCCCACCATCACGTATGCCACCGCACGCACGCTCAGAGGGGCGCCGCTCGAGGTGCCGATGCGCAGCCAGGCCGCGAGCGGCAGATGGCGCAGCATCAGAATGCTGGCCTGGCGCACGTGTCCGAACTCTTCAAGCAGTTCCGGCCAAGGGCAGCGCTCGGTCTGGGCCGCGGCGACATATCCGTTCTCCTCGAAAGCCGCCAGCGGTGTCACATCCGCCCGCGCGATGCGTAGCGCGCGGTAAGCGAAGATGCGTTCGGTATCGATCAGGTGCCCGAGTACTTCCTTGACATTCCATTTACCGGGAGCGTAGCGGTGAAGCTGCACCGCCTCCGGCAGAGGGGCCAGCAGAGAATGAACTTCGCCCCATTGATTGCCGAGCCGCGCGACCGGGTCGCCAAACGCCTGCGCCTTGGCGACATAACCTGCGAAAAACGGGCTGTAATCGCCCGGTTCCAGAGCTGTAACGCCGGCTTCCGCGGGCGCGGAGCCGCAGGCCGTCCGGGCCATGATTGCCGCGCCGGCCTTCGAATCGTTTGGCAGGTTTGCCACCAGTTCACCCTCCCGAGGATTGGTGCCATTATACAATTGGCGGGGCCTGCTTACTGTACCGTGATCAAGGTGGTGGAGGGCGATTGGGCGCCGCCGATGCTGGCCACCACCGGGTAATCGCCGGGGGCCAGCGATGATGGCACGGTCACGGCAATCTGATAGAGCGACGCAAAACCGGGGGCCAGGGCCGTGGCGTAGACGCTGGCAGCCACGCCCCCGATGGTGACCGTCACCGGACTCGAGGTGAGATAGGTCGCCGTGGAGGGCGCCTCGATTCCCACCGGGAAGGCCGGCGTCGTGGGGCCGAAACCGGTGCCCCAAAGGATGATGGTTTCCCCCGGACTGGCCGGCGTGGTGACCGCTCCGGAGAAGGTTCCGTTTTTCACCGCGTCGGTGAAGTCGGTATGCGTCGCCACCGCGTAGCCGCCGGGCCAGAGGAAGAAAGCCGGCTGAACGATTACGGAAACCGCCGTCACCGCGTTGCTGGTGCCGCCCGCATTCATGATCATCACCGGCTGGCTGCCGGTACCCACATTCGGCGCGACGGCATTGATCTGCGTCCCGCTGACGTAATAGATATACGCCAATTGACCGCCTACGCTGACGCTGACGCCGTCGAGGAGGGTGGGCAGGTTGCCG
>JBEKZL010000176.1:0-19767 GCA_049509915.1 Bryobacteraceae bacterium | reverse complement strand
GTTCGAGTGGAAATTCAACCGCCAAGACCTTGGCAGCCTGCTCGCGAAACTGGGGCAGCAGCCTCCTGCGTAGCGCTCAACAGAAATACGAGACCGTATTTATGAAACGGGGTACTAAGCTAGCCTTGGCGAGGGCTCGACAGACCACCAAAAACGATCGTCTGTCCTGGTCTGTCCGGGTCTGTCCAGGTCTGTCCCACCTGCTCACCGCCGGCCGATCAAGCAGGCGGAGAGGTAGTTTAGATCTTTTTTCGCTTGTCGAGCCATTACGGCCTGGCGAAGGCCCGGCAGGCTGAAAGCCCGCTCCACTGGCAGGTCTATTGCTCGACGCGTTTTTCGCGCTGGTAGGGGGCCTTCAGATACTGGGAGGCTTCGGCCTGGGCGTTTTGGGTGTTGTCCTTGGTGCGCAGAGCGAGGTTGTACTCGTTGACGGCGCGGTCGCGCTGGCCAGTGACGTCGTAGATCCAGCCGAGATTGATATGGGCCCACACTTCGGTCCACTTGGGGGTGAGATCGCCGTTGAGGCATTCGCGGAACGAATTGGCGGCCGATTGCAGGTTACTCTGCTTGAAGTAGACCTCGCCGATACGGTAGCTGGCGAGCGAGCTGGTGCGTTTGGTTTCCAGGGCTTTCGAGTATTCGCGCAGGGCGCTGGCGAAGTCGCTCATTTCGGCGTACTGCTCGCCGCGCCGGATAGCCACCTGGACACGCACGTCCGGACTATAGCGCAGCACGCGGCCATCGGGATCGATCTGGATATTCTTGGGCTTGCCGAAGGTATCGACGGTAAACTCCGACGAGGTGCCCATGACTTCCACGCGGGTGGATTCGGGGTTCCCTTCGGTATCGATCTTGAGCTCGACCGGCATGCGGAAAGTATCGAGATCCTGCGATATTTTGCCCATCACGCGGAAGCCCTTCTGGACCCGGTAAATGGTGTATTCGAGTTTGAACTCGGGCGCGCCGCTCGATTCGACCCACTGAATGAAGAAGTAGCCGATGTCCTTGCCAGTTACGGTTTGGACGATTTTCCGCAGGTCTTCAGTGGTCACCGCCTGCCAGGCGCACTGTTTGGCGTATTCCTTGAGCACCTTGAAAAATGCGTCGTCGCCGAGGACATAGCGCAGCATATTCATGACGGAGGCGCCCTTGCTGCCGGTGAGGGCCCAGAATTCGGGCGAGTAGTCGTCGAGCCGGCCGGACTGAATGAGGGGCACGTTGTCGACGGTAAGCGCGCCGATCATCTCGCTGTTCAACTGGGTTTCCATGGCGCCGGCGCCGGCGGTGTGCTCCGTCCAGAGCAGCTCGGAATAGGCGGCCGTGCCGTTGGTGAGCCAGATGTGATTGCGGGAAGCGGAAGACACCAGCTCCTCCCACCATTGGCGCGAAACTTCGTTGGCGAGCAGGCGCGAGGCCACCGATTGAGTGATGCCGTGGGGCGCCAGAAACACCATACCCGGCGCGGCGTAGCCGTTGGGCGCGCCGGGTTCGGTTTCGACGATGGTTAGGTTAGCATACGCCGGCAGGCCGAAAGTGCCGGTAAAGTAGCTCATCATCTTGCCGATTTCTTCGCCGTAGGCCTGGGCCATGGCCTTTTCCGGGTCGCGGAAATAGAGGGTGGTGGTGACGCCCTCGCTATCCACCTTGACTGGTGCGTCCTTCACTACGGCGATGCTGCCGGGAAAAGACGGCCGGTCCATCTTGAATTCAAACAGGTTCTTGTCGCCCGAGGCCTGGTGGGAATCGATGCCGCTGCCGAGCACCGAATAGCCGGTGGGAACGGTGATGCGCAGGTCGGCGCCGAAGCGGTCGGCGGTATAGCCGCTCACCGGGAACCAGCGCGCGGGGTAGAGCAGGTAGGCGTAATCGGGATGAATGGCGGCGAAAGTGATGCCTTCGACGGGTGACTCTTCCTGGCCGGAGAGCTTGCCGTCGTAATAGAAGGTGAGCGAGGAAGGCTGGCCCCTGGGAAGAGCCTGTGGGAAATTGATGCGGACGGTGAAATCCCCCTGGTTGCGCGAAGTCTGGAGGGGCTTGCCCTGAGCGTCGTCGACGTGGGAGATGTTGAGCGAGTTGTTGAGCTCGAAGGTGAGGAAAGTCAGGCCGTCGTCGCTGGGGATGAAGCGCACGGCGGCGCGGGCGCTGAGCGATTGGGTATTGGGAGAGATCTCGGCGTCGATCGTATAGTCCTGAACGTCGATGCGGCCGCGGCGTTCGGGCTGGGCCGAAAGCGGGAGGGCGAGGGCGAGGAGGGCGAGGACGGGTGTCAGCGCGTGGGACAGACGATCGCCTTTTGTCGTTTGTCGAGCGCTTGTCCGTTGCGGAGGAACGACAGACGACGGAAAACCATACTTTGTCCCACCGGAGCCTGTTCTCGTACGCGTTCTGCTAAACATGGGTAGCTTGTCCTTCTAGAATGTCCTCGATGATGGCGGCGGCGCGGCGCTGGGCGGGCGGTTGGCCGGCTTCGCCGCCCAGGAGATGGCGCACTTCGGCCAGTCCGGCGCGCATGGCAGCGCGGGCGGCGGAATCGTCCAAGAGGCGAATCGCTTCGCTATAGAGTGAATCGGCGGAAAACTCGCCTTGCATTAGTTCGGGCACCACTCTTCGCCCGGCAATCAAGTTCACCATGGTATAAAAAGGCACCCGCACGAGCAGCTTGCCGGCCAGCCAGCTCGGCGGGGTGACCTTATAAAACGTCACCATGGGCGTACCCAACAGGGCGGCTTCCACGGTTACGGTACCGCTGGCGGCCAGAGCCAGATCGGCATGGGCCATGGCGTTCCAACTTTCTCCTTCCAACACCTGGACGGGGGCCGCGCCGAGGCGTTCCCGAAAAAACGTAACCCCGGAGGTAACCGACGCCGGAAGAACGGCTTGCACTTTTCTTTCGCGGACCAGACGGGCCACCGCACCCAATAGCGCGGGAAGGTGGCGGGCGGCTTCTCCGCGGCGGCTTCCGGGCAACACTGCTAACAATGGACGGTCGATCGAAAGCGCGTGTTTCCGAAAAAACTCGTCTCGCGACAGGGTGGGCCTGACCAGGCCGGCCAGGGGATGGCCGATGTAAGTGGTGGGAACGCCGGCGCGCTCGAAGAACTCCCGTTCGAATGGGAAAATGCAGAGCAGGCGGCGGAGGGTGCGGCGCATGGATCGGACGCGGCCTTTGCGCCAGGCCCAGGCTTGCGGCGCTACCAGATAAACGACGGGGATTCCGGCGGTGTGGAGGCGGCGGGCGGCGCGGAGGTGAAAATCGGGGGAATCGGTGAGGATGGCGAGATCGGGGCGCTCGGCCTCGGCGGCGCGCATGAGCTTGCGGAATTCGCCGTAAATTCGGGGTAAGTGGGCGACCACTTCGAGCAGGCCGACGACGGCCAGGCTGTCGGCATCGACCACGGTCTCGACACCGGCCGCGCGCAAACGCGGTCCGGTACAGCCGAAAAACCGGGCATCGGGAAGGGCGGCGCGGAGCTCATCCACCACCAGCGCGGCGTACAAATCGCCCGACGCCTCCCCGGCCGATACCAAAACGCGCTTGGGTACCATCCTCACATTAAGTGTAGCGTGGCTACTTGTTACAATCGGTGGCACCTGGAATGTCCACCGAAGCCGAGCCACCCAAAGTATTGGTAGAAGAATTCGCCCGGCGGGTTCGCGGCGAATTGGTCCCGCTGGGGAAGCGCTACTCGTATTTCTCCGCCCTGCCAGTGGCGGAAGAAGATCTACACCAGTACTTGAACGATCCGCTGGCCGCCGTGTCCCCGGCGGTGACCGAACTGCTGCCCAACATCAGCATCCTGCTGGCCCCGTTCCTCGAAAAGGGCAACGGAAAGAGCGGCGAATACATCAGCTACGAGCGCCCAGCCGAGGGGCGGCAGCTCTTTTCAGTGCTGCACCAACTGGAAGACATGACGGTACTGGCTCTCTCGGTGAAGGAAATCGAGGTGGCCGATTATCACTACCAGTTCTACGCGGCGCTGGCGGCGTTGACGGCGCGCCGCTGGCCGATCGAGGCGCAGGAGCGCTTCTACCGCACCATCCGCGAGGAGCTGAACGCGGAAGTTCACGGCGAGGTGGACGAGAAAAGCTGGCATCTGAAGCAGGCGCTGCTGCGGCGGCAGACCAATATCCGCAAAGAAACCAAACTGTTTCGGGAGTACGCGCGGCAAGCCTTCGAAGATACTCTCACACTGTACCTGCACGGCACCTGCTGCGACATCGACATCGAAACCGGTCCGCGGCAGATGCCCAGCCGGTATTTACGGAAACGGCTGGAACTGCTGATTTCGCTTTTCCCGCCGCCGGAAGGGTATGCGGTGCTTCCGGAGCATTTGAAGACGCGGTGAGGGAAGGGTTTCGCGCTTCCTCACGGTGGTTGATTCTCGCCCCTGCCGAGGGCCAGGCGCACTCAACCGGCTTTCAGTCGAATTGCGACTTCCACCGTCCCAGAGTCCGTTCGTCTGATTTCCAACGAAAGCGCCCGGTCCGTGCCGGTGATGATGATCGGCGTATCGAAAGGGAGATCGTACTGGGCATTCTCTACGTTTGTGCCCACCGACTCAGTTGCCGTGTTAGAGGCTCTAGGCCCCGGATCGAACCGCCTTCCATGGAAGAATAAGGCGATTCCGTCAACCGACGCCAACCTGGCCAGCACCTCCGCACTAGGCGTCGATGCCCCACTGACGTGGTTTCCACCATCGCGAACCGGCCCAGCGCGGAATACATGCTTGATTCGGACGGCTTAGATGCGGACTGCGGTCTGATCCCGGCCTTCCTAGATGTGTTGCCCGCGGTCCGAGAGTCGGTCAGTAATGTCACAGACGGCTTTTGGGGAAAGGTAGACGATTTTCGGCGCTGTCGGAACCATATCGAAAAATGCTTGGCGCACGGTATCGTCCCCCTCGGTCCCCCCGGAATACGACAGCCCAAGCGTCCCAGATCCGATCGCCATAATCAACGCGGCGTTTTGCTTCTACATAAGCGCCCTGGCGAAGCTGATGGACAACCTTGAAAGTCAGGATCCGAAAAATCTAGAGCATAGGAGCAAGTGGACACAGCGGATTGAGATGTGGACGATGAAGGCGATCGAGGATTTTCAGGTTTGGACCCAGTGCAAAGCTGCAGCCAATGAGCGTTCTATCTGACGAGAAATTTTGGAGCGGCTTCGTAAGCCAGTGGATGATCGATCCGGACTGGTCATAACGCCTCTGCTCAACAGGGATAAGGCCATTGACGCAGATTCCGTCGATCTCCGGCTCGGCTGCCATTTCCTGCTGCCAAAACTCCTCCAACAGCCATATTTCAGCCCAGACGAAAGCTCTTCCACATCACTACATGAGCGCGTCCACGTGCCGCTCGGTAGATACCTTGTAGTTCCCGCTCGGCAACAGGAGGCTCTGCAGCACGTACTTCGGTCCGGTTTATCCCGAGGATCCCGCCTTCGATAGCCCGGAAAAAGATCTTCGCAAGATTGGAGTCCGCCGGACCTCGATCTTGCGTCCAGACGTGGTGGAGGGATAGGTTCGGTAATCGGCGGGGCGCCGCCTGGAAACGTGGCGCCCCATCCCCTGGTCGGCGAAGGCTTCCGACTATCTCCAGCGCCGGCCCCAGCCGCCGCCCCAGCCCCAACCAAAACCGATACCGACCGACGGTCCCCAATAGTAGGGGTAGTAGGGGTAGCCATAATAGGGGTAGGCACCGTAAGGGCTGTAATATCCCGGAGCATAATAAGAGCCATAGCCACCGCCGGGAGAGTAGTAGTAGCCCGGACCGGAGCCCGGACGGCCCGCCATTTGAGCCGGCGGACGCTCGTAATCCTGCGGGGTGGCAAAACGGAAGGCTTGCGGCGCGCGCGCGGTGGAAACCGTAAGGGCGGACGTGATCTGGAAGGTCAGCGCCATTTCGGGATAAACGATGGTGGGATGATCGCGGGTCAGCAGCACGCCGACGATGCCGGCGCCCGCGCCAATCCCCGCTCCCATGGCGGCACCGGTACCGCCCGCCGCAACCGCTCCCACTCCCGCGCCCACGGCCGTGGTTCCGGCAACGGCGCCAGCCTGCGCGCCGGCGGGCGTGCGCGGGCCGGTGTTGGCCATCAATTGCGAGGATACCGGGGTCTGGGCGCCGTCAGCCAGAGTGATTCCGGTGAGCGTCAATTTCAGGCGCGAGGGATGGCCGCCGTGGGCCTTCTCGGCCTCCACCACGCTGCCGTACACGGTCTGGCCACGCACCGCCACCACCACGCCATCGACTACCAGCGGCTGTACCAGCGAAGCCGTGAAGGTGTCGCCGGGGTGGTTCTTATCGCTCGAAAGGAGTTGATTGATGCGCGCAGTGAGATAGGTTCCGGGCTTGACGGTCAGTTCAGGGGGTAAACCATAGGCCGGACGGCGGGGCGCATAGTTGGCCGGCGGATCTTGCGGCGCGGGCGCCTGTTCCTGCTGGGGCTGCGCCACGGGCTGTCCATAAGCGTCGGTGCCCGCCACAGGCTGGGTAGGATCGGGTTGCGGCTGCGCCAGTTGAGGATCCTGCTGGGCGGACGCTGCCGGCGCATCGCCGGCACGCCGCCAGCCGCCCGGATTGTCCTGGGGGTTCGTCTGCGCCAGCAAGGAACCGGTCACGGCAAAAACAAGCAATGGAAAAGAGAGTGCGATTGGTTTCATGGTTACTTCCTCACAATCTTCGACGCACACTCCACTTGCATCTGTTTCACCATTCCTGCGCACTTCCTAAATTATTGAAATATTTAACTTAAGTACGATGCCGGGGTTGGCCGGAAAGCACCGGCGATGGTGCTTTTCAGCCAACGGCGGGACCGCGGCCGGGGTGGCTGGAAGGTCGGCGAGCTACGTCTCGTCCGGCAGAGCGCCAGTTCCCGCCGGCCCCGGGGGTGATTTGTGCCACAATGGTGGTTCCAACGGACGGCAGGATTGGGACCAACGGCCCGGCGTCTTTTTCGGGGCGCGGCTAACTTGCGCGGACTCGGCGAAGGTCGCTACAATCATCGCGTTCGCAAAAATCCCAGGGAGGAATGCATGGCAGCGGTTGAGCAGAAGGTGAAGCAGATTATCGTCGAGCAACTCGGAGTGGATGAGAGCCAGGTCGACACGAACGCGTCGTTTGTGGACGATTTGGGGGCCGACTCGCTCGACATCGTGGAGTTGGTCATGGCGTTTGAAGAGGCTTTCGAGCTGGAGATTCCGGACGAGGACGCCGAGAAGATTGCTACCGTCAAGGACGCCATCGACTATATCGAAGGTAAAACCACGAAGAAGTAGCCTTTGCGTTTCTCACCTAGAAACCCTGATTGGGTTGGCGAACGGCCTTCGGCGCATTGGCCCTCGGTCGCGGATGGGAGAGGCAGCCGAACATAGTTGCGGGAGAGGCTTGTTTTGAGGCGAAGAGTGGTAGTGACTGGCGTCGGTTTGGTGACGCCATTGGGCATGGGCACGGAGCCGACATGGGAAGCGATTCGCAACGGTGTTAGCGGGATCGGGCCCATCACGCGGTTCGATGCTTCGGCTTTTTCGTGCCGGATCGCGGGCGAGGTCAAGGGATTCGATCCGGCCAATTACATCGAAAAGAAAGAAATCAAGAAGATGGGGCGGTTTATCCAGTTCGCCATCGCGGCGGCGGAGTTCGCCCTGTCGGGTTCCGGGTTGAAGATCGCGCCGGAAACGGCCGAGCGGGTGGGCGTCTATATTGGCAGCGGCATCGGCGGGTTCGAGGTGATCGAGCGCGAACACCAGATTCTGCTGGAGCACGGACCGCGGCGCATTTCCCCATTCTTCATTCCGGCTACGATCGTGAATCTCGCCAGCGGCTACGTCTCCATCCGGAGCGGGGCGAAGGGTCCCAATTCGGCGACTGCCACGGCGTGCACTACCAGCGCCCACTCGATCGGGGATTCGTTCCGCCTGATTCAATACGGCGAAGCCGACGCCATGATTTGCGGCGGCACCGAGGCCTGTATCACCCCGATGGGAATCGGCGGTTTCGCCGCCATGCGGGCGCTCTCCACTCGCAACGACGAGCCGCAGCGCGCTTCCCGGCCTTGGGACCGGGATCGCGATGGATTCGTGGTGGGCGAGGGAGCGGGCATTCTGATTTTGGAGGAGCTGGAATTCGCCAAAGCGCGCCAGGCGCACATCCTGGCCGAGGTGGTGGGTTACGGAATGAGCGCGGACGCATTTCACGTCACCGCACCACCGCCCGATGGCGACGGCGCCTACCGGGTGATGCGGAATGCCGTCAAAGATGCCGGTATCGAAGCCTCCCAGGTGGATTACATCAACGCGCACGGCACTTCCACCGACGTGGGCGATCGCGCCGAAAGCGCGGCTATCAAGCGGGCCTTTGGCGAGCACGCCCGGAAAGTGGCGGTCAGCTCGACCAAGTCCATGACCGGCCATATGCTGGGCGGCGCCGGCGGTCTCGAAGCCGGCATCACGGTGATGGCGATTCGCGACCAGGTGGCTCCTCCCACCATCAATCACGAAAACCCGGACCCGGAATGCGATCTGGACTATGTTCCGAACCACGCCCGGCCGATGCCGATTCTGTACGCGCTGTCCAACAGCTTCGGATTCGGCGGCACCAACGGCTGCCTGATCTTCAAGAAATACCAGCCGTAGCGCATTTCAGGAGTTCTTGCCTCGTGAGCCGCGACTGTAAGAAGCTGTGAAGAAATCGCAGGCGGAACCGCCTGCGCCACCAAAGCCGAGCAGGGCGCCCTACACATCCAAATTCTTCACATCTAGTGCGTTATCTTCGATGAATTTCCGCCGGCTCTCCACATCCTCGCCCATCAGCGTGGAGAAGATCTCTTCGCTTAGCACCGCGTCTTCCAGGCGCACTTTTAGTAGCGTGCGCTTTTCGGGATTCATGGTGGTGTCGGCAAGCTGTTCGGCGTTCATTTCGCCCAGGCCCTTGTAGCGCTGCACGGCGGCGCCTTTTTGGCCTTCGGTTTTGACGTAGTCCAATAGCTCCCGCCAGGTGCCGCGGGATTCGCGGTGTTCTTCTTTCACCACCACGAATGGCGGGTCGTTGTAGCGGGCGATGGAGCGTGCCAGGGCTCGGTAGCGGCGGTATTCGGGCAGCGCGGCCAGGGTGACACTGATGGAGCGCTCGGCGTTGGTGGAATCGTGGAACACGACGGCGTTGGAAGAGTGTTCCTCGTCGGTGCGCATTTGCGGCTTGTGGCCGAGCTTCACCAGGGCGTCGAACACGGGCTGGAGATTGACCTGCTCCTGGAAGTCGGCCTTGGTGTCCATGCGAAGAGTGGTGTTGCCCAACAACTCCACCACGCGGGCGTCGCGCAGGCGCCGTTCCACTTTGGCGAACATCTGCGCATACTCATCCAGGCTCAACAGAAAGCTGCGCAGTTCGGCGCCATCGAGCACCGCTTTGGGCCCATCGCCGTTGGAATGGGTTTCAAGCGACAGGTTTTCGGTGGCGCGGCGGGTCAGCTCGCGGGTGAGCTCCTTCTCGTCGCGGATATACTTTTCGCTCTTGCCTTTCTTGATCAGGAAGAGCGGCGGCTGGGCAATGAAAACCTTCTCACGCAGAATCAGCTCGTGCATGTGACGGAAGAAAAAGGTCAGCAGCAGGGTGCGGATGTGGGAGCCATCCACATCGGCATCCGTCATGATGATGATCTTGCCATAGCGGAGCTTCGTGAAGTCGAAATCGTCCTTGCCGATACCGGTGCCGAAAGCGGTGATCATGGCGCGGATTTCCTCGTGGCCAAGCATTTTGTCGTAACGCGCCTTTTCGACGTTGAGGATTTTCCCTTTCAGCGGAAGGATGGCCTGGAAGCGGCGATCGCGGCCTTGTTTGGCGGTGCCGCCGGCCGATTCGCCCTCCACCAGGAAAAGCTCGCAACGCTCCGGGTCGCGCTCCTGGCAATCGGCCAGCTTGTGCGGCATGCCGCCGGATTCCAGGGCGCCCTTGCGGCGGGTCAGGTCGCGGGCCTTGCGGGCCGCTTCGCGTGCGCGGGAGGCCTCAATGGCCTTGGCGACGATCTTACGCCCTACGGTGGCGTTCTTGTCGAAGTACTCGCCCAGTTTCTCATTGACGAACTGGGTCATGGGCCCGCTGATATCGCTATTCAGCTTGCCCTTGGTTTGCCCTTCGAACTGTGGTTGGGGGACCTTGACGCTGACGACCGCGGTCAAGCCCTCGCGCACGTCGTCTCCGCTGAGGGTTTCTTTTTCCTTGAAGAGACCCTGGCTGGTAGCGAAAGCGTTGATCGTGCGGGTCAGCGCCGAATAAAACCCACGCAGGTGCGAACCGCCATCGACGGTGTTGATGTTATTGGCGAAGCTCGAAATGTTCTCGGAATAGGAGTCGTTATACTGCAGCGCGACTTCCATGGTGAGGGTACCGTTGTTGGGCAATTCCCTGTCGGCTTCGAAATAGATCGGTTTGTCGTGCAGCACCTGCTTGCCTTTGTTGAGGTGCTTGATAAACTCGGCGATGCCGCCGGTATAAAGGTATTCGGCGGTCTTGATAGGATCGTCGCGCTCGTCGGTGAGTGTGATTCTAAGGCCCTTGTTCAGGAAGGCGAGCTGGCGAAGGCGATTGGCGAGGGTGTCGTAATTAAAGACCTGCGCTTCCATGATCGTGACATCGGGCTTGAAGGTGACCCTGGTACCGGTCTTGCGGCCGGCTTTGCCGGCTTTGGCCAGCGGTGCTTTAGGGATGCCGCAGGAATATTCCTGCTGCCAGGTGAACCCGTCGCGCCAGATTTCGAGCTCCAGCTTTTCGGAAAGCGCATTGACGCAGCTTACGCCGACCCCGTGCAGCCCACCGGAGACTTTGTAACTCTTGGAATCGAACTTGCCGCCGGCGTGCAGCTTGGTCATCACCACTTGCGCGGCGGAAACACCCTCCTCTTCGTGAAGATCTACCGGGATGCCACGACCGTTGTCGATCACGGTGACTGAGTTGTCGTCATGGATGGTCACGCTGACTTCGGTAGCGTAGCCGGCCATGGCTTCATCCACCGAGTTGTCGACTACTTCGTAGACCAGGTGGTGCAGGCCCATTTCCCCGGTGGAACCGATATACATGGCGGGGCGGAGGCGTACTGCTTCCAAGCCTTCCAAAACCTTGATACTACTGGAATCGTATACCTGCTCGTTAGCGGCGGGATTTACTTCGTTTGCCATAGGACTCGAATCAGATCCTCATGGGCATCACTACGTAGCGGTATTGGTCCGCCACGGAGTCGCCTGCCGGACGCAACTCGCCGGCGCTTTTTTGGTCTTTCAACTGAAATGCAACCCGGTCCTGTGAGATCACCCGCAGGAAATCCAGCAAATACTGGGCGTTAAACCCAATCTCGAGGTCCGGGCCGGTGTACTCGGCGGGTACGCTTTCCTCGCTTTCCCCCATCTCCACCGAGGACGAAAAGATGCGCACTTCTCCGCTAACAAATTGCACCCGAATGGCACGCGAGCGCTCGTCGGCGAACTGCGCGACACGCTCGATGGCGGAACGGATTTCCGCTTTGTCGAGCGTGGCGATATGGGTATGATCCTTTGGCAGCACACGCTCATAATCGGGAAAGTTGCCAGCCAGCTTGCGTGTGAGCAGCAAACGGTGGCCAACCTGGAAGAACAGGTGATTGTCGTCGCCGGAAAACAATGCCACCGCTCCCTCGCCGGCGTCGTCGGCCAATTTTGTCAGCTCTCCCATGGCTTTCTTGGGTATCAGCGCGCGAAAGGGCTGGTCAACGGTCCCGCTTTCGGCCGGAGGCGCCTGCACATAGGCCAGGCGATGACCGTCGGTGGCTACCATGGTCAAACCTTCCGGACGCAACAGAAGCAAAGCGCCGCTCAAGGTGAAACGCGATTCTTCCATGGAAATGGCGAAACCGGTGCGCGCAATCATCGATGCCAGCGTTTTCACCGGCACTTGGGCGACAACCGGCGGAGTTGGCGGGAGCTCCGGATAACTTTCACGGGACATACCAGCAATTCTGGTCCGCGAGCGGCCACTGGTGATGCTCGCCCAGTGGTTTTCCAGAAACTTCATCTGGATATCGCCCTCCGGCAAGAGGCGAACGTAATCCAGTAGCTTCCGTGCCGGGACGGTGCCGGCTCCTTCTTTCTTGACCCGAGCCGGGCAGGAACAGCGTATCCCCAACTCCAGATCGGTCGCCGTCAGGGTGATCCGGTCGCCGTCAGCTTCCATCAGGACGTTCGACAGGATCGGAATCGTGGTTTTTTTCTCCACCACGCCTTGCGACAGGCTTAGCTCGCGCACCAACTCCGCCTTGCTGACAGTGAATTCCATAGCGCCTCGACTCTTACTATTGCTAACTGTACAAGTCCAGAGAAATTAAACCGTATTCATCGGGCCTGTGCAAATTGTTGAAGACACCCTAAATTATACTAAATTCAACTACTTTTAGCTAGTGAACTTGTGTATAGGGGCGTGCATTGCGCGCCAGTGCCGGTCTAAATCCCTCCTCGGCCGAGGCTCTTCCTCAATTTCCAAAGATGACTTTCTAACGGCATTGTGCAAAACAACCATAAAGTCATTGTAATGAGTCCATTAAACTGTGAAGTAACCTGTTCAATTCCGGATCATGGTGACGATCCTTATCGATTTTGTTTATGGAATGGATCACAGTGGTGTGATGCTTGCCGCCAAAGGCTCTTCCGATCTCTGGTAACGAGGCGCTGGTGAGCTCTTTGATCAGGTACATAGCGACCTGGCGCGGGTAGACCACCTTGCGCATGTTGCTGCGCTCCTTGAGTTGGGTTTGCTTAATCTGAAAGCGTTCCGCTACGGCCTTCTGAATGGCATCGATGGTGACTCTGCGGTCGGGTACGTGTACCATGTGCTTGAGAACCTGCTGCGCCATGGCGACGGTCACCGGTGTCCCGGTGAGCGAGGAATAAGCAATCAGCTTGACCAGCGCGCCCTCCAACTCGCGGACGTTCGATTTGGTCTTGGAAGCCATAAAGGAGCGTACGTCGTCGGGGAGTTTGAAACCTTCGGCCTCGGATTTCTTGTCCAAAATCGCCATTTTGGTTTCGAGATCCGGCGGTTGAATATCGGCCAGCAGTCCCCACTCGAAGCGAGAGCGTAAACGCTCCAGCAGGCCGGGGATTTCTTTAGGAGGCGAGTCGCTTGACAGCACGATCTGTTTCTGGTGCTCGTGCAATTCATTGAAGGTGTGGAAAAACTCTTCCTGAGTGCGTTCCTTATTGCCTAGCAATTGGATATCGTCTATTAGCAGCACGTCGACTTCGCGGAAGCGCTTGTGAAATTGCGGCATTCGTTCGTTGCGGATGCAGGCAATCATCTCGTTCATGAAGCGCTCGCTGGAGGTGTAGATGACGCGCATGGAGCCGAACCGCTGCATGAGTTCCCGGCCGATGGCGTGCATCAGGTGAGTTTTCCCCATGCCCACGCCGCCGTAAATAAACAGCGGGTTGTAGCTGCGAGAGGGGTTGGTGGCTACCGAACGGGCGGCCGCGTGAGCGAACTGGTTACAGGCTCCCACCACGAACGAGTCGAAGGTGAACTTGGGGTTAAGCACCGAATCGGCTGGTTCTATCTCCCCGGCTTCAAGCGCCGCCAGCGCCTGATTCCTGGCGCCACGAACCGGCTCGGGCTCGTATCGGACGTGGCGTACCGGTAGGGCGAGCTGCCGGATCGCCCGCTCGACTAGCTTGGAAAATTCGGTTTCGAGCCAGGTGCGAGTCTCAATGTCCGGAACCGATACCACCAAGGTATCCACATCCATCGCCAGAAATGCCGTGCCCGTCAGCCAGTTCTGATACGCATCGGCGCCGATTTTACTTTGCAGTTCGTGCCGGATTTGATCCCAAAAATTCATTTTTTCACACACGAAACCGGCACTTTTCCACAACTTTCTCACAGGATAACAGGACGTTATGTGCCAACTGGAAGAACCTATAGCTAGGTGTCTAGGTAGTCGCGGACATGGACATCAACGGCAGTCGCTTGCCGGTCAACCGAAAAGTAGTCTAGCACAGCGGGACAGCTTCGTCGCAAGTTTATAAATCGTTTCGATTTAGTGAGATGAGCGTAACGTTTGACAGCGCTAATGTTTGTAGGTGACAATGGAGGGTGCTTTGAAGGGCGGGAGTAACTCAGCTGGTAGAGTGCGACCTTGCCAAGGTCGATGTCGCGGGTTCGAATCCCGTCTCCCGCTCCAATCATCCCTCATGGTATGATCACCAAGCGCAGCGTAATTTCTCTGGCGGTCGCGGGGTTGTCGGTGCTTTTGCCGGCCGCGGCCCAGGATTATCGAGTCGAGCCGTTGGCAAGTGCCGCGCCGGATCTTCCGGCTGGTTTTTCGGCGGTAATTTCTGCTCAAGGTTACCGTCTGGCTGGGCCAGGCGGCACATGGTGCGAAGTCTGGTTCCGGAAGTCGATTCCCTCGGCCGCCAAGGCGGCGGACGATTCCATTACCTTGCCAATTGCCCAGGGAACGCTCCTGGGAGTGCTTCGTTTCCCGGGGCAGGGTAGTGATCGCCGCGGCCAAAGTATCAAAGCGGGGCTCTATACGCTCCGCTATAGCGACTATCCATCGGACGGGGCTCATCAGGGCGTGGCTCCCGAGAGGGATTTCGCCCTGCTGACGCCCATCGCCGAGGACAAAGACCCGGCCGCGCTGCCGGCCTTCGACGAACTGGTGAGTTGGAGCAGGAAGGCCTCCGGCACGCCCCACCCGGCCGTGCTGTCTTTAGAAGTGCCCGCCGGTGGTACCAACTTTCCAGCCGTCACCAAAGAAGGGGACAACCCGGATTGGGTTCTGAACGTCAAAGTCGGCGACCTGCCGATTGCCATCATCCTGGTTGGGAAATTCAACGGCTGAGTTGCCCCGGGGGCGCCTGGGTTACAATGGGTTGGATTTTCAATGCCTGACGACGACAGCTTAAAGCCGGCAACCAAGGGCGACGTGGCCGCGCTGGAGAGAAGTTTAAGGGGCGACATAGCCGCATTGGAAAGAAACTTGAAGGGCGACGTGGTCGCGCTGGAAGGAAACCTGAAGGGCGACATGGTCGCGCTGGAAGGAAACCTGAAGGGCGACATGGTCGCGCTGGAAAACCGGCTGGTCGAGGTCGTACGCGACGTGCAGAGCGAAATCCTGCGGGGATTCGAGCGTTACGCCGCCGCCGAACAGATCAAGTTCCGGAAGCTGCAGGCGGACCTTTCCAATGTCGACGCTTCCACGGACCGGCGCCTTGAAATCGTTGAGCAGCGCCTGTACGAAATTGAAAAGAAGCTCCTTCTGAGGCCGCCGGACGCGGCTTGAGGTTCAGCCCGCTCCGATGAGCTTAATCTGTAAGTCAGCGGCTCTAGTCCGCCCAGCCGCGCCGCTTGGCGATGGCACGCTATCCCGCCAATTTTTCAATCGCTTGCGCGCCGCAAATAGCTTCCACGGCAGCGCGGAATTCCTTGTCGGGTTTGACTTTCACGCCGACGTCGAGCAGCACGGAGAAATCGCGTGGCAGTTCCAGGCGGAAACGCACCTGGGTCGGGCCGGGCTTACGCTGGAATAGCTCATTTAGGGCGGCGGCGCGATCGGCTTTCCCGTTGCCCTGATGTCCGTTCGGTCCCAGCCAGATGCGGATGGCAATGACGGAAGGTACGTCGATGCGCGCGTTGTCGAGCGCCACCAGGTCCTGGACCGAGATCTTGGGGGGCGCGTTTTCTTCCGGCAGGACCTGGCCTCGGATGAGCACGGCCTGACCCAGGGTTTGCCTTCGCGGTTGCGCTTCCGGGCGATGCCGGTCAGTACGCCGCAGAGGACCACGTCGGCGCCTTTGCCGAGCCCTTCCAGAGAGCCGGAGTCGTGCGTGGCCAGCTCGGCGATCTTGTCGGCATAGTGATCCAGCGGATGGCCGGTCACCCAGAAGCCCAGGAGCTCCTTCTCGAAAGCGAGCTTCTCTTTGTCGGCCCAATCCGGGACGGTGGGCAGCGGCGCGTCACGGATTTCGTCGGGGCCCAGCATTTCACCGAACAGGCCGACCTGGCCGCTCTCGCGGTCCCGCTGCGCCCTCTGGCCGGATTCCATGGCGGATTCCAGCACCGCGAACTTCTGCGCGCGCGTGCCTTCCAGCGTGTCCATGGCGCCGGCCTTGATGAGGCTTTCGATCATTCGCCGGTTGACCGCGCCTGAATCCACCTTGTCGCAGAATTGATAGAGCGAGCGGAACGATGCCAAATCTCCCCGCGCCTTGCCGATGGCCTCCACCGCCGATTGGCCCACATTCTTGACCGCGCCCAGGCCGAAGCGGATGGCGGCTCCGTCCGGGGTGAAGTTCCACTCCGACGAATTTACGTCGGGCGGCAGAATGGTGATGCCCATGGCCCGGCATTCGTTGATGTATTTCACGATCTTGGCGGTGTTGCCGGTTTCCGAAGTGAGTAGCGCGGCCATGAAGTCCACCGGGTAGTGCGCCTTCAAATAAGCCGTCACGTAGGCCAGGTAGGCGTAGGCGGCCGAATGCGACTTGTTGAAGCCGTAGCCGGCGAACTGTTCCATCAGGTCGAAGATTTTCTCGACCTTCTTCTGCGGGAAGTTGCGTTCCAGCGCGCCCTGGATGAAATGTTCGCGCTGTTTGACCATTTCCTCGAGCTTTTTCTTACCCATGGCGCGGCGGAGCAGGTCGGCCTCGCCCAGCGAATAGCCAGCCAGGCGGTTGGAGATCTGCATCACCTGCTCCTGGTAAACGATGACGCCGTAGGTCTCCTCCAGCAATTCCTTCAGTTCCGGCAGGTCGTACTGCACGGTCTTGCGGCCCCATTTGCGGTCGATGAAATCGTCCACCATGCCGCCCTGTATCGGACCGGGACGATACAGAGCGTTGAGCGCGGTCAGGTCCTCCAGCCGGCTGGGCTGATAGCGCAGCAGGATATCTTTCATGCCGGGGGATTCGAACTGGAAGACGCCCGAAGTGAAACCCTTGCAGAAGATTTCGAAGGTGGGCTTATCGTTGAGGGGCAGATCCTCGGGAACCAGGTCGACGTTGTGCCGCTTCTTGATGAGCCGCAGGGCGTCCTGAATCAGGGTGAGCGTGGTCAGGCCCAGAAAGTCCATTTTGAGGAGCTGGAGCTTTTCCAGGCCGCTCATGTCGAACTGGGTCACAATTTCGTCGCGGTTGGTCTTGTACAGCGGGACCAGTTCAGTTAGCGGTTGCGGCGAGATGACCACCCCCGCGGCATGCACGGAGCAGTTGCGCGCCAGTCCTTCGAGGCGCAGCGCGACTTTCAGCACGTCGTCGACGCGCGGATCTTTCCTGGCGGCTTCGCCGAAGCCCGGCTCCGCCTTCATGGCGTCTTCGAGCGAGATATTGAGGACGCCAGGAACCAGCTTGGTGAGGCGTTCGACTTCGGCGAAGGGCATCTCCAGTACCCGGCCGACGTCTTTGATGGCCGCGCGGGCGCCGAGCGTGTTGAAGGTGATGATCTGGGCGACCTGCTCGCGGCCGTATTTTTCAGTGACGTACTGGATCACTTCGCCGCGGCGGTTCATGCAGAAATCGACGTCGATATCGGGCATGCTGACGCGCTCCGGATTGAGGAAGCGCTCGAAGAGCAGCCCGTACTGGAGTGGGTCGATATCGGTGATCGCCATGGCGTAGCCGACCAGGCTGCCGGCGGCCGATCCGCGCCCCGGGCCGACCGGAATGTCTTTGGACCTGGCGTAGCGGATAAAGTCCCAGACGATCAGAAAGTAGCCTGAGAACTTCATTTTCTGAATCATCCGGATTTCGCGGTCGAGGCGTTCGTTATAGTCCGCCAGGTCGTGCTTCAAGGCGCCTTGCGCTCGCATGGCTTCGAGGCGCGGCCGGCGCTTCTCGAAACCCTGCCGCGCGATGTGCTCGAAGTAGGTGTCGGCCGAATGTGTTTCCGGAACGTCGAATTTCGGGAAGGATTCCTTCACCTTCTCGATGTTCACGTGGCAGCGCTCGGCGATTTCCCAGGTGCGGTCGAGCGCGTCTTCCAGCTCGCCGAACAGCTCCATCATTTCGGCCCGCGACTTCAGGTAGAAATCCGGCGTGTTCCAGCGCATGCGATTGGCATCGTTGAAGAACTTGCCGGTCTGGATGCACATCAGGATTTCGTGCGCGCGCGCATCTTCGCGCCGCAGATAGTGCGAATCGTTGGTGGCGACGAGTTTAATGCCGGTTTCCTGCGACAGCCGGTTCAGCGCCGGAGTAAGGCGCTTGTCCTGGTCGAGGTGGTGGTCCTGCACCTCCAGAAAGTAGTTGTTCCGGCCGAAAATGTCCGCATAGGTGTGCGCCAGGCGCCGCGCGTCGTCGTACCGGTCGGCCAAAATGGTCTCCGGAATGTGGCCCTTCAGGCAGGCGGACAGGGCGATCAGCCCCTTGGAGTGCTGCGCCAGCAGGTCCATATCCACGCGCGGCTTGTAATAGAAGCCGTCGAGGTAGCCGGTGGAGACCAGTTTGATCAGGTTGCGGTAACCCTCCTGGGTTTCGCACAACAGCACCAGGTGGTTGTAGCCGCCCTCGGAGCGGTCCTTATGGCCTTGCTGGGCGACGTACATCTCGCAGCCGATCACCGGGTGCACGCCGGCGTTTTTGGCGGCGTGATAGAACTTCACCGCTCCGAAGAGATTGCCGTGATCGGTAATGGCGACCGCCGGCATTTTCTGTTCGGAAACGATCTGCATAAGCTGGTCGATGTCGCAAGCGCCATCGAGGAGCGAATAGTCGGTGTGGCAATGGAGATGGACGAAAGCCATGGAACATTCACTCTTCCCGGGGGAGGTGGGAGTGGTGGGCACGGGCAGATTCGAACTGCCGACCTGTCGCTTAGGAGGCGGCCGCTCTATCCAACTGAGCTACGTGCCCCACGGATAGTTCTATTGTAGCGAAGGGGGGATGTGGAGTCGCGCCGCTTCAGTGTTTCGGGGATTTCCACTGTTGACTCTTCACCGCCTTTCGATTGCCTCAACGTCGGCGAGGTCTTGCCGTTTGCCCGCGGCGCGTTTTGCGGCCAGCAGGTCTTCGCGGGAAATGAAGTTTGCTCGCAAATTGGTTTCCTCGTCGATAACGTCTTCTATGCGGCGCCGCCATGCGGGGTCGAACTCGACGCCCGGAATCGCGGTGAGAATGTCAACGCCGACCGGCTCGCGTCCGATGCGGAAGAACGGGCCGGGTTCCGCGAAGTCGGCGGAAGTCAGGCCTTGGAGCGGCGCACCGAATTCTGCTAAGGCCGCGAAAACCGCCGCTGCATTTTCGGGATCGGCCTAGATCAGAATGTCGAGGTCTTTGGTTGCGCGCGGCTGCGCGTGGATGGCTACGGCATAAGCGCCAATGACGAGGTACTTAACGCGGTGCGCGTTCAAAATGGACAAGAGTTCTTTGTAGTCTGAAAGCATCCGGCTTGAACCCCTTCAGCTTGTAGCCTTCTTCAGTGAGTTCCCACACAGCGGCCACGCGCTCATGCACGGGGCGGCTCTGCCAGTAAGTGTACTCGTCCGCCTTCATCTCGTCGAAGTTGCCATATTTGCGGATGGTCTTGTCCACGCTTCATTTGTAGCACGCGAGGGACGGCGCCTCAATTGTTCTCCGGTTCCAGGGCCGAGGCGAAGGAGTTGGGGGCGTCGGAGGCGAGAGTCGGTGGAATGGGCGGTGTCAAGGATTTTGTGTAAACATTTCCGCAGGTTGATGTTTCGGGCCGGTTATACTGGTTGCACCCGAGCGGAGGGTAGGGCTCTGCGGAGACGCAACCTGAGCGCCGGCTCGGCGG
>JBEKZL010000175.1:0-15958 GCA_049509915.1 Bryobacteraceae bacterium | reverse complement strand
AATTGGCGATGGTGTTGCGGTGAACGCCGGCCTGGTCGGCGGCGGCATTGAGGTTGGCGCCGTTCAAGAGGGCGTCGATAACCTGGAGCTGAGGAGCGTCGAGGGCGGAATCGGGCATGGGAACTACCTTTCGGCCACTACGGTAGCTTGAGGGCACGGGAGAGGCGGGTGCCCGGAGGCGGCCGTTTTGGCGGAAGTGGCTTGTAATGAAGGGGAAGGAAAAATTTAGAAAATCCGTGACTGACGTTGCGGCCGGGGGCGGGCTTTCGGAGGGATCTTTGCAAACCTAAGAGGCGCAAGGGGTTTGCAGGGTCAGGCCTTCCTGGTTTGATGTCATAGTTCCAGTCGCCGTGGAACTTGTCGCATCGAATGTTGATAACATTTCCTTGCGGTAATATTGTTTCCGGACAGGCCCTAACGTTCGTCGGCTCGCGCGGCGGACTTTTCCCCGCGGATTCTTTGGGCGCCGATGGAGCTAACGAGGGCATCTGGACGTCACCCGGCCGGTCCGCGCAACAGCTATTGCGCCGGGCCTTTCGTCATCACCCACCCGATGCCCGGCTCGCGCACGAAATCGAGATCCCCCAACGCCTTCCGCACCGCCGCCGCGTCCGGCCCCGGATCTTCCGTGATGATTCGCCGCGTCTCGGCATTGATCCTGGCCTTCAACTGGGTCGGCGTCAGCCGCTGCGGCTCGGTGACCGAAGCTACCGCCCGATCGAAAATGCGCTGCAGTTCGTGAACCTCGCTGAATCGCCTGGTGAGCAGAGCATGCGGATCGGTAGTTACCGAAACCGGCTCGCGGGCGGGTCGATTCCCCGGCAACTCGCGTGGGTCGACGCCCAAGCCCTTGGTTCGCTGGTTCGTATTCGGATCCAGCAATTGGCGGTTCTCGGCGCTGGTCGCCCGGCCCGCGGCCTCCTGTGGCTCGATATCGGGCGCACCGACGGGAAGCACCTCGTCAATATCGAAGGTCAGGCGGCGATCCACCACAAAATTCTGTTCGCCGGACTGAATCCTCGCGGCCCGGTCCTTGCCCACACCCAGGGTGAATATCGGGTCGTCGCCCTCGGCGGTCTGCCCAGCGGCTCTGCCGGCATTGTTTCGTGCCGCTTGAGCCGTGCGCACCAGGCTGGCCGCCTCCTGCTCCGCTTTGGCCGGATCGGTGGCTCGCAGCTTTTCGATCTGGTCTTGCCATTGCTTCAGCTCGGGGGAGCCCGCTATTTCCTGGTTATACTCTCCCAGCCTTTCCAGCGCCGGCTTTGGCGGCCCGGTCGACACGGTTGCGGGCTCGTTAACCCGTTCTCCTAGAGCTTCGTTGTTTCTCACGCTACCCTGTACGTTGGGATGCGGTTCGGGAACGGCGGAGGGGCGCCGCGGCCTGGCGGGAACAGGCTTGACCGACTTACCGCCCCCCTTGCCTCCTCCGCCCCCACCCGAGGTGGTAGTGACCGAACCTCGCTGTTGCCTGGAAGGGCCGCCACCGGAATTGCGGGACATTACCGCGCCGCCTCCCCCTCCGCCCGTCGCAGACTTTGCCCCTTGCTCCTCGCGGGCTTGTGCTTCCATGGCTTGGGCTTGGCGTGCTGCCTCCGCAACGGCTTCCTGTTGGGCAACCTGGGCACGGTAATCGCCGAGGTTGGTGATCCCCAGTTTTCCGGGCTCCACTCTCGTCAGGGGGGTTTTGGCGCCAGCGGTCCAATAGGCGGGGTCATGACTTCCGCTGAGCGGTGTAGGTGGCGGCTCTGGACCTGTTTCCCCGACACCCCCGGCCTTCAACGCCTGATGAGCCACCACGGCGGTTATCGCGATCGGCGCCGCGCCCTCGATACACTCCCCGACGCCCTGGCGGCAGGAGTTGACCACTTGTGCGCTGGCCGTGGCGAGCTGCGCAGCATTGTAGCCTCTCACGAAAAGCTCCGCGGCGAGTGAAGCTCCCAGCTCTTCTCCCGCCCCCAATGGCTGCATGAAGATTTCCTGGTGTTTAGCCGCCTCGGACTCGGCTATAAATCTGTCCTCCTGGTCCCACTCGGCCTTCGCCCGGATCCGTTTCGACTCCTCATGGCGGCGTTCATTGCCTTCCTCAATCATCTGGTTCTGGTCGGCGTAGACGCGGTCCTTTTCCGACTCATCGAAAGAACCGCTCCGCCACACCTTCTCGGGGCGGCGCTCGTCGAAGCGGCAGGTGATACCTTCATCGTCTGCCACACACGCATTCTGGCGCGCCTCGTACAATCTATCTGCGTAGTTTTTCCCTTTTATCAGCAAATCGCCGCTCTGATCGTCCCAGCGCTTCTCCATCGCCTCGTATTCGTCGGACAGTTGGGACAGCTTTACGGCATTCGCCCGGTACGCCGCGATCGCTTGGAGAAGGTCGTCAACTCGCGCTCCCACTTCGGCCTGCTTCTTCGCGGCGGCCGCCTGAATTGCCCGGTCTGTCCGCTGAACGATATATTCCACCGCGTGAATGCCGAAATCCATGAGCTCTTTAGCGGCTCCGGCGTAGTAACCGTTTGGCCTTTTTCGGCCGATACCGCGGGAGCGCAAGGATAGAAGCATCCATTCCCCGGCGATCCCCGCCGAGAGTTTCTTGATTGCCGCACTTTGTTCCACGAACTTCGCGTAATCGATCGCCATCTGTTCCGACGCGTCGCGTTCTTTCCGCTTCTGCTCGCCGGACTTCACGGCCTCATCCACCCAAGCCGTGCTCCTTCCGGCAGTGGCTGGAATGTGAGCCACTTCGGTGGCGGATCTCGACCCTTGAAAGAGCTTTTCAACCTTCACCATCTCACTTCTCAAAGTTTCGGAGCTGATCTCCTCTCCGACTTGGAAGGGGTACAAATACTTAAGGAAATGTTCGGCATACAGACGCCGCTCTTCAGTGGTCGGAAAGGCATGGCTGCTCAGGATTTCGCGGTGCATCTGCTCGATGCTCCAGCCCTTTTCGACGTCGGATTTTGCCTTTGCAGCGATAATCTGTTCCCGCATCGTGCCTGCGACGGGCTTACGGCTGAGCTCCTCCCGCGACGGTAGATCGCCGAAATCGGGCTGCCGCTGGACTCCCGCGGCGCCTCCCGCGGCCTGCTGCACCACGTGCGTGAGTTCGTGAGCCAGCAATCTCATGCTTTCGTCCGATGAAGGGGCAAACTGATTCTGAGCGAAGACGATATCGCTCCCCACCGTGTACGCTTTCGCATGAAGCAGGCGCGCGGAAGACTGCGCCTCGGCGTTGTTATGAACGCGCACGTGTGAAAAATCGTGGCCGAAGCGCGGTTCCAGAAAAGCGCGAGCGGCGGGATCGAGAGGCTGTCCGGGAGACTGAAGTACCTGGCGGATCATCGGCGGCGCGACGGCGCCGGTGCGAGCGGTGGAAGCGGTGCTCTTCATCTGCAGCGCTTCGGACGGCTGCCGGTTGGACTGGCATTTGTGACAGCCCCCGCCACAGGGGCAGGCGCGCGGCACCGGGGGCATGTGCATCACGTGTTCCGCGACGCGGTCCGCCTCCAACTCGAAATGGTCTCCGGGAGTATTGATGGTGAGCTTGTTTTGCGGCACCGCGCCGCCGACCGGCGAGAGGCACTTCGGGCAGCCTCCGCCGCATGGGCACGTCTGCCGCTGAAGTGCGTGTGCCGGCGCTTCCGATTCGATGAGTGGCGCGCCTGACGGTGGATTCGGCGCCGGCTTCTTGCCGGCCGATTCCTTCGAAGCATGTTGCGCAACGGCCAACATAACGACTATTTCTCCGGGTAGGGAACAGAAGCGGAAGTGCCGGGTTCACAGGGTGGATTTCCGAGAGCGCCGGCGGGTAGCAGAATGTCACGGTGCACAGCCGCGCCAATGGCGATCGACTGGAGCGTGTCGTCGCGCGGGGAGCGGTCCCGCTGAGCCAGCGGCACTTCGAGCTCCGTGACATCTTTATCGTTCCAGGCGTGTGGAACATCGGGATCAAAGGTCTGTGCCACGACCGTCCCGGCGAGGTGAAGGATTTCCCCAACTGCAAGGGCTCCCTCTCGCATCGACAACCTCCATTTATTAGCAGGGCAACCTAGAGCGAGGCTCTTTCGCCGAACTCGGATGTTCTTGCGTTCCCCCCCGTGGGTGCAAGGCCGATTCGCAGGAGGACTCTATCACAGATTCCTGGTTTGGAGATAGGAATGGTATATGGCGTTTCTGGACGAGTGGACGGTAACGGCGTCTGAACGGAGTCGCACGCTGAACAGGATGCATTCCAGTCGCTCGGCATCCTTTAGGACCCGCCAAAAAGCGCTTTCTCGTCCGCGGTGAGAAATTCGTACAGCGCTGGTCCGCCCTCGCGCACATGCGTGTGAATCCGAAGCCTCAGTTCCGCCTCCGGCTCCGGTAAATGTGTGAACGGCCCCGTGGTCGGTGGGCTTCAGTTCTTCCTGGCTGC
The DNA here is from genome assembly GCA_049509915.1 of Bryobacteraceae bacterium. Taxonomy (GTDB): domain Bacteria; phylum Acidobacteriota; class Terriglobia; order Bryobacterales; family Bryobacteraceae; genus JBEKYD01. The sequence continues at coordinate 11,547 of JBEKZL010000175.1, read as the reverse complement.
GCACCGCCGCCTCACCATCTCTCACGAGTATTTCTGTGGGCACCCTGGCGGGCCGGCAGCGTTGCCGACAGGCGCAGAAACGGGTAGCCTAGGAACATGAGCGGGCAAACAGCTCGGCTTCGGGAAGATTTCGAGGCGCTGCCGGAGGACGAAAAGCGAATCTTTACGGTGGAGTTCCTGAGGCGGGCGGTGCCGTTCGATTCCGGCCCGTTGGATGATTCCGAGATCGCTGACGCCGCCGATCGGTTGCCGGCAAGCCTCGAATGACGCCAAGCAGGGGCGAGGTGTAGCTCTTCGATCTCGGGATGGCCGGGAAAGTTCGTCCAGCCCTTGTCGTCAGCGTAGGCTTCGGCGATGCCGATCACGCGTTGGTAACCATCGTTTCGCACACCACCGGCATTCGCGGTTCTCCATTTGAGATCCCGGCCGGCGCCCCATTCTTGAAACCGGGCGCGTTCCTGGTGCAAGGCGTTTCGACCTATCCGCAGGTGAGAGCGATCCGAAAGCTGGGCATGCATAAGCCGGAACAGTTCGACTTGGTATTCGCAGGTCTTTTGCGATGGCTTGGTCAAGATTTGACTGCCAGGCTATAGACCGTGGACGACGGACCGGTAGGGCTCGATAGCCAGTCTGCCCCTCAGGGAACAAACCAATCTTCAGCAGTACGGCTCATCGGCCGGTGTGCCGCGCCACGTACAGCAGCAGGCTGAAAATCACCACTGGGATGGCGGCGAGCATCAGGTAGTACAGCACGGTGCGGAACCATGGGCGGCCGCGGCGCTTCCATTCTTTCAACTCGGCGCGGTCGGCTACACCCACCTGGTCGAGATGGTTCAAATCCCAGGCGAATTCGCGGGCGCTGGCGTAGCGGCTCTTGGGGTCGCGCTCCAGGGCGCGGTAAATCACTTCCTGCAACTCCGGAGAAATCTCGGGGACGAGCTGGCGCGGCGGCTCGGGATTGTTTAGCAGCCGGTCGTTCATGATGGCAAACCCGTTGGGGCCGGAGAAAGGCGTCTTGCCGGTGAGCATTTCGTAAAGAATCACGCCCAGCGAGTAGATATCGCTGCGCGCGTCGCCCCGCTTGCCTTTCACCTGCTCCGGGGAAATGTAGTCGGGAGTGCCCATCACCTGAGACAGGTTGGCGAAAGTGAGCCGCCGCGCGCCGGTTTGTCCGGCGATGCCGAAATCGATGATCTTGATCCGGTCCTGGTCGTCGACCATGATATTCTCCGGCTTCATATCGCGATGCACCACGCCATGGCTGTGAATGTACTCCAGTGCTTCGGCCACGCCCACCGCGATGCGGATGGCGCGCTCCACCGGCAGCCGGGCGTAATTGCTCATGATTTCGCGCAACAGCCGCCCGGGTACCCACTCCATCACCATGTAGACACGGCTACGGTTTTCGTCGCCGAAGACTTTCATCACGCCCGGATGGTCCAGCTTCCGGCCGATTTCCTCTTCGCGGTGGAAGCGGTCGAACAGGACCGGGTCGCTTTCCATTTCCGGGTGCGGCACCTTGATGGCCACGTCGCGGCCGTCGCGCAGGTCCACGCCGCGAAAGATGGAAGCCATGCCGCTACGCGCCACGACGCTGTCGATCCGGTATTGGTCCAGTTGTTCGCCGGTATGTACGGGAGTCATGCGGGTGGAAAGGGGCTACGCCAGTTTGTAAGGCCGTCCGCGGTACATGCCCACCCGTTCCACCTGGGCAACATGGATAAGCTGCACGCTGACATTATCGCTGCCGTCCCGCCGATTGGCAAGCTCCACCAGTTCGCCGACGGCAGCCTCGGGCGGAACTTTCCTTCTTACAATATCCTCGATATCGGCTGGCGTAACCGAGCCGTGCAATCCATCCGAGCACAACAGCAGCCAATCGCCCGGTATCACCTGCCGCTCGGTGGTTTCCACGTTGGCCACCAGCGCCATGCCCAGCGACCGGCTCAGCACATTGCGGTTAGATGCCGCCGAAGCCTCCAGCCCGCTCAAAATCCCCAAGCGAAACTGTTCGGCGGCCACGGTATGATCCCGCGTCACCGCCTCGGCGCGCCCGAAACGCACCAGGTAGCAGCGCGAATCGCCCACGTGCGAAATCACCGCACGGTCGGCGCGCACCGCGCAGGCCACCAGCGTGGTAGCCATGGGCGAGCCTCCCGGCCGGGTGCTTAGGCCTGCTTCGAATATCTTGGCGTTGGCTTTCTGCACCAGCCGTGGCAGAAGGGTGTAATGGGAATCGTCGGGCCGGGCCTGCCGGAAGCCAGCCACCAACGTATCTACCGCCAGCTGCGACGCCACTTCACCCTGGTCCTGCCCGCCGACGCCGTCGGCCAGGGCAAACAGCCATCCCCGGTTCCGAATCTCCCCCGCGTCTGCCGGCGCGAAGTGCCCCAGGTAGTCCTCGTTGTGGTCTCGCACGCGCCCGCAATCGGAGGCTTGTGCGAATTCGATTGTCAGCATTTAAGCGCAGCTGGGCGCCGGCGTGGCACGCCGCGCCGCCCGCCCCGTGAAGCCCAGGGTTGGGGTCAATCCGATTTCGATGGCGTCAGACATAAAGTATTTATAAGAAAGAGTAGATAGCGGTAAGGCTACTGCAGGCGGGGGACGCATGCCAATAGATAATTTGAATAGGATAGATTTAGAATTCCTTGATAAATTCTCATGTCACCTGGGCTATTCTCATCGAAGGAGATCGCAGTCCGCGATTCGCAGGTGACAACGCGCCGCAGTCTATGAAAATGGCCGGCTTCCTTATGGCCCTGGCGGGATGGGCGATTGTGTTGGCAGCGGTTGTGCTGCTGAACTCGCCTGCGTCGCGAGGTGGATTCGCCGCCGCCGGTGTGGCGGTGCAATTCCTGGGCCTCGGCTTGGCCGCGCGCGCACACCTGGGGAACCGCGGGGGCAATACATGAACCCGGCCGGCGGACCTGTCTGTAGTGAGACTGCTGCCGCGCTCGCGACATTTCTGATCTTCCTGGTTCCACTGGCCGCAGCCGGCGTGGCCCTGATTCATACCGGTTTGAGCCGTTCGCGAAGCGCGGCGCATACCATGTTGACGTCGCTCGCCATCGCCGCCGTGGCTGCCCTGGTTTACGGCGTTTGCGGATTCGCCTGGCAGGGAGCGGTGGGCGTGCCGGGGCACACCATTCTGGTGGGGGGAAAACCCTGGAATTGGATCGGAGCGGGGAGTTTTTTTCTGCGCAGCCTGACGGCATCCGGCTCACCCGCCGGATTAGTGGCTTGCTTCGGCGTGTTTGCGGCCGGTTTGTGCGCTTTGATCCCGTTGGGAGCCGGCACGGATCGCTGGCGATTGGGCGCCGCGTTGTTTTCCACCGTATTTCTGGCCGGCGGCATGTACCCGCTGTTCGCGCACTGGACGTGGGGCGGCGGGTGGCTGGCGGCGCTCGGCAGTAGATACGGCTTGGGTCGCGGCTACGTGGATCTGGCGGGCGCCGGCGCGATTCACGCGTTGGGCGGCATGAGCGCGCTGGCATTGTGCTGGACGCTGGGGCCGCGCCGCTCGAAACATACCTCCGACGGCATGCCGGTGGCCTTGCCCGGCCATAACACCGTGCTGGTGCTGGCCGGATGCCTGCTGGCATGGGTGGGATGGTTGGGGCTGAATGGGGCGGGAACATTGTTGTTCGGCGGGGTTTCCGCGAATGCGCTGGCCCTGGTGGGCGTGAATACTACATTTGCGGCCGCGGCGGGCGCGCTCACCGCCGCCGCCGTCACGCGCGTCCGCTTCCGGCGGCCCGACGCCAGCTTGTGCGCCAATGGCTGGGTGGGCGGACTGGTGGCATCGAGCGGCGCGTGCGCATTCTTCACACCCTTTGCCGCCGTGTTCGTGGGTGCCATAGCCGGGCTGCTGATTCCGTTGAGCGTGGAGTGGCTCGATATCTACCTGGAATTGGACGACCCGGGCGGCGCCATCTCCGTGTATGGCGTTGGCGGATTGTGGGGCGTGCTGGCCATGGGGCTGCTGGCCGACATCCCGGGATCGGGCGACGGACAGTTTCTGGCGCAGCTTGTAGGTGCCTCGACGCTGCTCGGTTTCGCCCTGCCGGTTTTCTACGCCTGGCACTGGCTCTTGACTCGCATATATCCCCAGCGAGTGTCCGACCGGGGCGAACGCCAGGGCCTGGACCTGCACGAACTGGGCGCGGGAGCGTATCCGGAGTTTGTGATTCACCGGGAAGATTTTGGGCAGCGGTGAGGGGGGACACGATTCCCGCTACAAACGTCTTCATCCCTTTTGGTTGGCCGCGGGCCCATGTGGCACGCCCTCGCGGCCGCGGCCCGGTTGCGGTCAGGCGTGCTTGCGATCGCCTACCGGGCCCCGACCACCTTCCCAGATCGGATAAGCGCGCGGCTGGGCTTATTGGTGTATACTGCTCCACTAGTGGCGAGGGGAATCTCAAGCTTGGCCTTGTGCGCCGGTTTGCTGGCGCCGGTGTTGCTCCACGCGGAAATCCGCTTTGATCGCGATGTCCGCCCGATCATGTCGGAAACCTGTTTCCGCTGCCACGGGCCGGACCGAAGCGCCCGCATGGCCAATATGCGGCTGGATGTTCGCGAGGAAGCGCTGAAGCCGGCTCCGGGTGGTGTCGTTCCCATCGTGCCGGGCCATCCGGAATCGAGCGCCATCGTGCAGCGCATCTTTGCTACCGGCGCCCGCGTGATGCCGCCGGCCTCCATCCATAAAGAGCTGACGGCCGCGCAGAAAGATACCATCCGGCAGTGGGTGGCGGAAGGCGCCAGGTACGAAGGGCACTGGGCGTATCAACCGATTCTGCGGGCCGAAGCGCCCCGCAGTGCGAGCCCGTCCGCGCCGGTGCGCAATCCCATCGACGCCTTCATTCAGGACCGTCTGGCGCGCGAAGGCCTGAGGCCATCGGCCGAAGCCGATCGCCGCACCCTGATCCGCCGCGTCTCGCTGGACCTGACCGGGCTGCCGCCGACCGCCGAAGAAGTCGCCGCGTATCTCAACGACCCGGCACCCGGCGCTTACGAGAGAGTGGTGGATCGCCTGTTGGGGTCGGCCCGCTATGCCGAACAACAGACCATGCATTGGCTGGACGTGGTGCGCTATGCCGATACCTGCGGCTTTCACGGGGATAACGCTTTTCCGGCCTGGCCCTATCGCGATTACGTGTTGCGGGCCTTCCGCGACAACATGCCGTTCGATCAGTTTACGCGCGAGCAGTTTGCCGGCGACCTTCTGCCCAACCCAACCCGGGACCAGCGCGTGGCATCGGCTTACAACCGCCTCAATCGCACGTCGGCGGAAGGCGGCATCCAGCCCAAAGAGTATCTGGCCAAGTACGGCGCCGACCGCGTGCGCACCACCGCGGCCGTCTGGATGGGCAGCTCGCTCGGTTGCGCCGAATGCCACGACCACAAGTTCGACCCGTTCACGGCGCGCGACTTTTATTCCATGAAGGCGTTCTTTGCCGACATCAAGGAAACCGGGCTGGTGCCGGACCGCGGGCCCAAAGCCTGGGGTTCGCAACTCGCCCTGCCGGCTCCGGGGCAGCAGAAAGAGCTGGACGAACTGAACGCCCAACTGGAAGGCGCGCGCGCCACCTGGAACGCGGTGGTCAAGAACCTGAAGCACCGACAGGCTGCCTGGGAGAAACGGTTGCTTTCGAGCGACAGCGCCGGGCGAAGCTGGCATGTCGAGCGGCCGATTTCCGCCGAATCGGCCCACGGCGCCGTGCTGAAGGTCTACCGCGACGAACCGGTCGATTTCACCAGCTACGACGGCACCAACCTGACTTCTGAGCGCAAGCCAGGCGACGGGCTGGTAGTTGCCAGCGGACCCAACCCCGACAACGAAACCTATACCGTGACGCTCAAGCCCGGAGCCGGCACTTGGACGATGCTGGGAATCGAGATTGTGCAGGACGAAAGCCTGCCGGGCATCCGCGTGGCGCGAGGCGCCGACCGACTGGTGCTTACCGAAGTCGACGCCGAGACCGCCGGCGCGGCGCTGGGGTTTTCCGGCGCCATCTCCAATCTCAAGAATCCCGCCGAAGAATATCCCGCCATCGCCGCCGTCGATGGGGACGCGCACACCGGATGGGCGGTCGCCACGTATAACGAGACGCCCAAGATCTTTCTGGCGCTACGTTTCGCCCAGCCGCTTCGCACCGGCCCTGCTGCGATGGTCACCGTCCGCCTGCACCACGATTCCGAAATTCGCCGCGCCGTCACCGGCCGTTTCCGCCTGTGGCTCTCGACCGGCGAGTTTCCCTGGCCCGATATCGAAAAGGGCCAGAACATCCCCGACGATCTGCGGAAGGCCCTCGAAACCGCGAACGACAAGCGCAGCGACGGCGACAAGAGCAAGATCGCGCAAGTCTATCAGTGGAGTTCGCCGGAAGCCGCGGCACCGATGGCCCAACTGGCCCGCATCGAGGGGCAGGCTGCCCGGCTCGCGGCCTCCATCCCGCACGTGGTGGTTTCGGAAGCCACCGCTCCGGCGGAGACGCGCATACTGCCGCGAGGAAATTGGATGGACGATTCCGGCGCGATCGTCGAGCCGGCCATCCCCGCTTTCCTTGGCAAGCTCGATACCGGCGGCCGCCGGGCGAATCGGCTCGACCTGGCCAACTGGCTGGTATCGCCCCAAAACCCGCTGACCGCGCGGGTGTTCGTGAACCGGCTATGGCGCCAGTTTTTCGGCATGGGCGTTTCGAAAGTGCTGGACGACCTTGGATCGCAGGGGGAGTGGCCCATCCATCCGGAACTGCTCGATTGGCTCGCATCGGAATTCATGCGGCCGCAATTCCAGGCGGAGGGCACGCACGGCTGGGACGTCAAACACGTGGAGCGGTTGATCGTCACCAGCCAAACCTACCGACAGTCTTCGCTGACCACGCCCGAACTGGCGGAGCGGGATCCCGATAACCGGCTGCTGGCGCGGCAGAGCCGTTTTCGCCTGGACGCGGAAAACGTTCGCGACGTGGCGCTGGCGGTATCGGGTCTGCTGGTGGAGGATTTTGGCGGTCCGAGCGTGAAGCCTTACGAGCCGGACGGGTATCTTGCCGCCCTCAACTTTCCCAAACGCGAATATGCCGCCAGCCGCGGCGAGGACCTCTATCGGCGCGGTGTTTATACATTCTGGCAGCGCTCGTTCCTGCATCCGAGCCTGCTGGCGTTCGACGCCCCCACGCGCGAGGAGTGCACCATCAATCGAAACAACTCCAATACGCCGCTGCAGGCTCTGGTGCTGCTGAACGACCCGACTTATGTGGAAGCGTCGCGCGCCCTGGCCCAGCGCATGCTGCAATCGAAGAGCGCCGCCCAAGACCGCATAGCCTGGGCTTTCGAACGCACCGTAAGCCGCCAGCCCAGCGCCGAAGAGAGCCGAATCCTGATGGATCTCTACCGCCGGAGCAGCGCCGAATTTGGGCGGTCACCCTCCAGCGCCGATGAGTTGGTTCGTGCCGGCGAGTCGCCGCTCGTAAAGGGCCTGAATCCGGTCGACCTGGCGGCTACGACCGCCGTAGCCCGTGCCATTTTGAACATGCATGAAACCATCACGCGCAACTGATTGTCCGCACTGCCAGGATCTGGGCAGACGTACGTTTCTCGGCCGGGGAATGGCCGGGCTCGGGCTGATTGGCCTGAACTCGCTACTGAACCCGCGCCTTTTCGCGGCCGATGCGCCGCCGCTAGCCGCCTCGCATGGCGCGGTCAATCCGCTCCACTTTGCGCCGAAAGCCAAGCGGGTGATCTTCCTGTACCAGGCGGGCGGCCCCTCGCACCTGGAGACTTTCGACTATAAGCCTAAGCTCGCGCAGAGCAACGGGCAGCCCATGCCCGACTCGCTCACCACGGGTCAGCAGGTGGCGCAGCTTCAAGGCAAACCGCTGCTGTGCTTCGCGCCGCAGTACGGGTTCCGCAAATTCGGCAAATCCGGGCAGGAGATCTGCGAGCTGTTTCCCCATATCGGCGCGGTCGCCGACGACATCTGCATCGTGCGCTCGATGTGGACCGAACAGATCAATCACGACCCAGCCCACACCGTCATGAACACCGGCAACTTCATCGCCGGACGGCCCAGCATGGGTTCCTGGGTATTCTACGGCCTGGGCGCGGAAACCAAGGATTTGCCCGGATTCGTGGTGCTGCTTTCCAGCGGGCGCGGCGGGCAGATGCAGCCCATCGCCCAGCGCCAGTGGTCGGCCGGCCTGCTGCCCAGCAAGTACCAGGGAGTGAAGCTTAACTCGATCGGCGACCCCGTCCTCTATATACAGAATCCGGCGGGCATCAGCCAAACCCTGCAAGGGGAATCGGTGGACGCCATCAACCGGCTGAACCGCGCCGAGTTTGCGGCCCTCCAGGACCCCGAAATCCAGACGCGCATCTCGCAGTATGAGATGGCGTTTCGCATGCAATCGAGCGTGCCGGGCCTGGTGGATGTCTCCGCCGAGCCCGCGCAGGTTCTCGAAATGTACGGCGCGCGGCCCGGCGACGGGTCTTTCGCATCCAACTGCCTGTTGGCCCGCCGCCTGGCGGAGCGTGGGGTGCGGTTTATCCAGCTCTACCATAGGGACTGGGACCACCACGGCGGATTGAAAGCCAATATCGCGCTCAAAGCGGAAGAAGTCGACAAGCCCACCGCCGCGTTGATTACCGACCTGAAACAGCGCGGCATGCTGGACGACACGCTCATCATCTGGGGCGGCGAGTTCGGCCGCACGCCCATGTCGCAGAGCGGCGACGGCCGCGATCACCACATCAAGGGCTTCTCCTTCTTCCTGGCCGGCGGCGGCATCAAACCGGGAATCACCTACGGCTCGACCGATGAATTCGGCTACGCCGCTCAGGAGAACCCGGTCAGCGTACACGATTTTCACGCCACCATGCTGTATTTGCTGGGCATCGATCACAAGCGGCTGACGGTGAAATTCCAGGGCCTGGACGTGCGCCTGACCGGCATCTCGGGCGAGGTGGTCAAAGACATCCTGGTTTGACGCGCGCGCCGGCGGCCGGCCGTTCCGTAGTAGAGTATCCGTATAGAGGAGAGGGTAACCATGGCGCAAACGAGCAGGCGCGGTTTTCTCAAAGCTGGTATCGGTGCGACCGTACTGGCAGGGATGGGCAGCCGGGTGGCACTGGCGGAAGCCGGCAAGCGTTCGGCCACCGACTGGGTAACGCTGGGTAAATCGGGAGTGAAAGTGACGCGCCTCGCCTTCGGCACCGGAACCTTTGGCGGCCGTGTACAGCGTGAACTCGGGCAGGACGGCTTCACCCGCCTGGTGCGGTACGCCTATGACCACGGCATTCGCTTCTTCGAAACTTCCGAAGGTTATCGCGGCATGCCGGAAATGCTGGCCATCGCGCTCAAGGGGCTGCCTCGCGACAGCTACCGGCTGATGACCAAGTACACCACGCCGGGCACCGGCGCGCCGACGGCGGAGAAAATCGATGGATTCCGCACAGCGCTCAATTCCGAGTACATCGATATTCTACTGCTGCACTGCCTGCGCCCGCCGACCTGGGAGCAGGACTACAAACCGCTCCAGGACGGCCTTTCCGAAGCTAAGGACAAGAAGATCATTCTCGCCCATGGAGCCTCGGTACACGGGCTGCCGGCGCTGCGCACCTTCCCCGGCAACAAGTGGCTGGATATCGCCATGATCCGCATGAACCATAACGGCACCCGCATGGATGCCGACAGCGTGCGCGAGACGCCGGAACCCGGCAACGTGGACGAGGTGGTGGCGCACACCAGGAAGGTGCATGGGGAGGGGATGGGCGTCATCAGCATGAAGCTGTGCGGCGAAGGCCGGTTCACCAGCTTCGAGGATCGCGATGCCGCCATGAAGTTCGCCATGAACCTGGGTGCGGTAGACGCGGTCACCATCGGCTTCAAGAGCACAGCCGAGATCGACGAAGCCATCGAGCGCATCGCGCGTGTGTAGTTGACAGCGTTCAGCGGTCAGCTCCGTACTCCCGAGGTTGTCCCGGCATTTCGCGTCGTCAAGGAGAATAGGTTGACCCATTCTGGCGTGGGCGGTGTGTGCTGTGGGGCAGGCCCTCGGCCTGCGGCGGCCTCCCAGGCCGCTTGGCTGCGGCGGGGCCGATCAAGCAGACGGAAAGCCACGTGCTTCTTTTAGGATCATGTTTGGATGGTGCGTTGCGGCGGGGCGGCCTGGGAGGCCGCCGCAGGCCGAGGGCCTGCCCCACAAATCGCAAGGCGTGGCTCAGCCCAAATTCCACAACATCAGAGTTCAGAGCTTGGTGAAGCTGACGCCGCATTCGTGCTATAAATCGCCTGTCGGCTATGACGGGCAAGGAACGCATTCTCGCGAAACTGCGCGGCGAACCCACCGATTCGCTGCCGCTGATGCCCATCACGATGATGTTCGCCGGCGACCTTGCAGGCGTGCGCTACGGTGAGTACGCGCGCGATCATCGCATCCTGGCCGACGCACAGGCGGAGGTGGCGGAGCGTTTCGACTTCGACTACGTGTCGGCGATTTCCGACCCGGCGCGCGAAGCTTCCGACCTCGGCGCCACCGTGGAGTGGTTCGACGACCAGCCGCCCGCCATTGTGGAAAGCCGCGCGCTGCTCGACAAGAAGAGCAAGCTGGAGGGCCTGCGCCTTCCAGACCTGGCCGCGCCCGGACGCATGCGAGATCGCGTCGAGGCGGTGCGGTTCTTGGCGGATGGCGCCGGTGCGACCCTGATCGTGGAAGGGTGGGTGGAAGGGCCGTGCGCCATGAGCGCCGATCTTCGCGGGCTCAACACCCTGATGCTGGATTTGTTCGACGATCCGCCCTTCGTGGAAGCGCTCTTCGACTTCACGGTGCGGCTGGAACTCGAGTTCGCGCGGGCGCAGGTGGAGGCGGGCGCGACCCTGATCGGGGTGGGCGATGCGGCGGCTTCGCTGGTGGGGCCCAAGCTGTACCTCGAACATGTGCTGCCCTGGGAGCAGCGCCTGATCGCCGCCATCCACACCCTCGGCGTGCCGGTGCGGCTGCACATCTGCGGCAATACGAAACGCATCGTGGAAGGCATGGGACGGACCGGCGCCGACATCATCGACCTGGATTTTCCAACGCCGCTCGGCCACGCGCGCCGCGCCATGGCAGAGACGCAGGTGCTGCTCGGCAATATCGACCCGGTGCGCGAGCTGCGCGACGGCACGCCCGCTTCGGTGGAGGCCACGCTGGCGGAGTGCTTCGAGCAGGCTGGCCCAGCTTACATTGTGGGCGCCGGCTGCGAGGTGCCGCGCGGCACGCCGTACGCGAATCTGGAAGCCATGACGCGGTTTGCGCGCAGCCGCCAGTGAGGGCGCGTCGGCAGCCACGTTGCTCATTCTCTTTCTACGGGCACAACCAAGGCCGCCCACTCGGAACCCCTCTGGATTGCCCCTTGCGTTCCGTATCGCGCGTGAGGCTCTCCGCCTAGGCGTCCGGCGGGAACGGCCCGAATTGGGCTGGCCGCCTCACTGGAACAGCAGCGAGACCGCATTGCTGAGGGCCCCGTCAACCTGGAGTTGGAGGGACTGCAATCCACTAAGGCTGAAAG
>JBEKZL010000174.1:0-16073 GCA_049509915.1 Bryobacteraceae bacterium | reverse complement strand
CCCGCGCGGCGTGAAGCGCAAGACGAGTAACTACCCTCTACGCCCACGCAAGCCGATGCGCACCCATCGCATCGACATATCCAAGCGTATCAGGATTGTTAAGTGAACAGTATTGGGGCTAGACCGCGAAAAGCATGGCAGTGTTGGACCGCTGGCCAGCTATACCTCGCCCGCCGAGGTCGAAGGCTTCCCTTGGCCTAAACCCGGGTACCTGAACTTCGAATCCTGCCTCCGCGATCTGCGGGAGGCAGGGGATGTATACCGGTTAAGCGGCTTTTGGACCTGCTACTTCCATAATGTCGCCGACCTATTCGGCATGGAAGAGTATTTCGTCAAAATGCATTCGAACCCGAAATCGGTGCACCTCGTGACCGACAAGGTCTGCGAATTTTACTACCAAGCCAAATAGCGTTTTTTCGAAGCTGCGGGCGGCCTGATGGACGGCTTCTTCTTCGGAAACGACCTGGGTAGCCAAAGAGGACTGATTTGCAGCCCCGCTGATCTTGAGGAGTTCGTGTTCCCCTAGCTGCGCCGCTTCGCGGAGCAGGCACGCCGGCACGGCTACCAGGTTGTGTTGCATTCCTGCGGTTCCGTGTACAAGGTGATTGGCCGGATGATCGATGCCGGCGTGGACTGTTTGCATCCGTTGCAGGCGCTGGCGCGGAACATGGAAGCCGAACGGCTCGCACAGGAGTTCAAAGGCCGCATCGCCTTCATGGGCGGGATCGACGCGCAACATATTATGACGAACGGAACTTCGGATCAGATTCGCGCCGAAGTGCTCCGCGTGCGGGGACTGCTGGGGCCGCATTTCATTGCAAGCCCGAGCCACGAAGCGATTCTGCCTAATGTCCCGATGGAGAATGTGGCCGCCTTGGCGGAAGCGGCCGCGGAGCGTCGGGACGGTGGGTCGTGACTTCGAGAGTGCGAACTGATCGAAGAGGCCCCCGGCGCCGGGCAGCGGATCGCCTGTCACATCTGCGGGAGCATGATGACCGCCTGTTCGCCCCCCAGCCCTCTCGATTTCCTCCAACGTCTTGTTCTTGGTTTCTGGAACCCATAGCCGGGCGACAGCGGCCTGTGCGGTGGACGAAACGTGCGGACGGCGTGGGAATATCGGCGCGGCGGCCCTTTTTCAGCCGATTCCGCCTCGGTTCGGCGGCGAAGGATCAACTCCCGCGATGCTGGCGGACGCGCGAGAAATCGTCGAGCTACATTGAAAATTGCTACTCGCAGATCGAAGGATGCCGGCTGGGTGTACAGCTCGATTGAGTCCCAACGCCATCCCAAAGCCAGCACTGTGTACCTTGATTGACATCGGCGGCAGCATTGGATAGCGTGGGACGTTCTATGAAGATTTCACGACGCGATTTTCATACTACCCTGCTCTCGGCATCTGCCGTCGCACAGGCCGCTCCGGCCCCATCACAGAAGATCACTTTGCCGGCCTGGCCCGCCGTCGCGGCCGGTGGTGAGCCGTTCGATTTGCCCCTGCCTCCTTCGCCCCGCATGAAATGGAAGGTCACCGGCCTGCGCCGCCAATACTTCACGGAATGGTTGCCGGCCCTCTTCGAACGAACCCTGGTTATCGACGATTGGAAGACCGCGCAATCCCGGTTGCTTTGGATCTTCACCGGTCCCATGGGAGGCTTCACCCTGGAAGTTGGCGCGGGAAAAGTCAGATTGGTCCAGCGTTACGACGATTCGCCGGCGCTCGCCAAGTACTCCCCGGTGAAAAACGCCCGGCATCCGGAAGCCGTCGTGGAAGAAAGCAGCCTGGAATATGACGGACGGCTGCAATCCATCGCCGTCACGCTCGATCACCGTCTCACGTTGCGAGTGGCGCTCAACGGCCAGGAATCCCTCGTGCAACATTGCGACCTTGATATCAATCGCCATCAGTTGGCTATGGCTGGAGAAGAAGGTGGTTTCCGCGGCCGCCTGTTGCCGGCCGTGGTGGGAACCGCCGCCGTCGACGTCGACCCCGCCACTCGCTACCAGCAAATGATCGGATGGGGAGGCACTACCACCCCGCCGGCCTATGCTGAACTCAGCCCGGAAGGCAAACGCGCATGGTGGCGAAAGCTGGTGGAATACAATCTGCTCCTGCACCGTGAATACCCCATCGGCGCGCAACTCAATCCCGAAATGACCAACTGGGACCGTCCGGAGGACGCCTCCCCGCACTACTATGGCGACAACTTCCCCAACTGCGAGACCAGCGATTTCGGTTATAACCGCCGCGTGAGGCAACTGGGAGGCAAAGTGATCTTCGAGTTCTGGGAGTTGCCGGTATGGGCCAGGCAACGCGACGGCCAGGGGAAGATCACCGATCTGCCCAAGATGTCCGAGTACGCCAAGGCGATGGTGAGCTACTGCCGGGTTTCGAAGGAAAAGACCGGCGCGCCGCCCGAAATTGTGGGCGTTCAAAATGAGGTCAGGCAGCCGCCGGAGGTCTGGCAGCAGATGGCTGTTACGCTGCGCCGGGCATTGGATGACGCGGGTTTCCGAGACGTGAAGATCCACATGCACAATCCGCCCACGCTGGCTGAAGGTGTTGCCGCCGCGCGTGCGTTCCATGGGACGGACGCGTCGTGGAAGGCCATCGATTACGCTACCTCCAACGTTTACGACTATCAGAATTTCTTCTACGATCCCGACGGCTTCGACGTGCGTGCGCGCGAGATGAAAGAAGCCATCGGGTCCAAGCCATTTCTCGCCTCGGAGCTCTGCGTCAACAACCCTGCGTTCCAGACCCGAACGTACCGCATCGCGCTGGCCATGGGGCAGCTCTACCACAGACTGCTCACTTCGCTGGACGCCTGCGGCGCCATGTACTGCTGGACTCTGCTCAATGTCACTCAGCCCTCTTACGGTTGGACCCGCACCCTGATGGTGCCAGACCCCGAGCACGGGTTCGCGCCCGTGGCCGCCAGCCATCAGCTACGTGTCTTCGGCGCTTACTCTCGCCGCGTCCGGGAAGGCATGACTCGCGTCCGGAGCACCAGTTCGAATCCGAATCTCTTCGTGACGGCCTTCACCGGCAACGGAGGCTGGCACACGCTGATCGTGTTGAACCGATCCACCGTTCGCCTGAAAAGTTCCATTAGATGGCCCGGCGCGATATTCCGCTACCGGGAAACCGCCAGCCCGCAATTGGAGAACGCCGTCGAGCCGGCGCCCGCCGCGAAGGGCGATGCTTGGGAAGTGACTGTTGAACCCGGAGCCATAGTGACCCTGACCGGAGTGGAACTTGGCAGAGTCACCGACGAGTTAGCTTGAACCTTTACATTTCCTTTTTTCCGGCGCTGTCTCCCTGAAAATCCGCGAGACCCTCGGTGCCGTGAATCTTAATTTTCTTCGCCTTCATCATCACCAGCCCCGGAACGCCATCCGTCCGGGCCGCCTTGCAATGCTCCAGTCCAATCCCCTCCACGCTATCCAACACAAACGCCGGCCGCCGGTCCTCCTTCATAAAACTGACGTCGACATCATTCAGGTCAATCCCCTTTGCATGCCTTATGAAGAATCCATAAGCTGGCAAAATCCCGAACATGGAAGGCTCGGGATACTCCTTCTCCCGCTCCGGAGTGTCGTAGGCCTCGCGCGGTGGAACTCCGCCGGTCGCACGGAAGAAAAAGGTATTCACCAGATCGGCGGGCTGTTTCGCCGCCTGATCGAGCGTCAGACCGCCGCGGTACATAATCCGGATGTTGCTCAACTTTACGTCCACCACGTCGTGTCCCGGAATACCGCTGATGATCGAACCGTGTCGTGGATCGGCGTTAAAGACCGTGACGTTACTGATGCTCACCCGCTTCACCGTGCCGATGGCCGTGTCTTCCGGCGCGCGCATGCGGCTGCCCAGGCGAATAAAGATGGGGGCGTTCGATACATCCCGCATGGCGATATTGGATACCGTGACGTCTTCGATATGCGCCCCATCGACGCTCTCAAGCGCCAGGCCGCGGGAGGTATCGAAGACCGTGTTGGAGATCGCGATATTACGGAAATCGCCCTCCGACTCGGTGCCGATTTTGATTCGCCCGGTTGGGCCGTCGCGGTCCGGCGCCTGCTTTACGGTGCGCTTGTATGTTCCGTCCAGCAGGGAGCCGATCTCGAATCCGCTCACCAGGCAATTGGTAATGGTAATATTCTCGCTGACCCGCGCCGCGCCCAGCGCGTGCGTACCCTTGAGAACGATGGCGTCATCGTTGGGCGAGTTGACGCTGCTGTTGGAGATGCGCACGTTACGGCAGGAATCGACGTCGATGCCGTCGCGATTTGTGTCGATGATGACGTTATCGACGGTCAGATTGTCCACGCCGGTAGCGAGGATTCCGAAGTGGCCGCCGCTCAAGATACTGAAGTCGCGGAACGTTACGTTGCGGCAGAGCTTGAGCGCGATGGCCTTGTCTGCGGTGGCTCCCCGTTCTCGCACCAATGGCGCGCCGGAAATGCGGCCACCGCCGACGATGGCGATATTCTCCAAGCCCTCGCCCCAAATCAGGCTGTTATGGAAATGGCTGTGCCCGAAATCCTGAAACTTGTCCCATTGGTTCGGCTCCGCGCCATCGTACTCCGTGGCATCGGTGCTCGCTGCAATCACAGATCCGGCTTCCAGCCGGAGCGTGACATTGCTGCGCAAACGAATCGAGCCCGTGATCCACGTGCCGGCCGGAAATTCGACTGTCCCGCCACCGGCCGCGCCTGCCGCTTCAATTGCCTTGTTGATAGCGGCGCGATTCTGCGTCTTGCCGTCGCCCTTGGCGCCGAAGGTTGTTACGTCGAAGGAGGCAGCGGGCAGTGAGGCAGCCGCGGCGAACACCAAAACTCCCAAGATAAGTAGTCGCTTCATGTATAGATCTCCCGAGCCCTCTACTGCACATCGGTCTTCGTCACCGGCTCGCCGTTTTTCACATCGAGTGTGAGACCGGCCAGGTCCACGTTGCGCGCATGATCCAGCCGGAAGCCCGTTTGCGCCGTGATACGGCAATTCTCGAAATGAATGTCGCGAATCGGACTGTCTGCCAGGCCATGAATGATACCCACAGAATCGACAT
The DNA here is from genome assembly GCA_049509915.1 of Bryobacteraceae bacterium. Lineage (GTDB taxonomy): Bacteria > Acidobacteriota > Terriglobia > Bryobacterales > Bryobacteraceae > JBEKYD01. Next base: position 11,010 of record JBEKZL010000174.1, on the reverse strand, counting down.
CGCCCGACACATTGATGATTTTGACGTTGCGGACTACCGGCAGCACTTTCGCGGGAGGTGCGATGGGCGGCACCATGCGCCATTCCAGATTGAATTCGAAAGTTTGCCTGGTGGCGTGTAGAGTTATGTCGCGGTGAGTGATATTCTCCACCACGCCGCCGCGGCTGGGCTGCGTTTTGAAGCGAATCGGCGCCCAATTCCCCGAATCCGCTACGCAGTTCCGGACTTCGATATTGCGGATTCCGCCAGATGTCTCGCTCCCCATAGCCACGCCTCCATGCCCATAAGCAAAGTGGGAGTTCTCGATGACAATATCTTCCGCCGGGCGATTGACGCGCAGACCGTCGGCGTCTTTTCCCGACTTGATCGAAATGCAATCGTCGTTGATGTCGATATACACATTGTTGATGCGCACGCCCCTGGAGGAATCGATATCGATGCCGTCGGAACTCGGAATATCGTGTTCCGCTCCGCCAGCACGTCTTCGCTACATAAAACAAACAGGCACCAGATGGCCTGGTTGTGAAGGTTCAGGCCGGCCACACGCACGCGCTTGGAATTCTGAATGCCAATCAGAGGCGGCTTCCCGCGCTTGAGTTGAGTTGACGGCTGAGCCGGAGAAGGCGAATCGCCCGGCCGCCGCGGTGGATACTTCTGTAGCCACTCCTCGCCGGACCCATCGATTGTGCCTTCCCCCGAGATCTCCAGGTCCGTCATCCTTCCGGCATTCACAAATGCCGACGTCCACGGCTCTATTGTTCCTTCCCAGCGTGTATCGATCACGGGGTAGTCGTCGATATTGGTGGTCCCCTCGAGGACGCCGTCTTTTTCCACAGCGAGGTTCACACCTTGTTTCAGAAAGATGGCACCGCTTGAGAAACGTGCCTTCGGCACGACCACCACGCCGCGGCCCGAAGCCGCGCACTTGTCGATAGCCGCCTGGATGGCTTTGGTATTGACCGTGGCCGCGTCCGTCACCGCCCCGAAATCGGAGATGACGAAACGTTTCGGCGCCTTGCCGCCGGTCTGGGCGGCGAGGGAAATCGCAAGTGCTACTACCGCAAATATAGAAATAGTTCTTCGCATGGTCTTGCCTTCAGGAGAGTATCACGCCGGCCAGTTGCAGGCAACTGAGGATTGCATAGGCCGTCTTGAATTCCGGTATACAATTCCCTCATGCGGGCGATAGCTGTCTGTCTTTCTCTCTTGTTCTCGGGAATGGCGCTTGCCGCCGATCATCCGGCGGTTCCCCTTTGGACAAACGGAGCGCCCGGCTCGGAAGGCAAGACTGCCAAGGAAGTCGAGGAACCGCCAAACCAGAAGCATGGTTACCTGGAGGTAACAAGCGTTCACAACCCGTCGCTCACGGTCTTTCTGCAGCCGCCAGAGAGGCCTCGGGCGCTGCGGTGGTGATTGCGCCCAGCGGCGGCCACCAGTTTCTCAACTTCGATCAGGAAGGCACCTACGTTGCGGAGTATCTGAACGGCATCGGAGTGGTTGGCTTCGTTCTCAAGTACCGCTTGGCCCGCGAAGCCGGCTCCACATACAAAGTGGACGATGCCGTGGCCCATGCGCAGCGCGCCATCCGCTTGATCCGCAGCCGCGCCGAAGAGTGGCATGTGAATCCGTAGCGTGTCGGCATCATGCGATAGTCGTTCGGCCACCTTTCGACATCCACCGATGTTCAAAAGATCTCCGCACGTTATAACCTCTTTTCGCAGGAGGCTTCAACGATGAAACTATTCGCCGGGCTCTTGATTACGACGGCGGGCATCGCCGGGATTTCCATGGGTGCGGCGGTCGCCCTCCAGGTCGGGCTGGGCAACCTGGACAAGTTCTCCTATTTCGGTTCGTTCAGCGGCACGGTATTGGGGACGCTGGACGTGAAGACGTCTTACGGGGAGTGTTGAGCGACGCGGCGGAGTTCAACAAGAAGACGTCTGCTATTCATCGCGGCCGGCACGGCGGAAGAATCGCGACACAAGGCGGCGGAACACGCCCGCGAGCAGTTTGAGAAGACCGGCATCCGATACGTCTGGTACGAATCACCGGGAACCGCCCATGAGTGGCTGACCTGGCGGAGGGGCCTCAACGAGTTCGCGCAGAGGCTTATCCGATGAGGCGGAAACTTCACTTCATGTAGCCATGCTGCTTGTAGTAGCGTGCCGCCCCGGGGTGCAAGGGAACTTCGTACGCTTTCCACACGGTGTGAATGTTGTAGGAGAAGTTCAGGTGGCTCCACTGCAGCAGTTGCTGCTGTTCGTCCAGCGCTTTCGCCACGGTGTAGGCGAAGTCGTCCGGCATGTCCGCGCGGCCGTAGACTACTGTTCCAGTGCGCACGACCGTTGGGATGGGACGCTCCACGCCGCGGTACAAGCCGGGGGGAATGATCCCCCGGTCCTGTTCGCTATCCCTGGCCAGTTTTGCCAGAAGCTCTTCGGGGAGCTCTAGGAAAGCGAGGTCGAACTTCTGGCTGATCTCGGTCCAGACCCTCCACTCCGGGGCCGTAGTCAGGCCGCCACCAGCGCCGATGGCCACGTCGAAGTTGTCGCGGTCCGCGGCCGCACTGCCGATGTGGCCCCCGGCGTCCTGGATGGACTGTCTCGAGAGTCCGTAGAAGGCCAGAATAGCCGTCTCAAGCCCGCCGCCCGTCCCGCCCACGAGGATGCGGACAGGCCACCGCTTCTGGCGGATCTGTGCCATGTCGGTGATCCCGGTCTCCTTCTTCGCCGCTACCAGTAGATAGTTCGGCGATTGAATGTTGGCAATCAGGCGCAGATTGGTTCTGGGTTTCTCACTCGCGTATCCGCCCGTCCCGCGATAGGCGCCCACCAGGAACTGGACGGCAGTAGCCCCGAAGTCCACCGGGCCGAGTCCGGGGGCGTTGCGCGGTGCCAGAATCTCGGGAACATTGGGGTCCGGCTCATACGGAGGCGGCACTTTCGCATCGCCCACAATCCGTGGGGCGTCTGCCCGGTTGCAGTTGTAGCAAATCTGCACGTCGTACTTGTAGGGCTGCATCGCGGTTTTCACGATCTCGCCCAGCGCGCCCCAGGGACAGAGCTTGCAGGCTCCGCCGAAGACGGGTTTTTTGATCTTGATCCCGGTTGTGGGAGCACCGCCGGTCTGGGCACATACAAGGGACACCAGCAGAAGCGGGATCAAACCACGGACGAAAAGACGAAACTTAGACATAAAGGTCACCTCACGCTGCGAATCCAGTTCTCTGCCGATTACCAGTCGTCCGTGCGGAACGGCGATGCCGGCTCACCCGCTCGATTACAGAGATCTAGCGGCGGGTCGCCGTCATATCCGAACCGCACGGCAACAGGGTTGGAAAGATTAGGGCTCGATACAACGACTTCCTCACCCTCGATCTCCGCGTTGGCGGCCACGAATTTCCGGTCCTCGCCCGCAATGAAAAAACCGGCCAGCGACTCTCTTTTGCGGGTCAAGCCGCCTTCGGCCGAACGGAAACGCAGACGGATAGCCGTACCTTCCGGCACCAGGGATTCACAGACCGGGCCGGAGTACGCCTTGCCATCCCAGATGACGCCGCGCACCGCGTAAGGCGCCATCGGAGGGTAAAGACTGTCGATCAAGCCGATCGGTACTTTCAGCTTTTCATGCTGTGCGTGCGCGAATGAATAGGCCTGGGCGGCCTGCCCGGTCGCCGTGTCCCGCGCAGCCAGCATCCAGTGCGAGTTCCGGAAGACATGAATCCATGGGGAGCCGGCACCAGAAATCTGCGTCGCCGACGTGCCGGACGGTCCCGCCGTCAGCCATACCTCCCCGACGAGAACGTCGTTCAGTTCCACACCGCCCCTCGAATTTGCGGCGGAGGACGGAATCAACGGTCCGGTTCCTCCGGTTTCGATCAACATTTGATATGGGCCGCCGGCCTTCATAGGAGCAAGCCGGACCATCCACCCGCCTGCCCAATCGGACCTGGTGCCGACACTCTGCCCGGCGATGGAGACGGTCACGTTATCGCCGCCGGGGCAACCGGCGCCCCAGATAGGCACGGGCACGCCTTGCTGCAAGACCATATGTTCGCCGAAAGGACCGGCAAACGCGACCGCCGCCACTCCCGGAGCGGAGGTCCAGAGGAGGAGTGCGCTTGCCGCCGCGAAATGACGTAAGGAAATCATGATCCGGGCTCCCTTCCGTTCAGTGCGAGGCTGTCCCGGGGATCCAGTCCGAAGGCGTGTGCGAGCCCATCTTCATATGTAGCATCACCGGCGTGCCCTGCGGCAGACGCAGCGTGCAGGTCGTCTCACCCGGCTTCGGTTGGGCGGGCAGCACGCCGGCCGGCGCGGTGATGGTCTGAATCCCGGAGCGCGCGATTAGGGTGATGTCCTGCTTTTGCCGCGAGGTGACGGTCAGGTCCACGGTCTTCGCCGACATGTCCCAGTTAAGGTCGTTCACCTTGGCGAAGGTGCGGGCCAACAAGCCTTTGACGCTGCCTTTAATGAGCGTTTCGGGACGCGCCGGCAGAACCTCGATCACGCCGGGCCTGGACTACATCGACGGGTAGTCTCCCGTGCCTTCGGCCAGAAGCCAGTAGCGGCCCATATCGAAGATCTGCTCCAGCAGCGCGGGCGAATACTTCCGCCGAAGTTCATCGACGCTCTGTCCATGATTTCCGACTGCACCTTGCGCTGCCTGGCGACCAGAGCCGCGTAGTCGGCCGGAATCCGGTCCACCGCGCGAGCCAAGGTTTCGACCTGGGCGCGGCTGTAGCCGTGGTACCACTCGATCCGGGTAAGCAGCAACACGGATTGGTTGCCGCTGACCACCAACTGGCCGTTCTCCATGCGGGCCGAGCCGCCGCTGAGGACCACCCGCGTCACTCCCGCGAAGCCGATGTTCCCCGTGTCCGGGCTGAAGTGCCCGATGGTGATCAAGCGCTGAGTGTCGAACTCCCGCTCATAGCTAACGCCGCCTCGGCAGCGCCGCGCCCGCCGCCTCCGGCGTTAATCGCGATGGTAGTGTTCAGCGTCTGTCCCTGGGGCGCGGTCAGGTACTGGACCACCACATTGTCCGGACGGGACACGAAGCTACGCCGCACCCAATCCCCGCGATTGTCGGTCCAGAGTTCTCCGCTCTCGAAATCGGGCCGTGGCGAAGTTGTCAACCGAACGTCACCCGATATTCCGTGCCACAAGCGAGCCTCACCTCGACCGACCCGTCGGCCTGCGCCTTGAACGCCGCCGCTCCGCTTCCCGATCGGATTCGGGCGATCTTCTGCCCTTTCGGCGGCCGCACTCTCCACACCGCATCCACCGCTGGCCGGAATACGGCCGATACCGCTTTTCCATTCTTCCAACTCAGGTCCACTTCGGTCCCTCCGCGCGCCCGCAAATCTTTCACCTCGCCTTCGGGCCAGGCGGATGGGACCGCCGGCATCAGGTGCAGGACGTAGCGATCGGCTTTGGGGTCGGTTGGGTCGTCGAACATCAGGTGGCTCTGCAACAGCATCTCCGTAATGCCGGAGAGCGCACCGAAGTTGCCATCGATCTGAAACGGCGGATGCGCATCGAACAGGTTCAGATAGGTGCCCCCACCGCGCTGATAGTTGGTTTGGGTGCTATCCACGGCCGTGAGCTGCTCACGCACCAGGCGGAAGGCGTGATCTCCATCGTGCAGCCGCGCCCAGCAGTTGATCTTCCAGGCTTTGCTCCAGCCGGTTCCTTCGTCTCCCCGCAACTCCAGGCTTTTGCGAACCGCACCGGCCAGTTCGGGCATGCGGAGAAATCTGCCGGCCGGGGTGCAGCGCGAAAAGGTGCGAAATGTGGCGGTGTTTCGGCTCGGGAGCGTTCAGGTCCCAGTCCTGCCCCCACTCCATGAGCTGTCCCGCCTTGCCGATCTCCGGCGGCCGGATCTTTGCGCGGGCTGCTTCGATCTGCTCGCTGAACCCCTCATCGAGGTTCAGAATCCGCGACGCCAGGGCGGTGTTATGGAACAGTTCCCAGATGATCTGCCGCTCCGCCGCCGTGCCGGCGCAGACCCAACCGCGGACGCCCTCATCCGTTTTGAAGCCGTTCTCGGGCGAGGTGGAAGGATCAGTGATCAACCTGCCCTTTTCGTCTTCCACCAGCATATGCAGGCAGGCTTGGCTGGCGCCCTTCATCACCGGATAGATTCTGCTCAGGTATTCTTGATCTCGTGTGAAACTGTAGTGCTCCCAGAGGTGCTGGCAAACCCAGGCTCCGCCGCAGAAGAACGGTCCCCAGGGCCCGCTTCCGCCCGGAGCGGTCCAGCCCCAGACATTGGTCGTATATGCCATCACCCAGCCAGGGGCGTCGAAGTAAGCCTTCGCGGTCTTGCGGCCGGGCTCCGCCATGCCGGCGATCAAGCGCGGCATCGGCGCGTGACACTCGCTGAGGTTGGCGGTCTCGGCGGCCCAATAGTTCATCTCGAAGTTGATGTTCGATTTGTAATCGCAACCCCAAGGCAGGCGCAGGCCGTCGCCCCAGATGCCCTGCGAGTTGGAGGGCACTACGTTCTCCGGCCGGCTGGAAGAGATGAGCAGGTAACGGCCGAACTGGTAGAACAGCGTTAGCAGGGCGGGATCGTCCTCACCAGCCGAGAAACGGCGCAGGCGCTGATCGGTGGGGAGCGATGCGTTGGCGCTACGGCCCAGATTCAATGAAACGCGTCTGAAGTAGCGTTGGTAATCCTGGATGTGGTCCGCCTTCATGGCGGCGAAGGTGCGTGTGGTCGCGCGGTTGAGTGTGCTGGTGACCGCCGCGTGGGGATCCGGCCCCTTGTAGCTTCTGGCGTAGTCCAGGATGTAGTCGCTCCCCGCCGCGATCAGAATCACCGCTTCGTCGGCGTTCTTCACCATGATCTTACCGTCGGCCGCGGAAACCGATCCGCCTTTTACCAGCACCCGCATCTGGGCTTCGTATCTCAGGTCGCCCAGTTGGCCGGTGCTGGTACCGGTCATGGTCAATGGGTCGGAGCCGGTCTGCGCCGTTTCGGCCCACTGAACCCGCGAGAGCCGCGCCTCGAACCCGACGGCGCCTTGACGCGTGCAGGCGATGCGCATGACGACCACCTGGTCGGTTGCCGAAGAGAACAGCTCACGCGTCCACAGGTCATTGCCGATTTGGAAGCTGACTCCCGCAACGGCTTCGTCGATGTCCAGCCAGCGGCGGTATGCGGTTGGAGTTCCGGCGAGCGGAGCGAACTCCAGGTTGAGGTCGCCGAGCGTCTGATAGGAACCGTAGGTGCCGACCCCTACGCTGCCCTCCTTGAGGCACGTGCGCTGCTCGTTCATTGCCTTATCGGCTTCCGGGTACTTGCCTCCCTTGATCAGTTGCCGGATGCCAGGCAGACTCTTGTAGGCTTCGGGGCGGTCCGCCTCGAGTTCCAGCAGCCCAGACCAGATGGTGATCTCGTTGAGTTGCAGGCGCTCTTTCTCGACACCGCCGAAGATCATCGCGCCCATGCGGCCATTGCCGATCGCCAGCGCCTCTTCCCATTTGCGCGCCGGCTGTCGATACCAGATTGTGGTGGGGGAAGGCTCGGGCTCGGGCCCACTTCATGGAATAGTGTTCGGCATCGGTGCGGAGCGTTGCCATATGTTGCTCAATCGCGTACCCGCCGGGCGCCTCGGACTTGTCCATTTCCGGTCCGAGTTTGAGAATCGCGTACACCGGGCTTTCCATGGCGCCCGCCACGTCGCCCGTGACATAAGTAACCGGCAGCAGGTTCTTGTGGTAGATGCTCTTGTCCGCCACTACTTCCTGGCTGTGCACGAGTTCGCTCAACGCCACCAGCCGGCCCGTTCGTCCGGCTACTTTGAGGTTCTGGATTTTCTCCAGGTCCGACCGGGTGGCGCGGTCGAGGCGCAGCATTAGGGGCACGTCTTCCTTCGCGGAATCCGAATGGAGCAGCCCACCTGGTATCCGGTAGAGGCCAGCGCCATTGTCCGGGCAATGTCGTCCTCGGAAATTCCGTTCAATGCGGCCTTCTCTTTGTCAACCTTCAACTGGTACTTCGGCTGGCCGTCTTCCACGTACCAATCCATGTCCACAACGCCATTCGTGCGCTTCCACAAATCGCGGATGCGCCGTGCGATGGCGGTGCGCTCGTTCATTTCCGGCCCGTAGACTTCAGCCACCTCGGTCTCGAGCACCGGCGGTCCTGGCGGTACTTCCGCAGTCTTCCCTTTCCCCGTGCGCCGACGCGTGGCCCGGCCTGAGAATCCGGACGGCCGCCCTCGGAGTCACGATGAAAGCTACCAGCAGCGAAAACACCATGGCCGCGCTCGCCCCGATTCGGAACCGGACGCATGTAGGGCCCCATTAGCCCACCCACGAAGGCCATTGGCAAGATGGCAGCGACTACCGTCAGGGTGGCCAGAATGGTGGGGTTACCTACTTCATCTACAGCCTCGATAGCAACTTCGTAGGGCGGTCGTTCGCGGTTCGCGGGCATACGCCAGCGGCGCACGATGTTCTCCACCACCACGATGGCGTCGTCCACCAGGATGCCGATAGAGAAAATCAGCGAAAACAGCGTGATGCGGTTCAGGGTGTAGCCGTAGAGATAGAACACCGTCAACGTCAGAGCGAGAGTCACCGGAATTGCAATGAACACGATCAGCGACTCGCGGAAGCCCAGCGTGATGGCGATCAGGATGCTTACCGAAACCACTGCGATGAGCATATGGAACAGCAGTTCGTTCGATTTCTCGGCGGCGGTTTCGCCATAGTCGCGTGTGACATCCACCTGGACATCTGATGGGATTACGCTGCCCTTCAGCGGCTCGATACGCTGGAGTACGTTGTTGGCCACGATTACCGCGTTCGTACCCTTCCTTTTGGCGATCGCGATGGTCACAGCCGGCAGAAACTCACTGAACCCGGCGTGCGCTATGCGAACGTATTGGGATGGCTCTTCTCCTTCATCGCTTACGTCGGCAACGTCGCGTAGGAAAATCGGCTTGTCATTGGCTACGCCCGCTACTACGTCGCGCACATCCGCGGCGGTGCGCAGAAACTCGCCGGTCTCCAACAGATATTCTTTATTCCCCGTGTCAAACTGTTCGGACGGCAGACGCCGGTTGGAAAGCCCGAGCGCGCCGGCAACCTGAAGCGGCGATAGGCTATACGCCGCCAACTTTCCCTCATTCAGAACGATGCGGATCTCCCGGTGCTGCCCACCGATCAACGTGACCGCGGAAACATCCGGCACCTGCTTGACGGTGTCGTCCACCTGGGCCGCGATCCGGCGCAATTCGAAATCCCCGTATCGCTTGCTGGAAAGCGTGGAGCGCCAGTATCGGCACATCGTCGATGGATCGCGGCTTTACCAGGGGCGGTGTGGCTCCCGGCGGGATGATATCGAAATTGGCAGCGAGTTTCTGGTTCAAGCGGACGACGCTCTTCTCTTCGTCCTGGCCCACGCAGAAACGCACAATTGCCAGGGATATGCCCGGGCTGGAAGTCGAGTAGATGTATTCAACCCCGGGGATCTCCCACAGCAGTTTTTCCATCGGCTTGGTGACGCGCTCCTCCACTTCGTGGGCTGAAGCCCCGGGCATCTGGACGAACACGTCGATCATCGGCACGATGATCTGCGGCTCATCTTCGCGCGGCAGTTTCCATACGGCGAAGCCGCCGAGGAGCAAGGCGCCGGCTATGATCAACGGGGTCAGTTTCGAAGCGATCCACGCGTGGGCAAACCGCCCGGCTGGCCCGAGGCGACGCGGCCCAGAGTGCACCTCGCTCATTGCCGGACCTCCACCCGTGTGCCATCCACCAGGCCCGAAGGCACCGGGCTTACCAGTTTCTCTCCTTCGCTCAATCCGGAGAGCACTTCGACGACGGTCTGCCGGCGCGCGCCGATGGTTACCAGGCGCGTGCGTGCGCACTCATCTTCGATGGCGAAGATCGATTGCAGTTGCCCATGTCCTACCATGGCCAGCGGCGGAATAGTGACCACTTTGCGCGTGCCGAGGGGAAACATGGCGCGTCCGAACATCCCCGACCGCAGATTCGACATAGCAGGCAGATCGATTTTCACGATGTAAGTGCGCGAAGCCGCATCCACGGACGGCACGATCTCCGACACGCGGGCGGTAAACCTGCGATCCAACGATTCCAAAGCGACATCGACGGCTTGCCCGGCCTTCACTAACGGAAGTCTGGATTCATCGACGGACGCCTCCAGCCGGTAAGCGCCCTCCCGCTCCACAGTGAGGAGCGGAGCGCCCGGGGCGGCCAGATCCCCAGGTTCCACCGACTTCGCGGCTGCGATGCCGGAAAATGGCGCCGAGATCCGCGTGTAGTCTCGCATGATACTCGCGCCGCGAATTTCCTGCTGTACCGACGCCCGTTTGGAATCGAGTTGGGTGCGTTTCGCCCGGGCCATCTCGTACGCGGCTTGCGCCGATTTGAGTCGCGCCGACGCTTCATCGAACTCCTGGTTCGAAATAGACTTCTTGGACGCAAGCTCTTGCATGCGCTGGAACGTACTCTGGGCCAGATCCAGGTTGGCTTTGGCGCCCACCACCGCTGCCTGCTTCGGGGATGGCACTGATAACCTCGGCCTCGGCTGCCTCGGCGGCACGTACTTTGGTGTCCAGATCCTGCGCGTCCAGCGTTACCAGGAGTTGGCCCTCCTGGACCCGATCACCCAGCTGAACGGCGACCTGCCGCACGTACGCCATGACCTTGCTGGAGAGCACCGCAGCCGTGCATGCACGAACGGTTCCGGTGGACTCGTACACATCGGGCCACCGCTGAGTGCTTACCGTCGCGCTTTGGACCGCAATAGCTGGCGGCGCGGAAGCCGCTTTGGGGTGAGGCCCAGTACCGCCACAGCCGCTCAACATCGCAATCGAAGCAAATAGGGGGAGAAGGATAAATCGCATTTACGGAATTTCGCATAATACAGTGACAAAATGATCAAAAAGAAAGGCCTGCGTGTTTGAGGTAGGAAAATGGAAGGCCTTGGGATCGGCGCACTCGTGCCATGCCTCCCTTCACTGCCTGG
>JBEKZL010000173.1:0-30775 GCA_049509915.1 Bryobacteraceae bacterium | reverse complement strand
TCTCGCTCGATTTCTTCCTGTTCTACATTTTCTGGGAACTGGTGCTGGTGCCGATGTACTTTATTATCGGCGTCTGGGGCGGTCCCCGTAAGCTTTACGCCGCCATCAAGTTCTTCCTCTATACGCTGGCCGGCTCGGTGCTGATGCTGCTGGGCATCCTGACCCTCTACTTCCAGCACTTTTCGCAATTCGGCTTTTACACTTTCGAAATCTCCCAGCTCATGAAGCTGCAGCTTCCGCTGGGAATTCAGCAATGGGTGTTCTGGGCGTTCTTCCTGGGTTTCGCCATCAAAGTGCCCATGTTCCCGTTCCATACGTGGCTGCCGGACGCCCACGTGGAAGCGCCCACGGCCGGCTCGGTAATTCTGGCGGCGGTGCTGCTGAAGATGGGCACTTACGGGTTTCTGCGCTTTTCCCTGCCCCTGCTGCCGCAGGCTTCGATGGACCAGACCATCGTGCGGGTGCTGGCGGCTCTTTCCATCGTCGGCATTGTCTACGGCGCGCTGGTCAGCCTGATGCAGCAGGATTGGAAAAAGCTGGTGGCGTATTCCTCGGTCAGCCACCTGGGCTTCTGCACGCTGGGTATTTTCTCGCTCAACCCCAACGGCATCGCCGGAAGCGTGCTGCAGCAGATCAATCACGGTATTTCGACCGGCATGCTCTTCCTCGTGATCGGGGTGATTTACGAGCGTCGGCACACGCGGGAAATCGCCGAATACGGCGGCCTGGCGCACGTCATGCCGCGCTTCGCCAAGATCTTCGCTTTCGCCATGCTCAGTTCCGCTGGTTTGCCGCTACTCAATGGATTCGTGGGCGAGTTCACGATTCTGCAGGGCGCCTTCGAGGCCAACCGCATCTGGGCGGTCTTCGCCGTAACCGGAGTGATTCTGGGCGCGGCCTACCTGCTCTGGCTTTATCAGCGCACCATGCTGGGCCAGGTGACCAACCCGAAGAACCTGGGACTGCCGGACTTGAGCTTCCGCGAATGCGCCGTCTTCGCGCCGCTGGTCGTGTGGGCCATCTGGATCGGCGTCTATCCCAAGCCTTACTTCGATTTGCTGCGGCAGCCGGTGACGGAAATCGTGGAACGGGTGAAGCCGGGATACTTTGCCCAGGCGGCTGTAGTTGGTGGGACAGACGATCGTTTTTTGTCGTCTGTCAGTCTTTCGCCAATGGGCCGAATGACAGACGACAAACTGCGATCGTCTGTCCCACCTGGCCATGTAAATACAGCGGGAGGCGCCCGATGAACGCCTTTTACACCGCCACCGATCATTTCTCCATCCTCCCTGCCATCATGCTGGCGTTGTTCGGCTGCGCCATTCTGCTGTTCGACGCCTTCGACGCTTTCTTCTTTGGCGGCGCGCGGCAGCGGCGCTGGCAACTGCTGTTCGTGGTGATGGCTGAAATCGGCGCCGGCGTCGGACTAGTCAAGCAGACTCTATACCTTGCCGCCGGCGGAGCCAACGGTCTCCCCCTCGACGGTTTTCACGGCACCATCCTGGTGAACCACTTCAGCATCTTCTTCAACTGGATTTTCCTTTTCGCCGCGCTCATCGTCGCCGTGGTGTCGTATCAATATTTGGAAATCGCCGGCGAGCATCACGGCGAATACTACGGCCTGATTCTGTTCGCCCAGTGCGGCATGTACTTCCTGGCGACGGGCACGGACCTGATCACCCTGTTCATCGGCCTGGAGCTGATGGCGCTGAGTTTCTACGTGATGGTGGGCTTTTTGCGCACCGAGCAGCGATCCAACGAGGCCGCCATCAAGTACCTGCTGTTGGGCGCTTTTTCCACCGGTTTTCTGGCGTACGGATTCTCCGTGCTTTACGGCATCGCCGGTTCGACCAAGCTGTCGGAGATCGCCGCCGCCATCGGCGAGCGCTCGCCGTGGGACCCGGTGGTAATCCTGGCCCTGGTGACCACATCCGTCGGCCTGTTGTTCAAGATTTCCGCCGTGCCCTTCCACATGTGGGCGCCGGACGCTTACGAAGGCGCGCCCACCACAGTGACGGCGTATCTTTCGGTAGCGTCCAAGGCCGCGTCCATCGCGTTTCTGCTGCGCATCTTCATGGGCCCGCTGGTGAGCGCGCGCGCGGCCTGGGAACCGCTGCTCGCCGTGGTAGCCGTAATGACGCTGACGCTGGGCAACCTGGCCGCCATCAACCAGACCAACATCAAGCGCCTGCTGGCCTACAGTTCCATCTCGCATGCCGGCTATATGCTGCTCGGCCTGGTAGCCGGCAACGACACCGGCATCAACGGCATTCTGGTCTATCTTCTGGTCTACACTTTCATGAACCTGGGCGCGTTCATCGTGATCATAGCGCTGCGCCGGCAGAATATCATCGGCGAAGACCTCAACGATTTCGCCGGGCTGATGCAGAAGAGCCCCGGCTACGCCGTGCTGATGCTGGTGTTCCTGCTCTCGCTCGCCGGCATTCCGCCCACAGCCGGTTTCCTGGGCAAGTATTACATCTTCCTGGCGCTGGTCCAAACCGGCCATTACGGGCTGGCGGTGATTGGCGTGCTTTACGCGGCGGTAGCCATTTATTACTATTTCAAGATCGTGCGCAGCATGTTCATGCGCGACGAGGAACAGGCAGCGCCACTGGCCACTTCCACCGGTGTGCGACTGGCGGTAACCGTGGCCGGTGCGCTGACGCTGGGAATCGGCATTTATCCCGAGCCGTTCCTCCGGTTCGCGGGGGCCGCGCTGGTGAGATGAGGGCCCGGTAAAACTATGCAAGCCATTGTGAACAACCCGCTCTTCATCCCGCTGCTGCTGACAGTGGTGATTATTGGCGTGGTGCCGCTGGTCGCCGGCTACCTTACCCTGGTGGAGCGCAAGGTACTCGCCGATTTTCAGGTGCGCCTGGGACCCATGCGGGTTGGCCCGCACGGCCTGTTGCAGCCCATCGCCGACGCCCTCAAGCTTTTCATCAAGGAAGATATTATTCCCACGGACGCGGACCGCGCGCTGTTCTGGTTCGCTCCCATGATTTCGACCTTGACCTCCCTCACCGGCTTCGCGGTGTTGCCGTTTACCGACAAGCTGTACATCGCGGACGTCAATGTCGGCCTGCTGGTGATCTCGGCCACTTCTTCGGTGGGTATCCTCGGCATCATTCTGGGCGGATGGGCGTCCAACAGCCACTACTCGCTGCTGGGCGCGCTGCGCAGCGCGGCGCAGTTGGTCAGTTACGAAGTGGCGTTGGCTTTCGCGCTGCTTTCGGCCGTCATGGTATCGGGCACCTTGAGCATGCAGGGCATCGTGAAAGCGCAGCTCGCGCACGGCGTGTGGGGCGTGTTCGCCAATTACGGTTTCATGCTGGTGCCCTTCGCCGTATACCTGATCGCCGCCACCGCGGAGACCAACCGCGCGCCCTTCGATCTGCCGGAAGCCGAATCGGAGCTGGTAGCCGGCTTCCATACCGAATACAGCGGCTTTCGCTGGGCGCTCTATTTTCTGGCCGAGTACTGCAATATCCTGGTAGTTTGTTCGGTAGCGGTGACGCTGTTTTGGGGCGGCTGGCTACGCCCATTCCCGAACGTGGCATGGCTCGAAATACCGCTTAACTTCGCTTTCCCGCTGATATTCTTCGTTGGCTCCGGCCTGGCCAGCCTGCGCCTGGTCGGGCCCCTGAGAGACACCAGCCAGAAAGTAGTGCTGGTGGTGGTCGCCCTCGGCCTGATCCTGACTGGCGCGCTGCTGACTATCCCGGTGGTAAACCATCTCATGGCCGGCCTGTTCTGGTTCCTGCTGAAGGTTTCGGCCATCATCTACGTGCTGGTCTGGTTTCGCGGCACGTTCCCCCGCTTCCGCTACGACCAACTGATGAACATCGGCTGGAAAATCGCGATTCCGGTCGGCATGGCCGCCGTGGTGATCAACGCGGTGCTGGGGATGGTGGGAAAATAGGCGGCAGCACTCAGCGTCCGGCCGCACCGGACCGGACGCTGGCGCTTAATCGCCGGCAGCTTGAATACACATGCGTATCTCGACCGATTTGACCCCCGCCGCGCTGCACGGGAAACTCCATCGCCTGTTCGAACTTTCGGCCGCCAAGATTCATTCGCTCGACCAAACCTGGACGCCCGAACAGGGCTCGCCCGTGGTCACCATTCAAGGCCGTTACACCAGCCGCGGTTGGACCGAATGGACGCAGGGTTTCCAATTCGGCGCGCCGATTCTGCAGTTCGACGCTACCGGCGAGCGCGACTTCCTGGAGGCCGGCCGCGCGCGCACCGTCGCGTGCATGGCGCCGCATGTTTCGCACACCGGAGTGCATGATCACGGCTTCAACAACCTCAGCACCTACGGCAACCTGCTGCGGCTAATGGCGGAGGGGCGCATCGAAGACAACCCCTGGGAGCGGCGGTTCTATGAGCTGGCGATCGAGATTTCGGGCGCCGTGCAGGCCGCGCGCTGGTCGCCGACGGCCGATGGCGGCGGCTATATCTATTCCTTCAACGGGCCGCATTCGCTGTTTGTCGATACCATCCGCTCACTGCGTATCCTGGCGGTGGCGCACCGGTTGGGGCACCTGTTAATGGGCGAAAACGACCGCCGAATTTCGCTGCTCGACCGCCTGATGGATCACGCCCGCGCGACTGCCCGCTATTCGGTCTTTTATGGCGAAGGGCGTGACGCCTACGACGTGCGGGGGCGAGTGGCGCACGAGGCCATCTTCAATATCAACGACGGCAATTTTCGCTGCCCCAATTCGCAGCAGGGCTACTCTCCCTTCACCACCTGGACACGCGGCCTGGCCTGGGCCATGTGCGGTTTCGCTGAGCAGCTCGAATTCTTCGCTACCGTCGATGCCCCTCCCGCCGAATTTGTCGAGGTTATGGAGAAGGCCGCCCGCGCCACCTGCGATTTCTATATCGAAAACACCGCGGCCGACGGCATCCCCTACTGGGACACGGGCGCGCCCGGCCTGGCCGCGCTCGGCGACTGGCGCGCGCAACCCGCCGACCCGTTCAACCCGCACGAACCGGTGGATAGCTCCTCCGCCGCCGTCGCCGCGCAGGGGTTGCTGCGGCTGGGCCGCTACCTGGGCGAATCGCGCTACACCGATGCCGGCCTCACTGTCAGCTCGGCCCTGTTCGACGACCCCTACCTGAGCACCAGCCCGTCGCACCAGGGTCTGATCCTTCACTCCGTCTATCACCGTCCCAACGGCTGGGACGGCGGCCCGGGCGAATCCTCGATGTGGGGCGACTACCATGCCCGCGAACTGGCGCTCTACCTGTTGCGCCTGGCCGAAGAGAAGCCCTACCTCAAATTCTGGCCTTGAGACGGCGGGGCTTTAGTTCGCGCTATCTCCGGGCCGCGATCCACTCGTCGATCACCGCCTCCAGCATGTCGAGCGGCAGCGGGCCCTGGCCGAGCACGGCGTCGTGAAAGGCGCGCAGATCGAATTTCGCTCCCAACTCCCGTTGGGCGCGTTCGCGCAGTTCGAGAATCTTCATCTGTCCCATCTTGTAAGAGAGGGCCTGCGCCGGCCAGGCGATGTAGCGATCCACTTCGGTTTCGATATTCTGGTCGTCCATCGCCGTGTGCTGGTGGAAGAAGTCGACCATCTGCTGGCGGGTCCAGTGCCTGGCGTGTACGCCCGTGTCCACGACCCAGCGCACGGCCCGCCACATTTCATTCTGCAGGCGGCCGTAGTCGCTGTACGGATCGCCATAAAAGCCCATATCTTTTCCCAGCCGCTCCGAGTAGAACGCCCAGCCTTCGGTAAACGCATTCAGATCGAGGGCATACCTGCGGAACGGCGGCAGGCCGGTGAGTTCCTGCGCAATCGAGAATTGCAGGTGATGCCCGGGAACCCCTTCGTGGTAAGCGATGGCTTCCACGTTGAGCAGCAATCGCTTCTCTGGCGCGTATTCGTTGACGTTGATTCGTCCGGGCCGCGAGCCATCTCCGGCGCCCGGCGAATAGTCGGCGGGAACGCCGTCGGCGCTCCGGAACGACTCCATCGGCACGACGGCCAGCTTGTTCTTGGGCAGCCGTCCGAATAGCTCCGGCAGCTTCCCGTACATCTGGTCGCGATATTGCGTGTACAGGTCGAGCAACTGCCGGCCTGAGCTGGCGTGCAGCTTGGGGTCCTGCCGAATGTGTTCGTTAAACGATTTCAGCTCGTTGTATCCTTGCGCCCTCGCGATTGTCAGCATCCCGGCTTCAATTTCCGTCACGCTCTTCAGGCCAAGCAGGTGAATCTGTTCGGCGGTGAAATCGCTGGTCGTCTCGTGACGCACGGCGAAGCGATAGCGCGCTTCCCCGTCGGGGAGGGCCCACACGCCGGGTTCGAGCCGCCCGTGAGGCGCGTAATCTTCGCGAACGAATTTGGCGAAGTTCGTATACGCCGGAGCGACCGAATTCTTCACCTCGCTCTCGATTGCTTCGCGCAATCGTTTGCGGTCCGCCTCCGGGATGGAATCGGGGAACTTGCGCAGGGGCTCGGTGAATGGGCTCTTATCGAGCGGATTGCCGGCAATCTGCTGCGCCTGCCCGGCCACCTTCTCGAGCAGATACCGGGGCGGCATGCGGTGGTCGCGCAGTCCCTCGCGCATGTGTCCGATAGCCTGCTCGAAAACGCGCGGGATTTGGCGCAGGCGGGACAGGTAGTTCTCGTAGTCTTTTGCGTTGCGGAACGGTGTATCGGAAGCGAGCGAAGCGTAGCCCAGGTGAACGCCATCGAATTGGGTCGCCGGCATCTCCCAGTCCTTGAACTGCGCCCGCTCGATCGCTTCCCGCAAGCCGCGCAACATGAGTGAGCGGTTGAGCTTCTCCGGCTCCGGAAATCCAGCGGCATCGATGGCTTCGAAGCGCTCCAGCGATTGACGCGCGTGCTGGAGGTCGTCGGCAATCGCCTTGTCGGAAAGATCGCTCAGCCGATCGTTGTAGCGATCATCCCCGACCTGGGTGGCAAATTCAGGCTGCGTGCGGAGCGAGTACTCCCACTCATCGGCGAGCAGGCGATTGAGTTCCGCCCGCCGGCCCTCCAGGCTCCGATCCGCGGCCTGGCCAAAGCAAAGCTCGAGCGCCACCGCGCAACAGAAAATCACAACCGATACTCGCAAGATCGAAGACCTCCGCAGCCTTTATTCTAAGACCGATTCGAGATTGAGATCGACCTTTTCGCGGTCCGGTGGCCGCCGATCGGCGGCGGGTACGGCCACTTCGACGGAGGAGAGCGTGGTCCGAGCCTTCCGCCCCGGAACTAGTACGGAGCGCTCCACGGCCCACGCGATTGCAGCCGCAAACAACGCCATCGCCAGGCCGGCGGCGGCGTCGGCCAGGTAGTGGTAGCGGCCGTAAACCGTGGCAACCGCGATCGCCATCGACATGGTCAGCAGGAACCGGCGCAGCCAGCGCCTTTCCGGCAGCGCCCGCCAGATGCCGAACGCCGCGGCGAACGCCCCGCCCACGTGCGCGCTCGGGAACACGCTGGTGTGGATGCCGTATGCGCCCAGCATCCACCAGTTAAACCGGCGGAATATCGTATCATAGGCCGGAAAGTCCTGACCGTAGAAGACCGCCCGCGGCGGCTCGGAAGGCCAGAACGGAAACTGGATGTAACATAGCAGCACGCCGGTCACAAAAACCAGCAGGAAGCGATCCACCCGCTCACGCCGGCGATAGACGCAGAGCATGGCCACGGCAAACGGCGCCAGCGCGTACACCAGCGAGTAGGCGATTTCCAGAAGCGAAGGCAACGCCGGCCCCAGCGATTCAATCATGGCCTTGCCGCCGCAACGCAGAACCATTTGGTCCCAAACCACCCAGTGCGACTCCAGCGTGTGACCGAGGTGCGGTTGCGCGAACCACCCCATTTCGCGATATGCCAGTATGACCACGGCCAGGGGCGCCCAGTCGCGCGTCACGCTCAGCGCCAAACGTTGGTGACGGCCGTCCAGGGCGATGACCACGGCATAACCGCCGACAATCGCCAGATTCAAAAAGACGACCCGCAGGCCGACGGCCGGCGCCACTGGGAGCGCCGCCCCCAGGATGGCGGCGTAAATCAAAAACGCCAATACCACCCATTCCGGCTTCCGCAGCAGGCCGGCGGTTTCAACGGCCGCCACGACGCGCGGTTTCGCCTCCACGGCGCGAGATGGGAGGACTAAAGATGCCTGCATGACGGTTCCTAATCCTACAGGCCGGACCCATCGGCCGCCCGCCGCGGGTAGCCGCAAGCCTCCCGGCCGGCGCTGCTCTCGACACCTACCGCCTGGCGCGTCTCTCGCAACGTGTCGAACACCGAACTGCGCGAGAGGCGATCGATCACCGGGCTCACCAGCCAACGGAGCGAAGAGGGAATATCCCGGGTCAGCGCCAGCGCTTCCAGTTCGACGTAGACACCGCCGTCGCGCTCTTCCAGGCGCACCATGTTGCGCAGCCGCCAGATGTAGCCGCTGCCACGGTCGGGCGGCAGGAGCCGCTCGCCCCTTTCGCCATAGTCGGCCACTTCCCGCACTTCGGTCGTGGTGGCCACGCTGTACCAGCGCGTAGCGCCGACCGGGAAATCCCGCGCCTGGTACACTCCGTTCAGAGCTGCGGACACGAACAGCACGCGGCGCTGCCATAGCATGGAAAATTTCTGCTGGGTTCCACCGCACTCGATGATTTTGGAATCCGCCACGATCGGCTTATAAATGTCCTTGTAGCGCGCATAATCGTGGAATACCGCCAGCACATCGGCAAGCCTGGCGCCGGGAATAAAGGAGCTGCCCATCCAGTCGTGAATCAATCCGCCGGGTACGCTCAGAATGGCCTTCGCGGCAAAGGGAGTGACCAGGATTTCCCCTTGCCGCAGTTGCCGCGGCCGGTCGGGCTCCTCATCGGCCCACAAAAAAGGTTGGCTACCATCGAGACGCGCTTTGACGCGCGCGTCGGCCAATTCCAAATAAGCGCCCCATGCGCGCAGCGTATCCGGCTTCAATTCCGCGGCCGGCAGAATTCCCGTTGTGGCCAGCATCACCGCCAGTCCGAGAGCGAGGTTCGCGTTTTTCATCCCTCCGCCTTCTTTCCCACCTGATAAGGCACTCGAACGGCCATCCCCCTATGGTGCGAGCCGGTTGAATCGATTGGAGTTTCGTCCTCGTAACCGCTGCCGAGACGTCGACAAAATGCCGAATAGTGAGCAGTTGCGCCGACTTTCGGCACCGGAGCGCCCGCCGCGCAGTTTCCGCCCATGTGCGCCCCGCCCGCGTCCGCCGTCAGGGCAATCCGCGACGAACCCGCAGCCAAAGTCCACGATGCCACTGGCGCCCGGTTTGCCGAAAAGGGCGACTTGAAATGCGGGGTAGCGCGTTCCGCCGGCGCTCCCTTCAACGATAACTATTGCGCTGTTATTGGGCGGATGTTACAGTCTTGTCGGTGCCTCATGCGACTTCACGCGCTCTTTCTTTCCGGCCTTGTCGCCGCCGCCGTTTCGGCGCAGACTCCCAACGCCGACGATTTGGCGTGGCAAAAAGCCATTCATAAGTTCGATGCCACGCGCGCCGCGCTCCTCCGCCAGGTGGATGCGACCGGGCAGGCCGGGCCGTTCCGCCCCAACTGGGATTCGCTCCAGCAGTACCAGGTTCCCTCCTGGTATCAGGATGCCAAGTTTGGCATCTTCCTTCATTGGGGCGTCTACTCGGTTCCCGCCTTCGGCAACGAATGGTACCCGAGGAACATGTACAAACAGGGCACGCCGGAGTTCGCCCATCACCTGGCGACTTTCGGCCCGCAGTCGAAATTCGGCTACAAAGACTTCATCCCCAGCTTCAAGGCGGAAAAATTCGACCCCAAAGCATGGGCGGATCTGTTCCGAAAGGCGGGCGCAAAATACGTGGTTCCCGTTGGCGAGCACCATGATGGATTCGCCATGTACAACTCGGACCTGAGCGACTGGTCCGCCGCGAAAATGGGCCCACACCGGGACGTCGCCGGCGAACTGGCGCAGTCGGTCCGCGCCGCCGGCCTGCACTTCGGCGTCTCCAGCCATCGCGCCGAGCATTACTTTTTTCTCAATACCGGAAGAGAGATCGACTCGGATGTGCGCGACCCGCAATTCGCGGGATTCTACGGCCCAGCGCACGTTGGCGTGACCGACAAGAATCACCAGAACTTTAAGGGCGGGCATCCCGATGCCGCATACCTGAACGACTGGCTGGCCCGAGCGGCGGAAATGGTGGGCAAGTATCAGCCCGAGATTCTATGGTTCGACTGGTGGATCGAGACGCCGGAGTTTCAGCCTTATCTGCAGCGCCTGGCGGCGTTCTATTACAACGATGCCGCCCGCCGCGGCTCTACCGCCGCCATCAATTACAAGCTCGAAGCCTTCCAGCCCGGCACGGCTGTTCTGGACATCGAGCGCGGCCAGTCGGACCAGATCCTACCCCGATTCTGGCAGACCGACACGTCGGTGAGCGTCAAATCCTGGGGATACATCGACAACGATACCTTCCGCTCGCCGGAGTCGCTGGTGCAGGAACTGGTCGATATCGTCAGCAAGAATGGCGCCTTGCTGCTCAACGTCGGGCCGAAATCCGACGGCACGATTCCGGAGGAGGCGCAAAGTGTACTGCTCGCCATGGGCCGTTGGCTTTCGATCAACGGCGAAGCCATCTACGGCACTCGGCCCTGGAAAATCTCCGGCGAAGGTCCCACCAAAGTTGTGGGCGGCTCGTTCAACGATACGGCCACCAAGCCCTACACCGGCCGCGATATCCGGTTCACCACGCGCGGCGGCCTGCTGTATGCCACCGCGCTGGGCTGGCCGCCCGATGGTAAAATCAGAATCCAGTCGCTGGCCCGCGGATCCAAGCTCATGGATTGGGAGATTGGCGCGGTTCAATTGCTCGGCTTCGGTGGCAATCTGAAATGGTCCCGCAATGCGGATGGCCTCGAGGTCGAACTGCCGGCGGCGCGAACCGGGGAATTCGCCTGGGTGTTTCGGATCGCGCGGGCCAATCGCGCAGCGCGCTAGCGCAGTGTTCGAGAAATAGGCACGGGAAGGGCCGCCTGAAAGGCGGCTGCAGCCATGATTGGCTGTCCCACGGAGCGGCCGGGCGGGAGAATACGCCTGCGCGGAAATAGCAGCCAACAAGACAGACCACAAAGAACGATGGTCTGCCCCAGGGCGAGACATAGCTGCAAGCTAGAGCGCCGGCTCCACGAAAAAGTCAATGCGGCGGGAGGTTGCTGAGTGCATCGACGAAACTTCGTAAGATCGCTGGGGGGCGCCAGCGCCGTGGCGGCTGCGGCGCGCGCTGCCGGGCAAGCCGGCAGGGCGCCCAGGCAAGCGGTCGTCATCATGAACGATTCGGTTCGCGCCGATATGCTGAATTGCTATCGACACACCGGACTTCAGACTCCGAACCTGGACCGGCTGGCCGCGGGTGGGACCAGGTTCGACCGCGCGTATACCTGCCAGCCGGTTTGCACCCCGGCGCGCTCGGCCCTGTTTACCGGCACGTATCCGCATAGCAACGGAGCGTGGGCCAACAGCCTGCCGCTGGGGACCACCGTCCACACCGTCGGCCAGCGCCTGCACGATAAAGGCATACGCTGCGGCTATATCGGTAAGTGGCATCTGGACGGGTCCGACTACTTCGGTGTGGGCCGGCCCGCCCCCGGCTGGGACCCGGCCTGCTGGTACGATCAGCGAGATTATTTGTACGAACTCACGCCCGAGGACCGGGTTCGTTCGCGCCAGACGGCCACCAACCAGGATCCCGGGCTGACCGCCGAGTTCACTTTCGGCCACCGCTGTTCGAACCGGGCCATCGACTTCCTCAATCGCCACGCGGCCGAGGATTTTTTGCTGGTGGTCTCCTATGACGAGCCGCATGGCCCGTATCTGTGTCCCCGGCCATTCTCGGAGATGTACAAGGATTTCGTTTTCCCGACCGGCCCAAATGTGGCCGACCCTCTCGTCGGCAAACCCGCCGAGCAGCGTGTTTGGGCGGATGGAAGATTGGGCCGCGCGCCACAGCCGGTCACCGCGCCCGACTTTTTCGGTTGTCTGAGCTTCATCGACAGCGAGATCGGCCGCGTACTCGATGCCATCGACCGCGTCAGCCGCAACGCGCTGGTGGTCTACACGGCCGACCACGGCGACTTTCTGGATTCGCACCGGCTGGACGGCGGCAAAGGACCCTGCATGTACGAGGAGATCACCCGCATCCCCTTTCTGGTGCGCTGGCCCGGCCACGCGCCGGAGAACTCCGTCTGCCCGCACCCGGTGTCACACATCGACGTCACCGGGACTTTGATGGAGTATTTCGGCCACGAATTGCCCAAGAGCCTGGAGGGCGGGAGCATGCTGGCCACCTTCGAGAATCCGGCGCGCAAGCCGCGCGACGAGATCTTTATGGAGTTCGGCCGCTACGAAGTGGATCACGATGCCTTCGGCGGGTTCCAGCCCATCCGCTGCGTTTTCGACGGCCGTTTGAAATTGTCGATTCATCTCATGACAAGCGATGAGCTCTACGATCTGGAGAAGGACCCGGCCGAGATGACCAACCTGATCGACTCACCGGAGCACGCCGCCGCCAGAAACCGGCTGCACGACAAGCTGCTGGACTGGATGGACCGAACGCGCGATCCGTTCCGCGGATACTATTGGGGGCGCCGCGCCTGGCGTCCGGATTTTTCCGTCCGCTGGAACAACGCCGGAATGACCCGGCAGCGCGAGGACGATGGCTACGAACCGCGCCAGCTCGTCTACGAAACCGGACTCACCATGAAGGACGCGACCCGGCCCAAGTAACCAGCCGGGTGGCGGTCGTTAGCTGGCGCTGAATCCATCGGCGCTCAAGCGGGCCTGCCTGCCCGCATGGAACGCCACGTTGGCCAGGTGCGGAGCCGATACGGCGCTGGCACCGACTTCCACCGGCGCATTAGGCTCGTGTCGGGACTTAACGCAATCGAGAAAATTCTGGATGTGCGTTTCGATGGGAATCGGCGCGGCCACGGTCTCGACCGGATCCGGGTTCTTCGGTACCGGCTCTTTCCAGATGCGATAGCCGGCGTTGTTCAGGATCATGGTGCCCTGGTCGCCCTGGAACTGAATCGACCAGTCGTTTTCGTAGGAATTACAGTAATTCAGAGTCCAGGTAGCCATCAGATCCGGGTACTCGAAGACTGCGCAGAAAACATCCGGCACTTCCGACCCGGCGTTCTTGGCCCGTTGGCCGTAGCACACGGCCGAACGCGCCATTCCCGAATTCGTGAACCACTGCACCACGTCCATCAGGTGCGTTCCCTGGTCCGTCATGTTCCCGCCCGAATAATCCCAGAAGTAGCGCCAGGAACGGAAACGCATCGGCTCCAGGTCGCGATCGGGCGCCGGGCCGAGGAACCGCTTCCAATCCAGGGTACCGGGCAGGGTGCGGTTGTCGAGCGGCTTCGAGACGTTCCAGTTCCACATGGGCTTGACCAGCGAGATTCTGCCCAGCCTGCCGCTATCGACAATCTTCTTGGCGGCCAACACCGCGGGCGCGCTGCGCCGTTGCATCCCCACCTGGACGATTTGCGAAGTCTTGCGCACGGCTTCGATCATCTGCCTGCTTTGTTCCAGCGAATGGGACATCGGCTTTTCCAGGTAGACGTCCTTTTTCGCCTCCAGCGCCGCATAAAGCATGGGGGCGTGCTGATGGTCGGGCGACGCCACCACCACCGCGTCCAGGCCTGGCTGCGCAAGCAACTCGTGGTAATCCAGGTACGTTTTGGCGCCGGGGGAATCCTTTAGCGCCGCCTGCAGATTGGGTTCGTAGACTTCGGCGATGGCGGCGCATTCGGCGCCCAGCTTCTTGAAATTGACGTTGAGGTAGCGGCCTCGCCCGCCGGCGCCGATCAGGCCGTACACAACGCGATCGTTCGCGCCCCAGGCGCGGCGCGGAACGAACAACGGCGCGGCCGTCAGGGCCGATGCAAGGAAAGTCCTACGATTGGGATGCATAGCGTCTACTGTAGTCCGACGAGACGGCTGGAGCAAGGCCGGGGTGGCGTGCGGCGGGAAGAGCCGGCAAAAAGGCAGATGCAGACATGACTGGCTGCCCCACGGTGCAGGGTACGCCAACCAGCTAAGGTTCACGCGGCGCTCGAAGAACAGGACCTCCTGGTGAAGTGCTAATATTTCTTCACCCATGCCCTGGACGCATAAAGCATTTTGGATCACGCCGCTCGCCATCGGAATCCTGCTTCTGCTGTCTTCGGTCGCGGTCTCCCATGGATTGCTCCGCCGCGTTTATCATCGTAAGCTGGCGGAATCGCCCCGGGAGCGGCTCTTTCTGGCGTCGACGGGATATTTCACGGCGGCCCTGGTAGTCCGCGCCATCACCCTGGCCATTCACTACAATATCGGCCCGTTCCACGACGTATCGATGCATGGCAGGCACATTCATCATCTTGTCTGGGGGATTTTGCTGCTTCTGGTGGTCGGCTACGGTTGGCTGCTTCAGGCCGGGACCGGAGCGGCCCGGTCGAACGTGTGGGCGGCGCGAGCGATGTGCATGGGCTACGGAGTAGGTGCGGCGCTGACCCTGGATGAATTCGCGCTCTGGCTAAATCTGCGAGACGTCTACTGGGAGCGGGAAGGCCGGGAAAGTTTCGAGGCGATGGCGGTATTCGCCGGCGCGCTTTGCATTGGAATCTTCGGCCGCCCGTTCTTTTTCGGAGTTGCTCGGGAGATTGGCGCCGTCTTGCGGGGAAGTGGCGAATCGGGTGGCCGTTAGATTCTCAAGCTGCACGCCTTCATCGACCGCCGGCTCTCCGACGCCTTTTTCGGCCGCCGGTACGGGATCTACGCCCATTGGCGTGGGCCGTCAGCACGATGATGGGCTTATGAGTCGAGACCAGACCACGGCTGACGGCGTTGTCTTCCGCGACCAGAATAGCCAACGAAGGCTCTGCTGCCCCTGTTCCCATCCCTCGGCGCGTTTTCGCATTCGCAGTGCTGAAGAGTCCCGTATCTCAAATAGGTTAAGATGAACACTGTGCCCCGCTACGCGTTTAAGTTACGAATCAAGGCCGAAGCCATCGAGGAATACGAGCGCGAGCATCAGCGTGTCTGGCCCGAGTTCCTGGCCAGGCTAAAAGACGTCGGCATATCCGACTACTCCATCTTTCGCCGCGGCCAGGATCTTTTTTTATGTCTGCGGGTGGACGATTTTGAAAAAGTCTGGGACGAGTTGGATCGTGACCCGGTCAATCTCCGTTGGCAGCAATTCATGAGCCGCCTGTTCGAGCCCGTGCCCGATCTTGAAACCGGCGAGCGTTTCGCCATGATGAAGGAAGTCTTTCGCCTGGAGTGAAATCCACCGGGAAAACCACTCCATCCGGTCGCGGCCCGGTTCTCCTAGTCTTCCTTTTTTATGTGCTGGACAAAGTCCAGAATATCGAAGGTCTTATTTTCCCGGTCGGGGTAGAAGCTGTTAAGTGCGTCCTGCTCATCCGGGTAGGTTTCAAACACGGTGGCGAGCTTGGTCATCACCAGCAATTCGATGTGCCGGCGGCTCAGGCTGACCAACTTCACATTTCCCTGCTTTTTCCTCATGCCGGTGGCGCACACGACCAGCGCGCCCAAGCCAGTACTATCGATGTAGTCGACTTCGGCCATGTTAAAGATCAGCTTGCGCTCTCCAGCCTGGTCGAGCGTCGCAACTTCTTGGCGCAGAGCGCTGGCCTCCGGTCCCATCGTGATGCGGCCTTTCAAATCAAGGATTGTGATGCCTTCGCGCTGGCGCCGATTGATTTCGAGGGGCATATCGAGATTAGACGTGGACTATGCTTTATGAGTACCACGTTCCGCCGGGGCGCCGTCTACCGGGAGGCCAAATAAAATGCAGCCACTAATGAACGGGCGAGTTTTGGCTTAGAAGCCTTCCAGGTGATCGAGGCGGAGATCGCGAGCCGCCCGCCGCAATTGGTCCATGGCGCCGTCGATATGGCTGAAGGCCCGATTCCGCCACTCCCTGGCACGAGGATTGTCCTCTTCGCGGTAGCGCGGCAGCCTGGTCCATTTCGAAGACGGCCCGGTCGATTTCCTGGTCCACGGCGCGGATGTGATTCATGACATTCGGCTCATCGTGGACTCTCAGCAGCCATTGCGCCGCGCGCAGGTCAGTGCGGGCACGCAAGTAGTGCGCATGCCTTCCCGGGGTATCGGCAAACCCGGCCGGGACGATTGCCGCCGCCAGAAACAAGAGCCCGATCAGCGTCGCTTTCTTCTGCATATTTCTCTCCTTCCGATTGTGCGAACACAACGGTGCTCTACAAGTTACCATGGAGCCGCGATTCTGAAAACGTTTTAATTCGCCACCGATACCACCGAGTCGCCGAGGCTGCGTCCGGTGCGGTCAGAGATCTTCGCCGGCGCCCGCCAGCAGCCGTTCCAGCATGCCGGCGTATTCCTCGCTCTTGCGATCCACGTGCGACCTCAGCCGGCTTAAGTCCCCCTCGAGAGATCGCATCCGGTCCGCCAGGTGCAGGCACGCGAGCACGGCGATATGGGTGGAATCGGCGTTGGGGGCTTTGGCGGCGATGGCCAGCATCACCTGGTTGACGCTGGCGGCGGTTTCCTCCAGTTCGCGGGGGTCGCCGGCGGTGCGCAGTGTGTACGGACGGCTCAGGATAGTCACCCGAACAGTCTGTTTGTCGACGCTCGTGTCCATCCGGCCCTCGGTAGTCTAGCTGGCGCTCAACTGGTCGATCTGGCTTAACAGCTTCTCGATGCGGGAGCGGACCTGCTTGCGCTCGCTATGCAGAGTTTTCAACTCTTCGGCCAGACGGGCGGATTCCGCTTTGGCCTCGGCCGCGGCCGATTCGGCCGATTCCTTCTCCTTGCGGAGCTTGGCTACCAGTTGGACGGCGCGCTGGATCCGCTCTTCCAGGTTCGCCAGCGCGTCGGTTTCTTCCAATGTGCTCATGGGTTTTTCTTCCGCTGTGCTCAGGCTGGGATTTTGGTGGTCTCGAGAGCGGCCTGGGCGGTGGCCACCAATTGCTTGAAAACGGCGTCGTCGTGCAAAGCCACGTCCGCCAGAACCTTGCGGTTCAGGTCGAGACCGGCGGCCCTGAGCCCGTGCAGGAACCGGCTGTAAGAAATTCCAGCTTCGCGGCAGGACGCGTTGATGCGCACGATCCACAGGGCGCGATAGTCGCGCTTCTTGTTCTTGCGGCCGACGTAGGCGAACTTCAGCCCGCGCTCGACGGCTTCCTGCGCGGCGCGATACAGCTTGCTCTTGGTTAGGAAATATCCCGACGCCAGTTCGAGCGTCTTCTTCCGGGAGGCCCGGCGGTGGGGACCACGTTTTACTCGGGGCACGTTTTTTCTCCTTTTGGTTAACGTTATCAATTGGCGGATCGGGCACGTGCCTCGCGCACCGTCCGCTCAAAATGTCCCCGGCCTGTCTAGTAGGGGATCATGCGCTGCAACACTTTTTGGTCGGCCTTGTCGGCAACCACGCTTTGGTGCAGCTTCTTCTTGCGTTTGTGCGGTTTAGAGGTCAGAATGTGCCGTGCAAAGGCATGTTGGCGAACCACTTTGCCGGTGCCGGTTTTTCTGAACCGCTTAGACGCACCTTTGTGGGTCTTGAGCTTCGGCATAAAAATATTCCTGGAATACTGCAGGAAAGACTCCAGTAGTATAGCACGTCGCGCGGTGGGGTTGGCGAATCGGGATTTCCCGGCAGCCAAACCGGCCTGGAGCCAGCGACCGCGCGCCCTGAAGGGCCCTAAAAATCAAATTCAGGCATCCGATGAACACCGGTGAGCGCCGATAAGTCATTTAGTTTCTTTATCATCCTTCAGGCCTTCGGCCTGCGATTTGATTTTTCAGAGCCCATGAGCGCCGCGCCGCATCGCCGGTCGCAGCCCCTTATTGAAAATACCCGTTGGTGTCGATGATGACGTGCGTGGTGTTTGTCACGAACACGTTGACTCCACCACCGGTCCCGGCCGGGACTATCGCCGCGTTCGCCACTACCTGAGCGGCGTACGAGTTCAACGTCGACACGCCCGGCATCCCTACCCCGGTAGGCCAAGTGGTCAGGTAATTGAGGTCCACCGACGGCACCACCGTCATGTTGAGCGAATACGCCGCCGCGTTGTCCGATATCCCACAAGGGCCCTCGGACAGCGGGAACGCCCTCATCGTGGACGATCCCAGAATCGGACCGCCGAACGTCCCATCGGCGCCCCGCGTATCCACGATCCGGCACGGAGTCACCGTGTAGAAGCTTAGCCCGCCCGCTCCCGGCGCCGCGAAGTAGCCGTTGATGTCCACCACCAGGTCGGTCGCATTGGAGCCGTAGAAACTCACCGCCCCGCCGCTTCCCGCCGGTACGATCGCCGCGTTGGCCAGCACCGTGCCGGCATAAGAGTTCAGCGTGGAGACACCGGGCTGCGACTCTCCCGTCGGCCACGCTGTCAGATAGTCCAGCCCCCCGGCGGCACCACCGTCACATTAAACGCATAGGCGCCAGCCCCGCTGGGCACGTCGCACCCGCTGGACGGGATCGGAAAGGACCGGGCTATCCAGGCCACTAGCGATGGTCCCCCAAACGTCCCAGTGGCGTTCCGCGTGTCCAGAATCCGGCATGGTGTCAAGGGGTAGAACTGCAGCGAACCCGAAGTCGGAGGCACGAAGTAGCCGTTGATGTCGATCAGCAGATCCGTGTCGTTGGTGGCATAAGCCTCGATGGACCCACCCGTGCCGGCCGGAACGATGGCGGCGTTGGCCAGCACCGCCCCTTCATACGAATTGAGCGTGGAAACCCCGGGCTGTGACTGGCCGGTGGGCCACACCGTCAAATAGTCCAGCACCCCCGTCCTGGGCACGACCGTAACATTGAGCGAATAGGCCGCCGCGTTCGACGGAATCCCGCAGGAACTGGACGGGACCGGGATGGCGCGAGTAGTGCCGCCGGCAACGTACGGTCCGCCCAGAGGCCCGTCCGCGTTGCGCGTATCCAGAACGCGGCAGGGAGTGACCGGAACGAGTTGCAGCGCATCCGCGAACGCGTATACGGCTCCCTCGTATGGGGCACCGCCGGCGCCGGTCTTATACGGTGCCCCGATCAGCACTGAGGGGACGGTTATCGCCACGGAGCCGCCGAATGCGGGGTACGCCGCAACAATATCGGAAGCAGTCAGCTCCGCCTGCTGGCTCCATACTCCCCCGTTCGCTACGAACACGTACGCGGCTCCCAAGTCTTGGTTATGGCCAGGAGCCCCGATTACCGCCGTGTTCCCGCTCAGCGACACGGCGCCGCCAAAGCTGTCGAGCACAGCGCCATCGGAAGCAAACAGCTCCTCGCTTTGGGTCCATACTCCGCCGCTGCTCCCATACACGTACGCGACTCCCTGGTTTGAGAACTTGCCGGGAGCCCCGATCACAGCGGTGTCCCCGCTCGCCAGCAGGGAATAACCGAAGCTATCGCCCGCCACGCTATCGGAGCCAGACAGTTTCTGCTGCTGGGTCCACACTCCGCCGTTGCGTGCATACACGTACGCGGCTCCCGCGGTCTGGTTCAAAGGAGTGTTAGGCGCCCCGATCATCGCCGTGTCCCCGCTTAGCGACACGGACCAGGCGAAGACATCGCCCGCCGCGCCGTCGGAGGCGGTCAACTCCTGCTGCAGGCCCCATACGCCGGCGTTGCTCACAAACACATACGCGGCTCCCTTGTTGTTGGCTCCGACGAGTGCCGTGTCCCCGCTCAGCGACACGGCGTGACCGAAAAAGTCGTCCGCCGCGGGATTAGGAGCAGTCAGCCTTGCCTGCTGGCTCCATGTCCCGCTGCTCAGAACAAACACGTACGCGGCCCCCTGTTCGCTTTGGGTGATCGTCTTGTAGGGAGCTCCAATCACCACCGTGTTCCCGCTCAGCGACACGGACGAGCCGAAGTAGTCGCCGCCCGCGCCATCGGAAGCGGTCAGCTCCTGCTGCTGACTCCATACTCCGCCGCTCTGCGTGAACACATACGCTGCTCCGTGGCCGGCGTTATAGGTAGGGGACCCGATAACGGCAGTGTTCCCGCTTGCCGACACGGAAAGGCCGAATTCAACGTATGCCGCACCGCCGGGGGGAGTCAACTCCTGCTGCTGTGTCCAGGTCGGATC
Organism: Bryobacteraceae bacterium; assembly: GCA_049509915.1. Taxonomy (GTDB): domain Bacteria; phylum Acidobacteriota; class Terriglobia; order Bryobacterales; family Bryobacteraceae; genus JBEKYD01. The sequence continues at coordinate 10,647 of JBEKZL010000173.1, read as the reverse complement.
GACTACCAATGGATATCGGGCATCGCGGTCCTCGACGATCAACAGGACCTCATTTCCCCGAGCCTCCAGCCGCGACGGAAGAGTACGGCCGCGCGCGTCCAGCGCCTTCAAACCGGCGTAGCGCAAGACAACGCCCTTACTCGACTCGAACAGCACCGAGCCATCATCCGCTTCTTGGGCCGGCTGCAGTCCGCCGGTCACACCGAGGGCGATTTCCAGTGGCCCACCCGCGCCGGCCGTTTCAGGGCGCCGGGCAAGCGTAGAACCCTGCTCCAGACCCTGCGATCCGTTCACGTACCATTCGGTGAGATCGCCACGCTGGTACTCGACGCGGCTGCCCGCGACGACTGGCTTGGCGGGCGCGGGCTTGCGGAGCCGATCACCGTAACCGTATCCGGTCAAATGGAAGCTCACGCCGCCGTCTGGATGGCGAAGCCGGGCGCCCAGGCCGTCGAACTCAAGAGTCAGCCGCTGCGCGGGGTTAACGCCGCGCCAGGTCCCATGGCCCGAATCCGCGAGCGAGTAGGCTGCGTGCTCGAACGCCTGACGCAGCCCAACGTCCGTGCTGGCCCTCTTCCGGAGCCTATCCGGGTTCGTGCCGCGCGTCTGTACCGAGGCCGCAACGGCAGACACCAGCAAGACCAAGAGCAGCCCCGCACCCGTCAAGCCAGTTCGATGGCACATAACGTTTGACTTCCTCTCTATTCCGCCCGTTGTCATAAGCCGAACGGCGCCTTATTGGAAATACCCGTTGCTGTCGACGATGACGTGCGTGGTGTTCGTTACGAACACGTTGACTGCGCCACCCGTCCCGGCTGGGACGATTGCCGAGTTCGCCACTACCTGACTGGCGTACGAGTTCAACGTCGACACCCCCGGCATCCCAACCCCCATAGGCCAAGTGGTCAGGTAATCGAGGTCCTCCGACGGTACCACCGTCACGTTGAGAGAATACGCCGCCGCGGTGTCCGGTCCCACAAGGGCCCTGGGACAGCGGGAACGTCCTGCTCGTGGACGATCCCATAATCGGACCCCCGAACGTCCCGTCCGAGCCCCGCGTATCCGCGATCCGGCACGGAGTCACCGTGTAGAAGTTGAGCCCGCCCGCTGCCGGCGCCGCGAAGTAGCCGTTGATATCCACCACCAGGTCGGTCGCATTGGAGGCGTAGAAACTCACCGCCCCGCCGCTCCCCGCCGGTATGATCGCCGCGTTGGCCAGCACCGTGCCGGCATAGGAGTTCATCGTGGAGACACCGGGCTGCGACTCTCCCGTTGGCCAGGCTGTCAGATAGTCCAGCTCCCCCTGCGGCACCACCGTCACATTAAGCGCATAAGCGCCGGCGCCGCTGGGCACATCGCACCCGCTCGACGGGATCGGGAACGACCGGGTGCTACCGCCCGCCAGAGAGGGTCCGGCAAACGTTCCGTTCGGGGTGTTTCGCGTGTCCAGAATCCGGCACGACGTCAAGGGGTAGAACTGGAGCGATTCGGTAGTGTGCGCCACGAAGTAGCCGTTGATGTCGATCAGCAGGTCCGTGTCGGCGGTGGCGTAAACCGCGATGGAGCCACCCGTGCCGGCGGGAACGATGGCGGCGTTGGCCAGCACCGCCCCTTCATACGAATTGAGCGTGGAAACCCCGGGCTGTGACTGGCCGGTGGGCCAAACCGTCAAATAGTCCAGCACCCCCGTCCTGGGTACGACCGTAACATTGAGCGAATAGGCCGCGGCATTGGAAGGGATCCCGCAGTTACTGGACGGAATCGGGATGGAGCGGCTACTGCCGCCGGCGATGTACGGTCCGGCAAACGTCCCGCTCGGCGTGTTGCGCGTATCCATGACGCGGCAGGGAGTGACCGGAACGAACTGAAGCCCGGCCGTAACAGCGAAGCTCTGGTTGACCGGCGTGGCGGCGGCGTACGTGGCGTTGCCTGCCTGCGTTGCCTGAATCGTACAGGTGCCCACGGCCACCAGCGTCACCGTGTTCCCGGATACCGTGCAGACCGGTGCGGTCGTCGACGCGAAACTAACCGCAAGACCCGACGACGCGCTCGCGCCGACGATGAATGGCGCCGAGCCGAGCGCCCGATTGGGCAACGCGCCGAAGCTGATGGTCTGGCTCGTTTGCGTCACCTGAAAACTCTGGTTGACCGGCGTGGCGGCGGCATACGTGCCGTTGCCTGCCTGCGTTGCCTGAATCGTACAGATGCCAACGGCGGCCAGCGTCACCGTGCTCCCGGATACCGTGCAAACCGACGCGGTGGTGGAAGCGAAGCTTACGGTAAGACCCGAGGAGGAGGTCGCGCTGACGCCGAATGGCGCGGTGCCGAACGCCTGATTGGGCAGCGCACCGAAGCTGATGGTCTGCGTCGTCGCACCGCAAGCGGCGGACTGTAAGAGGGTCACTGGCGAGAGCTAGGAGACGAATCGCGGGATGGGAGTGGACTGGATCCCACTCGTAGGACCGTAGCTGCCAGTCACGGAGGCGGTTCCGCCCGCCACACCGGAATAAGTGATCCAGACCGGAAAATCGAAATTCTCGGCCTGAGTTTGATTCACCGAGAGGACTTCCCACACCGCCGTACCACTGCCATTTACGAGCTGGAGAGGAGCCACGGCCATGCCGTCCAAAGTCGCGATGGGAGTTACGGGGGAAAATGCGGCGGTGTCGCTCCCGATCAGGCGTGCCACCGATCCGGTGGTGTTAGCGGCCGGGATACCGTTGGTGAAAGTCGCGGGAAGGGTGCTCACCCACAGGCTGACCCCGGCGGGGATGTCGCTGAACGTGGCCTCGATGCGGGTGCCGAAATCCGCCAGCCCGGCGGTCGCTAGGCTGCCGGAAGGGCCGGTGAGGGCTGGGTTATAAAAGCCCGATTCGGTGGCGTACAGAAAGCCGGGGACGTTTTGGACGACCGGAGTGGGCGATGTGTTCGAGTCGACGAAAGAAGCCAAGGTTCGCGTTTTAAATGGGAACGCAGGAAGCAGTTTCTGGAACCGCAGGGTGGCAAACCGGTAGCCGTTGGCGGAACCGCGAGAAGCGAAAGAGAAGCCCGATGAGGCGGCTGAGTCGTCCGGGGTCCGCAACTGGAAGTCCAGGCCAGCCGCGATGTAGCCAACCGTAGCGGCGCTGTTGTTGACGTTAATCGATACTGAACCAGCGACGGCGACATCGGCGACGACCTCGCCAGTGGAACCCGGAGCCACTCCCAGGGCGCCTACGTTCACTCGAATCCCGGTAATGCGCAGGATCAGGGTCTGCCCGCTTCCGGGGGGATCGATGGGCACGCTTGGGAAGGTCACGTCGTGGTGCCGGAGTAGCCCATAAACATATTTGGCCGCTCGGGTGTCCCGCTGTAATCCCCGCCGCTCATCCCACCGCCCAGGCCCGTCGCGGTGATCGGGCAGATGCCGTTCGAATTGGCGCACATCGTCTGAGTGGCCACTGCGTTCGGCAGTACGCTGCTGCCCGGTTCGTCCAGCAATAGATAGGCGTCCGACCAGGTGCCGAATTGACGGTTGGTGACTTGCGTATTTAAGTAGACAATGATGTCCGTCTGCGGAATCTCCATGCCGGCGGACGTGGGCGTACCGCCGGTGCATGTCAGGACAATATCTGGGATGAGTTCAGTCAGGCCCTCCGCTCGCACCTGAGGCTCGGTGATACTTGCATTGCACGTTACGGTTTGACCGAAGGCGATCGGCGGAAAGCAGGCGAGAGCGCCTAGGAGGGAAACAATAAAGGGCAGTGGCTTCATGGAGGACTCAAATTGTCGGCGTTCGGCCATCTTGGCGCGGACGCCTGCGGGACCCGTCCCGTGAAGCAGGTGTTAAAGGTCCTAGTGTCTCATAACGCACTGCTACTGCGGGCGCAGTACGTTCTAGCAAGCGTACTACGCTCGGAGTTGTAGCACCCCCGGTTAGCCGATGCCCGATATCAGTGGCCCCGATGCCCGATAATAAGGGATATGCGGCGGTTGCTGGCTCTGGCTCTGTTCCCCGCCCTGCTGGCGGCGAAAGACGATTGGGTGAAATATGCCTCCGGGCCGTTCGAAGTCATGACCGATACCACCGGGCACGCCGGGCGCGACACGCTGGTCCGTTTCGAGGAATTTCGCCAGGCGCTCAGCGACGTGCTTGGCCAGAACGACCTCGGCACGCCTCAACCCGTCCGCATTCTGCTTTTCCGCAATGCCAAGGGTTGGACGGCCATGCCCGGCGTCACCATGGGGCGCGACCGCTATGCGATTGTGCTCGAAGAAAAAGCCGCTATCCCGGCGGGCCTCTATACCGATCTGACTCGCCTGTTTCTCGAAAACAACACCGCCCGCATGCCGCCCGTTTTCGAACACGGCCTGATCGAATTCTTTTCCACCTTTCAAAACAAGTTCGTCCGCATCACCGTGGGCGCGCCCCCGCCGCATCCCGACCTGGATTGGGCCCGCATTCATTTTCTGGTGACGGACCCGGAATACTTCGGCCGCCTCAAGGTCCTGCTCTTCAATTTGCGGCAGGGCGCCGACCTCGATCCCGCCTGCCGCAACGCCTTCGGTAAACCGGCCGCGGAAATGGAAGCTCTGGCGGCGAAGCACCTGGCCGAGGGCAATTTCCAAACCACCACCCTCAACAGCCGGACCATGGCCGACAAGGACCTGGTCGAGCGCCCGGTTTCCGATTCCGACGCCCGCCTGGCCCGCGCCGACCTGCTGGCCGGTGACGCCTCCGTCGCCGAATATCGCGAGCTCATCCACAAAGGCGAGAAAATCGCCGAGGCCCAGGAAGGCCTGGGCTTGCTGGCGCTGGCCCGCCACGACAAACCTGAGGCTCACCACGCCTTCGCCGAGGCCATGGCCGCCGGATCAGCCAGCGCGCGCTGCTACATCGAATTCGCCAAGCTGGAGCCGGACGCGGGTAAGGCCACGCAGGCCCTGCGCAAAGCGGCGGCCCTCAATCCCAAGCTGGACGAGCCTTTCGCCCTGCTCGCCGCCCGCGATACCGATCCCGCCCAGCGCATGGCCCACTGGAAAGCCGCCGCCGAACGCAATCCCCGCAATGCGGACTACTGGAAGGCCCTGGCGGCAGCCGCGCTGGCCGAGCACGATTACACCGAAGCTTCCAAAGCCTTTAACCAGGCCGAACTGGCCTCCACCGATCCCGCCCAGCGCGCCGCCATGCACCAGGCGCGGCTGGACGTCGAGCAGCAGCGCATCGATTACGAAGCCGATGTAAAGCGGCGCGAAGCCGAGGAAGACGCGCGCGATCTGGCCCGGCTGAAACAGGAAGCCATCGCGCGCGTGCACGAGAGCGAGTCAAGAATTAATCAGGGCGACAAGCCCAGCGCCACCCAGCCCATCCCGTGGTGGGACGGCCCGGCTCCCTCCGGCAAAGTCCGCGGCACCCTTCGCCAGGTGGATTGCCTGGGCAAGCAGCTTCGCCTGATCGTCGAAACCGCCGACCATAAGCTGGTGCGCCTGCTGGTGCCCGACGCTTCCCAAATCGTCCTAACCGGCCAGCAAACCCTGGCCTGCGGCAGAGCTTCCCCGCGCCAGGTGTCCATCGAATACTTCCCCAAGACCAATTCCCGTCTGACAACCGCCGGCGAGGTCGCTACCATAGAGTTTCCGTGACCGCCGATACATCCCGATTCCGCTGGCTGGTGCTAGCCGCCTTTGTCCTCTCCTCCACCATCAATTTCCTGGACCGCCAATCGCTGGCCACTCTGCAGGTACTGATCCGCGGCGAGTTTCATTTGTCCAATCAGCAATACGGCTGGATTCTGACGGCCTTCTCGCTGGCATACGCGGCTAGCGCACCGGCGGCCGGATGGTGGATCGATCGTATCGGCCTCGCTATTGCCATCGCCATTGCCGTCGCTGTCTGGTCCGCGGCCGGAATCGCCACCGGCCTGACCAGCGGACTGGCGGGACTGGTTGCCTGCCGCGCCATTCTCGGCATGGCCGAAGCCGCCGGCATCCCCGCGGCCGGGAAGGCGATTTACCAATATTTGCGGCCGGCGGAAAGGGCCTTGGGGAACGCTCTGAATCAGGCCGGCGTCAGCCTGGGGATGCTGCTGGCCCCGCCGCTCGCCACTTGGATCGCCCTGCGCTACGGCTGGCGCCGGGCTTTCGTAGCCACCGGCACGCTTGGGCTGCTGTGGATTCCGCTATGGCTGTGGACCTCTTTGTCGGGCGGGTTGTCCAACCTGCGGACGGGTTGCCAACCCGTCCAGCTGGGCGAAGCCCGGCAGTTCCATGCCCGTGCTCCCATCCGCGATCGCCGTCTCTGGGCCATTGCCCTGGCCAATGCTCTTTCGATGATCGGCTACTCGCTGTGGGTCAACTGGACCACGCTCTACCTGGTCGATGCCCGCCATCTGAGCCTGAAACAGGCGGCTTGGTATGCCTGGATTCCGCCCGTGTTTTTCGCCCTGGGCGGCGCGGCCGGCGGATGGGGCTCGCTGGCGCTGATCGGGCGTGGCAAATCGGTGGTAGCCGCGCGTTTCCGCGTCTGCCTGGCCGCTGCCGCCCTCAGCCTGGTGAATGCCGCCGTTCCGGCCGCGCCCTCGCTCGCCTGGAGCATGGCCGGAATTTCGACCGGCGTGTTCGCCGTCGCGGCCATGAGCGTCAATGTCTATACCTTGCCTCTCGATATTTTTGGCGGCCGTCACGCGGCATTCGCCGTCAGCGTGCTGGTATCCTCCTACGGCATTTCGCAGGCCGCCATCTCACCGTGGTTCGGGCGCATCGTCGATCTTCATGGCTACGGCCCGGTCACCGCCATCGCGGCCGTCGCCCCGCTGGCCGCCTGCGCCGTTCTGCGCGTGGCCGGAGCCTCCCGATGAAGCAGCGGCTGAAACGCTGGATCTTCGGCTTGCTGGGCAAGGACCCGGAGGCAGTGGTCGCCATCTTCTGCACCGGCGAGCCGGAAGCTTGCCGCCGGATGACGGAAGAAGTCCGCGCGCTGGTGCCCGATCGGCGGCATTTCGTCGTTACCGAATCCAACTGGGACGAAATGCGCCATACGCTGAAGCGCTACCGCATCGGCCTGGCGCCCGTATTGCTCGGCGGTAAAGCCAGCGCCTTGCGCCGCGCCGCGTATCGCATGGCGCCGCGCAAGATCCTGGCCTACAATTCGCGCCTGGAGCGCCACCACCTGCGCCTCAACCTGGCGTCGTTTCTCTTCTGGCGCGGCGTCGCGGCCGACCGCATCTACCTCCGCCCCTGGTGGTGGCCGTGGCTCCAGCACGAACGCTCCTCGGCGCCCACCGGCGATCACATATTGGAAGGCCGGCCCTGTTCGCCCGAGCGCTGCCGGGTGGCCGTGCTTTCGCCCTACTTCCCCTATCCGCTCTCCCACGGCGGCGCCGTCCGCATCTGGAACCTTTTGCGCGAAATCTCCCGCGAATTCGACGTCGAGCTATTCGCCTTCACCGATGGCCCGCCACTGCCCGCCGCCGATCTTGAACCGGTCCTCGCTGCCTGCGCCCGCGTGGTGCTGGTGGAAAAACCGCGCTATCGTGAGCCGCGCTGGGCGAGTCTCTTGCCCCCTGAGGTACACGAATTCCGCTCTCAGGCCATGCGCCGCGCCATCGCCCGCGAGCGCCGGTCTTTCGGCTTCGAGCGGTTGCAGGTGGAATACACCCAGCTCGCCGAATACGCCGGCGACATTCTCGTAGAGCACGACATTACCTTCGACCTTTACGGCCAGATCGCCCGCCGCAGCCGCACCCTTTCGACTTGGTGGGACTGGTTTCGCTGGCGCCGCTTCGAGACACGCGCCGTGCGGCGCTATACCAACGTCGTGGTGATGTCGCCCAAAGACGCCGAGATGCTGCAGCCTTACGCAGCTGCCAGAGTGGTCGAAAACGGTGTCGATCTGGATCGATTCACGCCGCGGCCGGAAACGCCCGGCCAGCGCCTGCTCTTCATCGGCTCGTTTCGCCACTTCCCCAATATCGCCGCGTTTTGTTTTTTCACCGAACGGGTCTGGCCGCTGCTGCGCGACCAATTCCCAGCCCTCACGCTCACCGTCGTCGCTGGCGCCGATCCCGAGCTCTATTGGCGCTCCTTCACCGCTACTCCCGCGCCGGCCCAGACGGACGAGCGCATTCGCCTCGCCGGTTTCGTTGCCGACGTCCGGCCGCTCTACGCCGAGGCCAACCTGGTGCTGGTGCCGACCACGGTTTCGGCGGGGACCAACGTGAAGGTGCTGGAGGCGATGGCGATGGAGCGAGCCGTGGTCTCGACCAGCTCCGGCGCGGCCGGTCTCGGTTTGCTGCACGGCCACTCGGTCTGGATCGCCGATACCGCCGAAGCCTTCGCCGCCGGCATCGCCACCCTCCTCGCCGACCCCGAACGCCGCGCCCAAATCGCCCGCGCCGCCCTACTCCACGCCAAAAGGAATTTCGACTGGCGGGCGATCGGCGAAAAACAGCGCGAACTGCTGCGCGGTACGAGGTAGCGGGAGCCCGGCGCCTACGGTTCCGCCCTGCAAAGTCCGACTGGCGGATCATACCGCTGTGCATCGTTGTGCATTCCTGTGCGCCGCCGCGTGTGAAAAAACAAATAAGCCGTTTAATTGCTTCACTGGCGATTGCCGGGGGTTTTTGGTTTGTGCAGGATTGTGCATTTTTGTGCATGCCGGCCAACCGAGCCGCGACCAACCGCCGGGGGATCGCCGGCCGGCTTTTGTGCATTCTTGTGCATGGATTGACGCCCATCGGAGGAGCGGCATTACGGCCAGGCCAGGCCGGTCCGGTCGGATGGATTGGTAAGCAGATAACATGCCGGTTTCCCCGATGGACGCGTCTCGTCCCCGGTCTTTCCCCCATGATTAACGGGGCAATAAGCGGGTAATCATGGGTTCGTTTGGTAAAAGCCGGTCAAGACGCACTGCGTGATACCCCCGAGCGGCCAGCAATTTGAGAGAATTGGCAGCAGAGGCCCGAATGGATTCAGCGTCGATCTTCGATCTAAGCCCGTCTGAGAAACTCCAGCTTGTCCAGGATCTGTGGGACGACCTCGCGGCCGCGCCGGAGGCCGTGCCGGTACACGATTGGCAAAAGAAGGAGCTGGCGCGCAGGCAGGCGAATCTAATGAAAAACCCGGCTTCGGGGCTGCCCTGGGAAACGGTAAAGCGCAACGTGCGTGCCCGCCATGCCCGTTGAGCTGGTGATCGCTCCGGACGCCGAGTTGGACATTGCAGAAGCCTACGATTGGTATGAAGGCCGCAGAGCCGGACTGGGTGAGGAGTTTCTGAGCTCGGTGGATGCCTGTCTGGAAAGCATACGGCGCTGGCCTGAGATGTACCCTGTCGTTCACGAGGGATACCGCCGCTCCCTGATACGTCGCTTTCCGGACGCCGTCTTCTATGCGCAGTCGCCGGCGGCGGTCACAATCTATGCTGCATTTCATACCTCTCGCGACCCGGACAAGTGGCGTCGGCGCCTTCCCTGAAGGTCGCGTTCCTTGCGGAGGCTAAACGGGTGGCGCGCTCGTCGAGATGGCACTGGCTCTGACTTCAGGAGGCGACTCTGAGCGGTCATCCCTTGAGCCGGGGAACTGGCTCGGCGGTTGGAGGCGGAATTCGGAAAACCAATGGGTCGCGGGAGGTCCGGACGGCGGTCGAAAAATGTGCAGGCGGCGTAGCACCCCACCTTACTGGGCTGCCACGGTGGTCGAAAGCGGCGTCGATCTGGATCGATTCACGCCGCGGCCGGAAACGCCCGGCCAGCGCCTGCTCTTCATCGGGTCGTTTCGTCACTTCCCCAATATCGCCGCGTTTTGTTTTTTCACCGAACGGGTCTGGCCGCTGGTGCGCGCCCACTCGGCCTGGACCGCCGATACCGCCGAAGCCTTCGCCGCCGGCATCGCCACCCTTATCGCCGATCCCGAACGCCGCGCCCAAATTGCCCGCGCCGCCCTGCTCCACGCCAAAAGGAATTCCGGCTGGCGGGCGATCGGCGAAAAACAGCGCGAACTGCTGCGCGGTACGAGGTAGCGGGAGCCTGGCGCCTGCGGGTTCCGCCCTGCAAAATCCAACCGGCGAATCATACCGCTGTGCATCGTTGTGCATTCCTGTGCGGCGCCGGGTTTGAAAAAACAAATAAGCCCTTTAATTGCTTCAGTGGCGATTGCCCGGGGGCTTTTTCGGTTGTGCATCCTTGTGCATCCTTCCCCATGATTAACGGGGCAATCAGCGGGCAATCATGGGTTGGTTTGGTAAAAGCCGGCCAAGACACCGTAATTCTCTGACTTCAAGAGCTTTCTCCCTCGCGCACAGGTTACCACGGACAGTCAAGCGGTTGGTATCCCGCAGACTTTGTTATCAATGGGTTACACCCTGTGACCGGAATTGTGTCCCCCCGCTCTTCCCCGCGGCGCCCCCCGAGAGGACGGAGCCGCTGTCCCCGCTGTCGTCCCCGCTGTCGGCTGTCCCCGGTTTCTCGAGAAAGCTTCGTCCGTCCCCGGTTTCTCCGTCCCCGGTTTCTCCGGTTTCTCGGTTTCTTTCCGAAAATCCGAGAAAGCTTCATCTGTCCCCGGTTACTGCCGGTTACTTGAAAATCCGAGAAAGCTTCGTCTGTCCCCGGTTACTGCCGGTTACTTGAAAATCCGAGAAAGCTTCGTCTGTCCCCGGTTACTGCCGGTTACTTG
>JBEKZL010000172.1:0-16383 GCA_049509915.1 Bryobacteraceae bacterium | reverse complement strand
TCCAGAGATCCTGCTGCCGGTCCCGTTTTCGGGTTCCCATCGCCATGTCTTATAGACGATCGGAACATTTCCGAGGTCACATGTTTTGGGCGGAAAAGCTGACTATTACCACGGGCTGCTAGCCGGCTATTTTGCCGCATCTTTTTTTTGCAGCATTCTGCCCAGCTCAGCTTCCTTTTCCCGCTTCACCTGCGCACCCTTGGCGAAAGCCTCCTTGCTGCCCTCCACATCGCCTTTCTGCCGCAATAACTGACCCAACGTATTGTAGGGTCCCGGGTCGCCTGGATCCAGCCGGATCGCTTCGCGTAGCGCGGCCTCGGCGCCGTCACGATCGCCCTTCTGCTTCAGCGCCGTTCCCAGCATGAAATAGGCCTGGCCGTAATCGGGGCGCAAGGCGATGGCCGCTTGCATCTCCTTGGCCGCATCCTCGAAAGCTCCCGTCTGCCAGTGCGCAATGCCCAGCGTATAGTGCGCTTCGGCCATGTCGGGGTCCAGTTCCAGCGCCCGCTGCAGTTCGGTCTTGGCGGCCTCAATCTCGTCCTTGTTCTTCAGCGCGATGCCCAAGTCGTAATGCGCGCTGGCCCGGTCCGGATCCCGCCGGATGGCCTCCCGCAACTGTTCCACCGCCTTGTCCACGTCGCCCTTCTGAATGTAGGCAAACCCCAGGTTGACGCGCGCCATGTTGTAGGACGGGTCCGCATCGAGGATTTTCTGAAATTGCGCAATGCCTTCGTCCGCCCGGCGCGTCTTAACCAGCGTGGTGCCCAGATTGTTCCGCGCATCGGCATCGGCGGGATTGAGATCCACGGCGTGTTGGTAGGCATCCACGGCCGCGCCCAGGTCGCCGGTGTTTTGCAAGGCCATCCCCAGAGCGTTCCACGCTTCCACGCGATTACCGTCCGCCGCTACCGCGGCCCTCAGATGGGGCAGCGCGCTCTCGTATTCACCCTGCGCGTTCTCTGCTTCCGCCAGCCTGTACTGGTATTCGAAGTTGCCTGGTTCCAGGGCGGCGGCGCTCTGCAAATGAGAAATACCGAGGACGGCATTTTTCTCCAGCCAATACGCGGCGCCCAGATGATACTGCGCCGACGCGTACTTCGGGTCCAGATCGAGGGCTCGTTGGAAGCTTTGGATGGCCTCCTCGCGGCGGTTCAGGACTGCCAGCAGAAAACCTACTTCGTCCTGCAGCCGCGCCGATTGGGAATCCAGATCCGCCGCCTGCCGATAGATCTTGAGTGCGCCGGCGGCATCACCGGCGACTTTCAGCGCGGCGCCGCGGGCCTCCAGATCCTGCACCGAATCCGCGGCCAGAGACACGGCACCGAGCAACAGGAGTAACGCGAGAGATCGCACTTGGCCTTATTATAGTGGACGGTTGGAGGCCCAGGCTTCCTGCTTCACTACGCCGGCTCCCTCCCGGATGACCACCAAGCGGTCGGCCGTCACGTTCTCCACACTCTCCCGGGCGCCGTTCGGCCAACGTATCTCCAAGTCCGCTTTCGTAGCCGCACCCAGACCGAAGTGCAGCCGCCGATCGCTGGCCGAGTAAAAGCTCGACTGGCTCAGCACCTCCTGCGCCTGGACCTTCCCGCCGTAGCGCGCTGTCACTCTGGAGCCGATCGCACTGCGGTTCGACTGCACTCCCACTAGCTTCACCTTCAGCCAATGCCCGACGCCGGTCACATCATTGCGCAGCAGCGAAGGTGGCTCGTTCAGGTTCACGATCGCCATGTCGACGTCGCCGTCGTTGTCAAAATCGCCGAACGCGCAGCCCCGGCTGGCATGGGCCGCCGTGATACCGGGTCCGCCCTGATCCATCAATTCCTCGAAGTGTCCGTTGCCCAGGTTGCGAAAGATCACCCGCGGCGTCTTGAACGGATAGCCGGGCAGTTCGGCTTCCACTTCGGGGTAAATACTGCCGGTCACAAAGAACAGGTCCGGATTGCCGTCGTTGTCCAGGTCCACGATACCCGCGCCCCATCCTACGAAGCGCGTCTCTACGGCCAGGCCCGCGCTGATGGTGGTATCCGCGAAATTACCCTTGCCATCGTTCCTGTACAAAATGTTAGTGTCGTCGGCGAAGTGTGTCTTGAAGATATCCAGGTTGCCGTCGAGGTTGTAATCGCCGATTCCCACGCCCATGCCGGCTTGCTCCATGCCATCCTCGTTCAAGGCGACGCCACTCTCCAGGCCGATGTCAGTGAATGTGCCATTGCGATTATTGCGCAGCAGGAGACTGGGTGTGGAGTCGCACGCCACGTAGATATCCGGCCATCCGTCGTTATCGAAATCCGCCGCCACTGCTGTCATGGCGTAACCCTTGAGCTTCAGCATCCCGGACTGCGCGCTTACGTTGGTAAACGTGCCGTCGCCGTTGTTGTGATAGAGCGCCAGCGAACCAGGCGGCAGGCCCCGCGGCCCGCAATTTACCGGAATGCCTTTCCAGTTGCAGTTGGCGTTTTCTCCGGGCTTCGGCACGGACCTAAAATCGAATTCCAGATAGTGTGCCACAAACAGGTCCAGTTTGCCATCGCGGTCGTAGTCCAGGAAAGTACAGCCCGATCCCCAAGGAGTCCCCGGCTGCAGCAACCCGGCCCGCGCGGTCACGTCGCTGAAGGTGCCGTCGCCGTTGTTGTGATAGAGGGCGTTTTGGCCCCAGTAAGTGACGAATAAGTCGTCGAAGCCGTCGTTATCGTAGTCGCCCACGCAGACCGACGAAGCCCAGCCGGAGCGCTTCAGTCCGGCCAGTTCTGTCACATCGGTGAAGGTGCCGTTGCGGTTGTTCTTGTACAGCCGGTTGTGGGCGCTTTCCGGTGGGCTTTCGACGCACGTGCCGCTCAGCATGAAAATGTCGAGCCAGCCATCATTGTCGTAGTCGATAAACGCGACTCCGCAGCCCACAGTCTCGAGGATATAGTCTTTGTGTGTCGCCCCGCCGCAGATCACCGGTTCGCGCAGGCCGGCCTGCTCGGCGACGTCCGAAAACCTAGCGTTCCATGGCAGTCCCGATGGCTTCCCGCGCGGCATGGGCTTTACGCTACGCGTGGTCACGCCCTGCCCCCAGCCCCGCACCGCGGGAACGGCCATGAGTCCCATCCAGGCGCGCCGGGTCAACCCTCTGTTCATTTCCTCAAGTATACGTGATGCAGATGAACTCGGGCCTCATGTCGACAGCGCTACGTTCGAGATCGAGAGCGCCCGCCGGCCCGCACATTTTGGTGCGTCCCGCCGTGTTCCCATACAATCAGACTCCGCCGCAAAACGGAGCGTTTGGGTATATAATCCAGTAACGTCATAACCACAATGACAAGTAACCGCCGCTGCTGTTTTCTCCTTTTGCTCGTTTCGGCGCTGGGCCGCGCCCAGAACTGTGCGGCGCTCGCCGAGGTGCGTTCCTATATCCACGAAAGCTGGAAGACATTGACACGCTCCAATGCCTCGCTGGCCGATTCCGCTATCGACTCGAAGGTTGCGCGCGCCGGCCCCGTCACGCTGTGGGTGGCCGCGGACGAAGACGCGGCGCGGATTCAAAGCGAGCTAAGAGTGAACGTACGCAAATTGACCAATCCGCCCGCGGTCAATCAGGAATCGGGACTGCTTTATTTGCCCGGCCCCTATGTGGTCCCCGGCGGACGCTTCAACGAGATGTACGGGTGGGATAGTTACTTTATCCTGCTAGGACTGTTGCGCGACGGGCAGCCGGCGCTGGCGAAATCGATGACGGATAACTTTCTGTACGAAGTGAGGCATTACGGCAAGGTTCTGAACGCCAACCGCACTTATTATCTGACGCGCTCCCAGCCGCCGTTTCTCAGCCGCATGGTGCTTGACGTCTATCGAGGCACGGGCGACTCGGCGTGGTTGCAGCGCAGTCTTCCGGCGCTCGAGAGCTACTACGAATATTGGACCACGGAGCCTCATCTGACGCCCCAGACCGGCCTCTCCCGCTACGATGGCGGTTCCGATCAGCCCGCGCCCGAGGTTGTTTTCGGGGAACGGGATGAAGCCGGGAAAAACCACTATGACCGTGTCAGGGAATACTACCGCACGCATGAAGTGAAAGAGTACAATCTAGCGGATTTTTACGATAGCGAGACGGACCGGTTGACCCCGTTGTTCTATCGTGCCGACCGGGCCATGCGGGAGTCTGGCTTCGATCCCTCCGCTCGTTTCGGCCCGTTCAGCGTGGGGATTGTGAACTACAACAGCGTGGACCTGAATTCGCTGCTCTACCGGATGGAAATGGATATCGCCGCCATCCACGGCTTGCTCGATCAACCGCGCCTCGCCGAGATCTGGTCGCAGCGGGCGGCGGCGCGTGCCGCGACGATCCGGCGCCTGATGTGGGACCCGAAGGCGGGCTTATTCGCCGACTATAACTTCGTCACCGGCCAGCGCCTCGAATATCCGTTTCTCTCCACCTTCTATCCTCTTTGGGCTGGTCTGGCAACGCCGGAGGAAGCGGCGGCCGTCGCTGCCAATCTTCCAATGTTTGAACGAGACGGCGGACTTCAGACCAGCACCCATGTCTCCGGCAATCAGTGGGACGCGCCGTTCGGGTGGGCGCCGCTGCAAATCATCGCCATTCAGGGTTTACGACGGTATGGGTTCGACGCCGACGCGGAGCGGCTGAGCCTCAAATTTCTTTCCATGATTATGCGGGATTTCGACCAGCACCGGACCATCAAGGAGAAGTACAACGTAGTCGAGGGCAAGAGCGATTTGGGGACGGGCATACGGTTCGGTTACACCTCGAATGAGATCGGGTTCGGGTGGACCAATGCCGCATTCGTGCAGCTCTGGCAGGAACTTTCCGAGGCAGGTAAGCGCAGTCTGGAAACGCAATGCATCGCGCATTAAAGGTGGGCCTGGAGTTGATGGCTCTTTCGTGGTCGTTATGCGCACAGAACGCCTGGCAGGCGACGGCCGCTTTTCCGCTATCCGCGAGTCCGTTCGCGATCTCACGACCGGCGCAGCCACGCATGCCTTTTACCGTTGCCGGCGAAGCGGGCGCGATTTTCGGGCAGGGCGACGGCTCTTTTGAGGCGTGGGTGTTTCCGGTCAAAATCGCCAGCCACTTTCGCATCACCGCGCAATTGGCGGACTATCCGATTCCCATCGAACTTTCCGAATATGCGGCTTCGATCGAGGTCAACCCGGATCGCACTACCCTTATCTATTCGCATGCAGCGTTCACCGTGAAGCAGCACATGTTTTCGGGACGTGGAGCGGGGGCAACGGGTCCGGTTGTTTTTTGGGAGATCGCTTCGGTGCGGCCGCTCACGCTGACATTCCGCTTCACTCCGGAGATGCTGCGCATGTGGCCCGCCCCGAACTTCGGCCTGCCGAGTGCCGAGTGGGTGAAGATCGGCAGCAGCGGTTACTATATTCTGCACACCGATAACCAGGATTTCTCGGGCGCAGTTGGAATTCCCGGCGCCGTGCCGGGCGTACTCGCGCCTTACCAGGAGCGTCCGCATACGTACCCGTTGGAACTGAAGCTTTCTTTCGACCCGAAGACCCAGGCGAAGCAATTTTTCCCGCTCCTGATGACTGCGGGCGCTAACGGGTTGCCCGATCTCAACCAAACCTGGGTAGCGCAATACCGTCAAACCGGGGACTACTACGCCCATTTTTTCGACCGCAGGCTGACAGCGGAAACGCCCGACGCGTCTTTTGACCTGGCGTTGCGTTGGGCGGAACTCGCCATCGATCAGGCGCAGGTCCGCTTTCATGACGAAACCGGTCTGGCGGCGGGCTATTACGCGTCGGCCGACTCAGCCCGGCCCGGCTTCGGATGGTTCTTTGGGCGAGATACTCTGTTCACGTTATACGCGGCCAACAGTTACGGCGATTTTCGACTGAGCCGCCGCGCGCTGGACTTTCTGTTCCACCGTCAGCGTGCCGACGGAAAGATCATGCACGAGTTCTCCCAAGCCGCCGAACTGGTCGACTGGAGCGCGATGCCCTATTTCTACGCTTCGGCCGACTCCACTCCGCTGCTCGTGATGACCATGTGGGATTACGTCCGGACGAGCGGCGATCTGGACTTCCTCCGTGCGCACTGGGGCGAGGTGAAGAAAGCCTGGGCGTTTACGCGCGCTCACGACTCCGATGGGGATGGCATCTACGAAAATACAGAGGGTACTGGCTGGGTTGAAAGTTGGCCTTCCGGAATGCCCCATCAGGAGGTGTATCTGGCGGTGCTCGATCGGCAGGCGTGCTCCGCCATGGCCCACCTTTCCGAGGTTATGGGCGATTCTGACCTCGAGACCTCCGCCCACTCTCACGCTGAGTCGATTGGCGCCAAAGTGGCTTCTGAGTACTTCGATGCGGAGCGGCAGTTTTACGCGTTCAGCCGCAACCCCGATGGCACGCTGGACCAGACTGCGACGGCTTTCCCGAGCGTCGCGTGGTGGGATGGGTCTTTTGAATTGCCGCACGCGGAGAGGATGCTGGAACGCTGGGCGTCGCCGGAATTCTCGACCGATTGGGGGATCCGCGACGTCAGCCGCGCAGATGCGATTTATGACCCGATGAGCTATCACCAGGGATCGGTCTGGCCTTTGTACACCGGTTGGACGGCTTTGGCGGAATATCGCGCCGGCCGTCCGTTCGCCGGCTACGCGCACCTGATGCAAAACGCCGACATGACCTTCTCACAGGACCTCGGCGCCGTGACGGAGTTGCTGTCGGGGGAATTCTTTCAGCCATTCGGACGCAGCAGCTCACACCAGTTATGGTCGTCGGCCATGGTACTCACACCGGCGGTTCGCGGCTTATTCGGGATCGAGGCAGACGCCCTGCATCACATCTTGCGAGTACGTCCGCAACTCCCGGCGTCGTGGGAAACCGCCGCATTGCGTAACGTCGCCGTCGGCGCGGAGCGTTTCGACATACAGTTCAGCAAGGACCACGGCAAGCTGGTGATCGACGTTTCGTCCAGCGAGCCGCGCCAGCTATGCCTGACTGCCGGCGAAGATTGCTCCGCCACAACGGCGCGCACCCACCGCCTGGAGTTGAACCTGCCGGCGTTTGAAGTAGATTTGCCGCATACGTTGCCGCCGGCAGGGTCGCCCACGGTCTCCGCCAAGATCCTCGCACGGTCGGAGGATGGCTTCGAAATCGAAGGGCTGGCCGGTTCGGTCGCGGAACTGGACGTCCGGTTTGTTCGCACGCCCGTTCAAATTGCGGGCGCCATACTGGCTCAGGGCAAATTGCTCGTCCGGTTCGCGCCGGGCGATGGCTACCAGCGAGCTACGGTTCGATTTACGTACAATTAAGTTCAAATAGGGACGCTGTCGTGCAGGGACACGCTCAAACATTGTCAACTAAGGGACTGGCGTTCGGTCTTTGTCTCTGCCTTTCGCTTTCGCTGGTCGCGCAAACCATTCAGCAGCTTGAGTACACTGCTCGTGAACGTCTCGCCGCGAAGGACGCTAACGCCGCCCTTGGGGCTTATGAGAAGCTGGCAGTGTTGGTCCCCAAATCCGCTGCTTATCAGGATGAAATCGGGTTCTTGCTCGCAGCCACTAACCGTTCGCCGGAAGCGATCTCCCATTTTCAACATGCCACGGAACTGGACCCGAAGATGGCGCAAGCCTGGTATCACCTGGGAGTGGCGCTCTGGTTGACAAAACACCCCGATCCCGCGGTCGCCGCCTTGCAACGGGCGGTAGCCCTGGCCCCCGATCGTGGCGATTATCGGTACCGCCTGGGTTTGGCGTACGAGCAATCCGGGAACTATCGGGAAGCCGTAGCTGAACTTGTACGCGCTACCAAAGACGCAGAGGTCTGGGCACCACTGGGCGACGCCTACCAGCAGCTACATCAGTACAAAGATGCGCGGAATGCCTACTTCCAAGCCCTTAGATTCGACCCCAAGAACGATTTGGCGCGTAACGGCTATGGTAACGCGCTCGTCAGATCGGGAGATCCGGCCGCGGGCTTGAGGGAATTTCGCCGCATCTTAGCGCACGACCCTGGTAATCTTCCCGCGCAGGTCAACGTTGGCTTTGCATATATTGCGGCCGGGGATTTGCAATCCGCCATCGAACATCTTTCCGCGCTGATCCGGGACCACCCGGATGATGCCGGCGCTCATTACGATTTGGGAATCGCCTACAAGCAGACCGACGATCTGCCCCTTGCCAGGACGGAACTGGAGCGGGCGGTGTCGCTCGACCCGTCGCTGGCCGAGGCGCATTACAGCCTCGGTCTCACTTACCTGGACGCGGGTATTCCGGACAAGGCTGTCGAGCAATTGCGTACAGCAGTGGCCCAACGCCCGGCCTATAACGATGCCTGGTATATACTCGGAACGACTCTGCAGCAGCAAGGCGACGCCAATGGAGCGATTGAGGCCTTGCGCCGATCAGTGGCGCTCGATGCGCTGAATGCCGCTGCCTGGAATAATCTCGGACTCCTTCTGCGGCGGAACGGCGACCGGGCCGGCTCCACGGAGGCTTTCGCGAAGGCTGCGGAAATCAGAAAAGCCGAAGATCTCGAAAAAAAGAAAAAGCTCAGGCAGGGGACGGACCCCTCTTAGAACAGGAAACCCGCAACCAGTTCCGCTACCTTGCGGACCTCATCGCGAACGTCGCTCCGCGCTGCCGAACGAGCGTTGCTTCTGATCCTGACCAGGAAGGCCCGCTCGCGCACTCTGCCTACTACCTGCTCTCCAACTTCATCGTCGCTGCTACAAGCGACCGCCTCGTTGCCGATGCCTCTCAGCGGCACTTTATCGGAGTGGCAGCGCGCCGCGTACGACGCGTAGTCTCTGCCTGTCTCGATGCGCAGTTCTAGCGTCAGAGACCCTTCGTGCCGGATAAAATCGCAGTTCGCGTCATCCCCGGCGTTCGCCCGTTTTACGGTAACGCTAGTGACCGCTCCGCCCAATGCTCCGCCGGCGGTCGCCGCGTTGAGCCATGGGCAGCTTTCCGCCGCTGCGCCAGTCGAAATCATTGCCAGCAGCAACACGGCGAAGCGCATGCCGCTCAGGCTCCCAACTTGGCGGCGGGGTTCAACTTTTCGCTCTTCAAAATTTGGCCGCCTTCCTGAATGACGTACAGCCGATTGACGTCCAGGTCTCTTAGCTGGTCGACCTGGCCGCTCAGCCAACGGATCTCAACCAGCTCCACTTTCGTGGCCTGATCCAGTCCGAAATGCATGCGCAGGTCGTTCTGTGAAAAATAGCTGCCGCCGCTGCGCAACTCATCCATTTGCGCCAACGGCTTTTGCGAGTCCGGCTTGGTCCTGGCGGTCACTGTGACGCGACTGCCGATTCCGGTGCGGTTGGACTTCACCCCGCGGAGCTTGATCTTGATCCAGTTCCGGTTCAGCACGGAGTCGCATCGCAGAAGCTGCGGAACCGCATTGACGCAGTTCACCGCGACGTCGATATCACCGTCGTTGTCGTAGTCGCCGAAAGCGCACCCGCGTGCCGGGGCGTTCTCCAGAATGCCCGGGCCGGCTTTGTCCGTGACCTCTTCAAAACGCCCGTTCTGCAAGTTGCGATACAGGTATTTGTGCTCGGCATACTTCAAATCGGCGTTGGAATTATCCACTTCTGGATACACGTGGCCGTTGGACATCAGAAGGTCGAGCCATCCGTCGTTATCCATGTCAAAGAAGCCGACGCCCCATCCCAGCAGCCGCGTGTTGACTCCCAGTCCGCTCGGATAAGTGCGGTCCTCGAAAGTCGCGTCCCCTAGATTCGTATAGAGCGAATCGGTATCTCCCGCGAAGTTTGTTTTGACCACGTCGAGGTTGCCGTCGCGATTGTAGTCTCCAATCGAGACGCCCATGCCGGCCTGTGGCTTTCCTTCTGGGGACAACGCGGCGCCGGATTCGATGGCGATGTCTTTGAAGGTGCCGTCCTTTTGATTCTGATATAGTGTTGCCGTGCTGGAATCGTTGGCAACATAGATATCGGGCCAGCCGTCGTTATCCAGGTCCGACGCAGCTACGCTCAAGCCGTACGTGCCTGGCGTCTTCCAGATGCCGGCTTTTTCGCTGACGTCGATAAATGTACCGTCGCCGTTATTGTGATAGAGAATGTTCTTCCCGCCGCGAAGCCCTGGGGGTCCGCAGGCGACCAGCATTCCCTTATAGGTGCACGGACCCGCTTCAGGCGGGGGCGCGGTCTCCAAATCAAAATCAACGTAGTTGGCCACAAACAGGTCAAGATGCCCGTCGCGATCGTAATCGACGAATGTGCAGCCGGTGTTCCAGCGTATTCTGGGGCCAGGTTGGCTCAGGCCGGCCTCCTTGGTCACGTCCGTGAACGTCCCATCCCCGTGATTCCGGTAAAGCGCATTCTGTCCGTAGTAAGTGACGAAAAGATCGTCGTAGCCGTCGTTATTGTAATCGCCCACGCAGCAGGCTTGTCCCCATCCTGTGCGTTGGTCTAGCCCTGACCCTTTGGTCACGTCGGTGAACGTGCCGTCGCGATTATTCTTGAAGAGATGACACCTGGGCTCCTTACCCGCCGGAAAGCCTTCCAGACGCCAGCCGTTCACCAGGAAGACATCCAGCCAGCCGTCGTTGTCGTAATCGTAAAAGGCCAGGCCGCAGCCGGTTGTTTCCAAAAGGTATTTGTTCTTGCCTTCTCCGCCATAGATGGTCTTTACGGCCAGGCCCGACTCTTTGACCATATCCACGAAGCTGACGCCGAGCGGGGTGCCCTCAATCGGCGATTTTGGTCCCACCGGAGGCCGCATGGATTTCGCGTCGTAACTTCGTTCGATTGGGCCCGGCAGTTTTTGAGCCATCGCCATAAGGTCTGCAAAAGGAAGCACCAGAGCCGAGCGGCTGAGCGAGCGGATAAAGCGGCGTCGAGAGGCGCTCATTGCTGTCCTCCGCTCGAAACGGCCGCCGGCGGGATATCTGTATGCATGTGCCAGGGCGCGCTTTCGGTCGAGATTTCGGGATGTTTCCGCAGGAATTCCAGCGAGTAAGTCGGGGCGCCCGGATCCACCTGTTTGGTTGCGAACAGAGCGGCCTGCGCGGCGGCTTTATCTTTCATTCCCATGCGGCGGTAGAGGACTGCCAGGTTGTAGTGCGCGGCTAAATCGTCCGGATCGATCTTCTGCAGGGCTTCGAACTGCTCCATTGCCTCCTGGTAGCTGTGCCTTTGATAATAGGCGATTCCCAACTCACGGCGCGGGTCCCGGGCTTGGGGATATTGAACGACCACTCGCTGCAGGTCGGCCACTTCCTCGTCGTAGTGTCCCTCGCGCCTTTCCACCAGCGCCAGATAGTAAAGCGCGCGCGCGCTGTTCGGGCTGAGTGACAGCGCCTGTTCCAGGCCGCTCCTCGCCGCCGAGTACTTCTCCCACTCGATGTAGGTGAGGCCGATATTAATGTAGCCGTCGGCATAATCCGGCCGCAGCTTCACCACCTGTTCGAATGCGTGCATGGCATCGGCATATTGGAGTTGATCCAGATAAGCGATGCCCAGATTGTTCCAACGCATCCAGTCCGGATTATCCTGCGGTTCCGCGGGCAAGGCTGGGTTGTCGCCGATATTCAAGGTGCGGCTGCGAGAGGCGAGTTCCACGACCGGATAGGCGGGATGGTCTTTTCCCAGAACGTTATTCAAATAACTTTGACGCAGGTGGCGATAGTTCACCCGCGCCGTCACTGTCAAGGGGCCTCTGGCACCGTCGGGAACGAGAAATTCATAGCGCACCAGAGCGGAACGGCCGGATTGGATGGTGTTGTCGTAGGCGACTGAGTGAATCGTCCAGACCTCATGGTTCTCCACAAAGCCGCCATCCATATTGACCGGCTTGTTGGTGAAAGTGTGGGCCCTTTCATCGAGCGCGCCGTCGGGTTTCAGGAAGCCACTGTGGTAGATCTCTTTTCCGGCGGCATCCTTGACCACAAACTCCACCCACGGCTCGTACAGGTCGCGCACTTCGGGAACCAGGGAGTGGCCTATGCTCTTGTTCTGTATTACCACCATGATCTGCACGGCTTCATTCGGGGCCAGATGGAAAGGCGCCGAACCGAGCGGCGCCACCATTCCCGCCTCGCCGGCCTTCGCGAGTCCGAACAGATCCACGTTCAAGTAATTGCCAGATTTCAGAAACTCCACCGTTTTCTGTAACTGCTCCTCAAAGCCGTAGTAAAACGGAACGGCCGTGTTGCCAGCCGGCCAGCGATGCGAAGTCAGCGTGCCACGCTTCGCACCGTCGTCTAGAAGCGTGAGGCGGGCGCGCGGCATGTGGCAGTCCTGGCAGGTCGTAAATCCCGTGGAGTAGAAAGTCAGTGGATTGCGCTGCGAAAACTTCGAGTTCTGCCACTCATCGTACACCGTGAACGCACGGATGAATTTGTAATCGTTCAGCGTATCGGGCAGATTGGCTTTGTGGCATGCCGCGCAAAACTCCGGCGTCCGGTAGAATTCCTTCATGACCGCTCTCGAGTGCCGGTCCGGGTGCAACTTGATGTCGTCATCGGACACCACGCCAGGAATGGGTCTGCCGTCCTCATCGACCATGGCGGAGGGGACTCCCATGACGAACCCTCCGTTCCCGTTTGTCGATTGCAGTTGTTGGATCGAATGACAAGTGGTGCAGGTCAGACCGTCTTCATCGAAGCTACGGTCAACCTGCGAGTCCTGGGTCAGCGCTCCCGAGAGAACCCCGATCGGGTTGTGGCAGCTATCGCAGTGCCGTGTGAACTCGATACCCTTGGTTCGCAGCAGAATGTTTACGCTGGTTCGATAGAACGGTGTTCGAAACGCGTTCGAGTGCAGGGCCTGCCGCCACTGACTGTAAGCCTCCTGATGACACCGTCCGCAATAGGATGCGGGCAGGAAGGCCTGCGATGGTATGAAACCCTGGCCCTCAACGGCGGCGTTACCCGGCGTCGAGAGTTTGTCGCTTCCGAAGCGGAAGTTATAAGTTGCGCGTATCTTGTCGGAGTAGCTCTTGCGCTCGTCTGCCCCATCCTGCTGCGCCCAGGATGTCACCAGCGAAACACCGCACACAGCCATTAGAACGGCTAAAGCTACGAGCCCGTGTTTGATCCTGCCCATGGGGTACCCCTCTTCTCGAACGGACCTTTTGCGGATAAGTATACCAGAGAGGGACCGGGGCGAACCTGCCGGCACGGGGTTCGGTCGAGTAATCGCTTCCCTCCCATTTCGGTGTCGGGGTCCAGCCGAGCCACGCTTCGGATCCAGCCGCGCCGTCGGCTTGTATCTTCTTCTTTTATCCCGAAGTACGTTTCATAATAGTTCTGAAAGGATCTCCCGCTATGTCCTCTTTCGCACGGATTCTGGGTCTGGCCGCTTGCCTATTTTCCAGCGTTCCGCATGCTCAAACCGTACCTGCCGGTCCACCGAGTCCGCAGGGCGTCGCCAACACGCCCAGCTCCGACCAGACCTGGTGGAAGCACGCGGTCATCTATGAGATCTATCCACGCAGTTTCGCCGACTCCAACGGGGACGGCGTCGGTGATCTAAATGGCATCGCCGCGCACCTCGACTACCTGCAGACGCTTGGTGTCGATGCCATCTGGATCGCCCCGATGTATCCCTCGCCGCAGGTGGACTTCGGCTACGACATCTCCGATTACGAGACCGTCGATCCGCAGTACGGTACGCTCCAGAATTTCGACTACCTGCAGGGTGAAGCCCAAAAGCGCAACATTCGTATCGTGCTCGACATGGTGCTCAACCACACCTCCGATAAACATAAGTGGTTCATTGAGTCCGCCAGTTCGCGCGACAATCCCAAGTCCGACTGGTACGTTTGGAACTCCGGTGTCCCGGCCAATTCCCGCGGCGTCACCCCGTACCAGAAGAGATACGAACACGACGGCCAAGTGCCTCCCAACAACTGGGAATCCCTCTTCGGTGGCTCGGCGTGGGAGTGGGTGCCGGTCCGCCGGCAGTTCTACTATCACAAGTTTTACAAGCAGCAGCCGGACCTGAACTGGCGCAACCCGGCGGTGGAAACGGCCATGTTCAACGTCATGAAATTCTGGCTCGACCGGGGCGTTGCCGGCTTCCGCCTGGACGCGATTCCGGAGCTGTTTGAAGACACAAAGCTCCGGGACGAACCGGAGACCGGCGGGATGAACGCGCAAGGAGACCCCAACCTTAAGGAGATTTACACCAGTAATCTGCCCGAAGTCCATGCCACCATCCGTCGAATGCGCGCTATGGTGGACAGCTACCCCGGTGACCGGGTGCTGATCGGTGAAACCTACCTGCCCAACACCGCCGAGCTCGACAAGTGGTACGGCGGTGCGCTGCATAACGAACTGCAGTTGCCCATGGACATGCTCGTCGGCTTCGGAGCGGGCGTCAAGTTCGATGCCCGCTACTTCCGCCGATATATCGACGAGGTTGAGACCGAGGTACACGGCTCGCAGCCCCTGCTGGTCTTCGACAACCACGACAACGCGCGCTCCATCGACCGGTTTGGCGATGGTGTGCACAATGTGCAACGCGCCAAGATCGTCGCCACCATACTCCTGACGGCGCGCGCGACCGCTCTGACGTACTACGGCGCTCCCATCGGCATGACCACTACCACGCCAACCCGCAAGGAAGACGTGAAGGACCCCATTGGCATCACTGGCTGGCCTAAGGAGAAGGGCCGTGACGGCGAGCGCACACCAATGCAGTGGACCCCGGGTCCGCAGGCCGGCTTCTCGACCAACCCTCACACATGGCTGCCGATAGCGCCCGATTATAAGACCGTCAACGTGCAGACGGAGAGCGCCGATCCGAACTCCTTGCTCAACTGGTACAAGCGGCTCATCGCCCTGCGCCGGTCGGAACCCGCGTTGCACAACGGCGGCATGGTCATGATCGACCAGGACAACGCCGACGTTCTCTCCTATGTGCGCACAGCTCCCGAGGGCATTCCCGCGGTGGTTGTCGCGATGAACATGAGTGCGGAAGCAAAGAAAGTTATGCTCGATCTGAAGCGCGCGGGCGTCACGTTGAAGTCGGTGCGGACGCTCGCCGCCAGCGATGCTACGCTCAGGAACCAGACGTCACTGGTTTCTGTTGTGCTGCCGCCGTTCTCCTCCTGGGTAGCGTCTCTGCAGTAGGTGTGGCGAGCCGGCGGCGGCTTCCAGAACAGGCCCCAACACAAACGAGCCCGGGCTTTCGGCGAGCGCGGAATGCGTTGGGTATTCGCCGCCGGGCCACTCCGTAAGCCTGTCGCGGATCTGAGTACCACACGAACGGTGGGGACGCAGGCAATTGGGGATGTCGGCGCATTGATCTGGGTTGCCGTTGGCCGTGGCGGTGGCCATCCAACGGGCGTGCTCGCCCGGACCCAAGCGGGACCTGGCGGAGTTTCTGAATGGGCCGTGCCGCGCTTGTCGTGCCTGCCTTCATTGGAATTCAGTGGCCAGGCCTATCATCGGGTGGCCGGGCAGGTCCCGGATAAGCAATTGGAATGAGCGCAGATCGCGATTGCGAAAGCAGCTGTGGCCCGGTTTGAGCTTTCCGCCGACGTGCTGGCGTTCGATACTACGAATTTCGATACCCACACTACGACGCTGATGCCAGGGGAGTTGGCGCGTCGCGGGCATGCCAAGAGCAAACGGAGCGATCTGCGTGTGCTGGGGCTTGGCGTGCTGGTCAGCGGGACGGGATACGTGCCGTTGTCTATACCGCTCCTAGTGGAACTTCATCGCACTCCGCTTGGCCGCCATCTGCAGCGCCTGTTCCGCGGCCGCGTGTCCGAGCGGCAAAGAGATCAGGCTGTGGTGGCCCACAACGTCCAGATCCAGTGCGCTTCGCGAATGCGGCGCGCTACGCCGCGTTCGCGGCGGGCAGTGGCCTGCGCTCAGACACTGATCACGCAGCGGGGTCGTCATCTTCGTCGAGGTTATCTTGGTTGTATTCTGTTTCGTCGCGATGGGTGGTTTCCTCCAGCAGGGATTGATACTCCGCCGTGGAACGAACCGATAACGGGGATTGCCGGAAGATCTCGTCGAGTTGTTCCTGCGCTTCCGCCTCCAGCGATTCCCACACTGAGCGTGGACGTGCCTGCGCCGCCAAGATTCGTTCCACTGCCGACCAGGAGTAGGCCCGATAGCGGACGGCGCGCGCCAGCGGCGCACGCGATTCGCACCGTCTTCCGCTTGGCGTGCCGCTGGCGTACGAGCCTTCGGGGTGGGCCTGCTCGAATTGCGCGATTTCGACAGCGGGCGAACGCGTGTAGGTAAGGCCGCCACTCTAGCCTGTTTCCCGACTCGGCCAAGGAACTGGCCGCCCTCTATCAGGAACGATGGGAAATCGAAACCGCCCTGGACGAGTTGAAAACCCATTTGCGCGGCGCGCAGATCGTGTTGCCAAGCAAGACGCCGGACCTGGTCCGGCAGGAGTTTTTCGGTCTGATGATGGCG
>JBEKZL010000171.1:0-16468 GCA_049509915.1 Bryobacteraceae bacterium | reverse complement strand
TAGCGGTCCACATCGGCGTGATAGAACTGGTAATAGAGCCGTATTTCCTGGGCTTGCTGGTACATTTGAAGCAACGGGCGATAGTCCCAGAGACGGATGTTCTGGATAGTGTCTTGATTTCTGGCAATCACATCAGACGTCAAATCCGCCAGCGCCGGATAGGAGGTTTCCTGGATCGTGTCGAGACTGTACGCCTTGCGGGTGAATTCGATGTTGTCTTTGAGATACGGGGTTTCAAGGGCCAACTCGTTGGGCTGCACCGCAAACCGCTGAAAGAGTGCCGGGACAAGCATGATTGCTAAGATGTACAACGCCACGTAAGCTCCGGCTCCGATCAGTACCGCCCTGAGGCGAGGCCGGAAGACATTCAGGACGAGCAACGCACACAGCGCCGCCGCGGCGCCGACCATAAGCCAATAGGCGACCCGCGTCACATGATCGGCCGTATAGCCGGCTCCGTAAACAACTCCTTGCGTGGAGTAGAGGAGCTCGAAGTGGTCGAGGTAAAATCCCCATCCCCAACCAGCCACCAGAACAGCAGCCAGCATCGACAAATGTGGAATGACCTTCGCGCCTCGATCCGCGGTCTGCCTGCTTCGGCGGAGCCGCAGCAAGTTGAAGTAGGCGTAGAAGCCGATTGCTGCCAGCAGCGTGATGAAGGCTAGAGCGGTGAGGGAACCTTGCAAAAGCTCATAAAAGGGCAGGCGAAAGAGATAAAACCCGGTATCGACTCCGAAAAGAGGATCGGATAATCCGAACGATGCGCCATAACGAAAGCGAAGATAAGTGTCCCATTGGGTATAGAAGATGGCCGCGAAGCTCAGGCCTGCGGCAGCTGCTATCGCCGCTGTAGCCAGTTTCAAAGCCCTGGGGGAAATCTGGATGCCGAGTTCAGCCGCAACCATAGACGGGCTTCTTAACTTACCCCCGCTGAGAGCAGCGCCGTTTCTCTGAGCAAAGCGAAGATTCATCCCAAGGTACAGCAGCGCGACAACGAAGGCAGCGGTAAACAGTTCCCACCGAACGGACCAGATCGTCCAGAACACGGCGACGTAGCCGAGTTGCCGCATCCAGAGCCACTTCTGAATCCAGCCGGGGATGACGTCCCAGAGAGCGATAAGCACGAATGCCGCGGCGATGATGAATTTCAACAGACGCCATCGACGGAACATACCGTAACGTCCAACGGCTCTATCCTGTTCGCCTTCGGGCGGCCTTGGCGGCTCGATCATCGTTGTTTCTCGATGGGGGTCAGTTTCTCGTTCATTTCATTACCTTTTAGCTAGTCCGAAAATGCGGACATTCTGCTACGGTCCGCTGCCTCCGATTCTTTAGCGGCGCTCGCCGCAGAGCCGCGTTCCCAGCGGCTCCAGGCAGAGAAAGCGACTCGCAACACCTCTTCCGGCTCAAGAGGCGTCAGCAGCACGTCGAAGCCACCCAGATTCAGCACCTTCGCCCATACCGACTCGTCAGCCAGACGAGAGAACACAAGGAGGTTCGGCGGAGCCGGCAGGCTCGCCAGCGCAGCGCTACTCCGAATGTTAGCCTTCGATATCGGCCGGCGGAACTGGGCAAATGTCCAGTCCTGGTGAATGAGCATTGGCTGCGAATGGCCAAAGCCGTCAGCTATGCGCCCTTGCTGCATTTGGAAGCAGCCCCATCGGCCTTGATGCAGTTGGAAGCGCAACGGCAAACCTCGTAGGCTTTTTCTGACCAGCACTTCATTTACCACTACTCGGAGACAGTGGAGCGAGAGAGTCCAAACGCCGATTGTTTCGCGCCGGCTGCTGAGCCCGCGAAGAGACTGCCTTAGAACCGGTATTGGCAGACCGCTTGTAGGCAACCGTTGCATTGCAGGTGCAGCATTTGCCTCTCGGCTCCGTCAAATTCTTCTGCCCCCACGCCCGCTCAGCGGCCTAGCCTGCGAATAGCGAGGGTTCTGTTCTGGACCATATCGCGCTACGAACCACTAGCGGCACCTGCAGGCGAGCGGGGATGGGCGTGGCAAAAACTCAGCTCTGAGAGTTTCTCGGCTTCTGGCACTGTGCCGCATGTCCTCAAGGTGCAGCAAACACGGCTCTGGACGGGATGACAAGCGCCTCTTCGCGCAGTCGTGTGCCGATGGACCTCGGAATGCCTCTTCTCCGTCGTGTGCGACGAGCCAGTCGGAGGTGCGCAGGCATAGTGCCCGACAGAGCGAAGGCTCGGTGGCACAGATTCGAGAGCAAAGGAGAAGAAGCAGATGAATGTTCTGAGAACAGCAACAAAAACCGCGTTTTGCCTGGCGCTGATGGGCGCGGTATTCTCAACAGCGGCAAAGGCGGACGCGTGGAACAGGAAAACCGTGATTACTTTCAGCGCGCCCGTAGAGATTCCAGGAGTCCACCTCAAGGGGTGGGGGGTGTTGCCAGCCGGCACCTATGTCTTCAAGATCCTGGACTCGCAGTCCGACCGCCACATTGTCCAGATCTTCAACAAGGACGAAACGCAGGTCTACGCCACCATCCTCGCCATCCCGAACTATCGCCTCAGAGCGACGGACAAGACCGTGATTACTTTTCGGGAGCGGCCGGCAGGTGAGCCGGAGGCACTCCGGGCATGGTTCTATCCCGGCAGAAACTGGGGCGAGGAGTTCGTTTATCCGAAAGCGAGAGCAGTAGAACTTGCTAAAACGGCCAACACCCCCGTTCTCTCCACGGAAGCGGAGATCCCGGTGGAAGTCGCGGAGCCGATCAAGACGACAGACCACCCAGTGGTGCTGAAACTGAAGCAAGCGCCCGTCATGGCGATTAAACCCACGGGAGAACAGGTTGAACTCGCTGCAGCGGTCACCCCACCGCCCGCCTCGGAACTCAAGCCGGACACCGCGCCGACACAAACTGCGGCTGCGACGTTGCCGAAAACGGCGAGTCCGTTGCCGCTGATCGGGCTGCTCGGATTGCTGGCTTTGGGCGGAGCCTGGACTCTCCGACTGCTGCAAAAGCGCGTTTCATGAGGGGCTTGGTCCCCGATGCGGCGCGCCTTTGTTTCGACGCGCCCGCGGGTGGTGGTGTCGCCGCCGAGTCAATTCGGCCCGGCGCCTTGCTGGGCTAGGGGAGATCCCGCTGCAAACTCAGGAGAGCGCGTAAAAGTCCTGTTTTGGGTTGGAATGGAAGTGCTGGATTCTGGGCATCGTTTCGCCCGTTGTGCCGATTCCTCGCAACGAGCGGGAAGGACTCAAGGTGGGCCGCCTGTCCGGCGGCCCGCATGACAAGTTCAACGAATGGCCTGATTCGTTACTATCGGAGAGGCAGGGAGACAGCATAGCGAGTCTCGGCCTTGATTGACCCTTCTATAACGTTCCCCCCTTTCGACCACCGGCGCTCGTTCCAGGACCGGGTGGGACGGTGCGTTGAGCCTGCAACCGAACAGCGCAGATCGCTGCCGCCAAGCGTGTCGTGTACGACGCTTTCAAGGCGCCTGTCTACCTACGCTTGTGCGTGATGCAACTTCACGCGATGATCTGCCCAGGAAACGGAGTTCACCCAGCGAGTAGGAATTAGAACCGAGCGGTTGTTAAGCCAATCTCCGGTTTTCACATCCAAGTAGCCTAGATGCCAGGAGGCGTCGTCGATGATGAAGCCTTCCACGCATCCCATTTCACCGTCCGTGGCTGACACTTCGTAACCGGCCAAGTCGCAGGCACTGCGGAGATGCGAGTCCCCCTTGGTGTGCACCGGGTATTTCCTGCCAGTTGGAATTGACGACATAGGGCCAAGCTCACTGTCAGCCCAATAGATCGGCCAACCAAAGTACTCCTGCATAGCGATTTCTTGTTGACGTGAAACGGGCTTCTCCGCGTCAACATCGGGACTACGACGCACTTGATCCTTGGTCAAGTGGACGTGCAAGGTCTTCTTTACCCAATCGGGCTGTTCCACCGCCGTGATCGCAAGAACCACAGCTCGCCGCGTAAGCCAACTTCCCACGTCGACTATCAAATAGCGAATCGTCCATGACTGGTCGTCGAAGAGGAAGTTGCGGATACCTCCCATCTCGCCGTCTGTTGCAATAACGGAAAATCCAGTTAAGGTGTCAAGGTCGTGAAGCATTGTTCCTCCTCCGCGTCGAAGTCCAGCGGGTTTA
This sequence comes from Bryobacteraceae bacterium, assembly GCA_049509915.1. Lineage (GTDB taxonomy): Bacteria > Acidobacteriota > Terriglobia > Bryobacterales > Bryobacteraceae > JBEKYD01. Next base: position 12,343 of record JBEKZL010000171.1, on the reverse strand, counting down.
TCAAGAGATAGGGAATGCACTCCTGCGACCGGTCTAGCACCTGCCCCAAGTCGCCGGTAGCCAGGACGGTATATCCTTCGCGCTCCAATGTCTCCTTAAGAATGGAACGTACAACCGGATCGGAGGACCAAGACCAAAATCGTCGTCTTCATCAAGGAGTGGTCCACCACGGTCATTCCTTTCGCCAATTACATTGTGAGCCAAAATCGCGTCGAGTCCTTCAACAGCCGTCGCGGGCTGCCTACTGCTGGCGTTGGCCAGGCGTCACCTCCGGGCAGTTGTTCTATTCCCGGTGAAAGACGAGCGTGATCGGCTTGCGCTCCGGCCTTACGACGTTGACCATCATGGTGCCATCCGCGGCAAGGGTGTAGCTTTCCAGCGTAACCGCGCCGGATTGCATGGTCGTCACCTTCAAGATGTCGTGATCCCACCTGGTCTTGCTCTTGAGGTCTTTGTCGGTGTGAATTGTAGCATTGTTCTCGGCGTCGGTGATGTCGCGGTAGAAGTAGGTCTCGGTGGCACCTGCGTAAACGAAACTGCGAGAGACGATGATAATGCCCTGCCGATCGGCGATCGTCACCGTGCCGGTTTGAACGACGGGCTGGCCGGCAAAATCGCTCCGCGCGGGAACGAGCGTCCAGGTGCCGTTCAGGGCGCTGTGGTCGCGCGCGAAGGCGGAAAACGCGAAGAGGAGGGTCGTCAGGACGGCTAGGGTAGTTGTATTGGCTGGATGTGTCTTAATACTTCTCCTCCCAGGGGCTACCGTTTTAAGCTGAATCGTATGTAGCCCTCTAAACGTAAGAGCACGCGCGGTACCATTCCGCTTCATGCTCGTCTCCAGTTCAAAAGAACGGAGGTTGAGTTGACCCGGCACCAGCGCGAGCGAAAGGATGGGCATCCTGTTTACCGGACGCCCACGCCCTTCACTTAAGCGCCGCTCAGGGAATACGAAGACTTGTGTTCGGCTTCGTGAAGCCAATACGGCGGCCGGCCGTAGTGAAAGTAGAGCCGGTTTTCATACTCTCGAGTGATCGCCATAGACTCGACGTACTCCGGGGCGTCCTTGATGGCTTCCCGGGAGAGGCCGACATAGACTCTAGAATCCGTCCATCCCACCCGTTCAATCCAAGCGGGTGAAAGCAGTACCTTCTTGCCCGGCCACCAGTTCCTCGTGGCCACCTCGATGTAGCGGATCGCCCAAGCTTCATCGTCCACGACAAACCCATCCACGTGGCCGATTTCACCGTCAGCCGCCTCAATATTATAACCGGTGACGGCCTCGCCACTGCGCAGATGCGAATCCGTCGACTCCCTCCGGATCCGGGCCGCCATCGCTTCCGTAGAAGCAGTTGGCGGTGTAGCCAAGCCCGCCGGGTAGGCCGCCGCGCCCCACAGATAGGGCCCCCCCCAATAATAGGGATACCCGTAATACCCGAAGTAACCAGCCTCGTGCTGCCGGGAAACGGGCTTGTGCGTGTCGATCTCGGGGCTATGCTCAACCTGCCTTTTTGTCAACGCCACATCCAGCCGCTTGGCCTCCCAATCTGTATGGACTACGGATATTGGCGAGATCAGCACTCGCCGGCCGCCAAGCCAGCCGCCGGTATCTACAATGAGGTAGCGGATGGCCCACGTCTCATCGTCGAAATAAATGTCGTCTATGGTTCCAAGCTCGCCGTCCGTAGCTCGGATCGCAAAATCTTTCAAATGCTTATTCGTTAACATTGTCTGTGCCCTCCCGGGCGGCGGTTGACTACGGCTTCTGTATCAACGATCCACACATTTGTGCCGCTATCTTACGCCCGCGCGTACTTCTTCGGCCGAGTATAGTGTCACATGGCTCGCTGTTTCGACTGCCGCGGGCGCACCATACACCATTCGATATCGGGACCGTTGAATCGGCCATTTGTATTTCTTGCAGAGTGGCTTATCCTACCGGCATTTTCACGCCCCACATGCGCGGTGATCGACCGCTGTCGGTGCCTCGCCGCTGCTAGTCTCGCGTTCCATCAGCCAGTTCGTTGAAATTGCCGATTGCGTTTCCGGGTGCGCTTTGCCGAGCTACCATACAAACATGCGGGCGCCGCCGCCGGATTGGCGGGTCCGCCCGGTTTGGACGGAACGATCGTTTACCGCAGCCATGTTCTCGTCAATCATACTGCCAGTATTCGGCTCGCGGCCGATGAGCTCTTCAACCTCCACCGCACCATGGCGGTTCATTACCTCAGCCGCGCTGTCCACCTGTTCGTTTGACCCCGTCGCGAAAACGAGGATTCCTCCACGCCGCACTCCTTGGACGTAAGCATTCGCCTCCCGTTCACTTGCCCCGATTGTCTTGAGCTCCCGGTCCAAACCCACCTCGAAGTCGGTGTGGGGGGTACCCATGATCCCGGTGTCCCCCATATCCCGGGGTTCTCCTAAAATGCGGATCTCGCTCCGAGGGAAAGCACTGGCATCGAGGTCGTGGACGACTTGGTCCGCCACGCCCGGATTCTCAAACAAACCAACTGCAGTTTTCGACATTTTGCACCTCCAGCTAAAAGTTTGCGTACAGCCAAAATTGTCAAGCCTCTTGATTCGTGTATTCTGCTTGCGTACTGGAGAACACGTTGTCCGCCCGGCGCGATTGGTGGGCGAAGGCTGACTGTAAGGACCACGACACTTCCTTCCGGCAACGGGATAGACTCCTCTGATCGGCCTCTCATTGATTTCTCCGCGGGATGCGCCACTTCGAATGGTAGCCTTCGATATCAGCCGGCGGAACTGGGCAAATGTCCAGGCTTGGCTCGCATAAGGAAACCACGAGCGCCGGAGAGGTGTCAATGGAACGTACAGAACAGACAGGGTTTGCCGTTTTCTTGGTTTCTTGTGGCAGGGCGAATAAGAGGCCAGGCGACCACCAAACCCCAATGAGTGGTCGCAACCCGACGCGGGGCGGCGTGAGCGAAGCTGCAGAGAAATGATGTGCTTATTCGATTGGTACACGGCGAACTTCCCCATTTACGGCCTCTGACATCTCGATGTTGCGCCTTTCCAAGAGGGTTCCCGTCACCTGTTCATATTGAATCAATGCCTTGGCATAGGTGACGTGGGCTCTCACTACATGGCCTTGGGCTATGGCCAGATTCTGTTGTGCCGCGATAACCTCTTCCACCGTTGCCGAAGCCAGGGTGAACTTTTCCTGCTGCATTTCGAGCACCTGGCGCGCGAGCGTCACCAGTTTCTGCGCGGCTTCGAGTTGATCCCGGGATTGCTGCACCCCGCTCCAAGCTTTGTTGACAGCCCAACCGGCCTGGTTCTTCGCATCCTGTAGCTTCACTTGCAACCGCCGTTGTTCCAGCAGCGCCCGTTCGGCGTCGGCTTGGGCGGTACGGTTGCGAAGGGGCATGTCGAGCGTCACCCCGAAGGAAAAGTTGGGGAAATCGCCGTGGAGGATATTCGTGAAGGTAGGGCTCAACGCCCCATCCAGCCCCGCGAGGTAATAGGAGGCATAAACATCGAGCGAGGGCAACAGCGAATTGTGTATCGACTGGATCACGACTTGCTGATTGCGCAAGTTCAACTCGACCTGCTCAATCTCCGGCCGATGGCTGGCGGCTTCCCGCAAGGCCTCGGCCAGAGTAGGCACATCCTCGGGACTCGGCTCAGGCAGCCGGTCAGAGGGGACAATCTCCACTTTCGCCAACTCCTCATTGAAACTCTTGGAGAGTTTAGCCTTCAGGGATTGGCCGTCTTGAGAAAAAGCGTTTTGCGCTGCCAGCAAGACTTGCCGCCGCAAAGCGACTTCCTCCTGGCTCCGCAGCATATCATACTGGGCCGCAGGCCCACTCTTCGCGGCCCTTTGGTTGTCTGCCAAAAGCTCCTGCGCATAGTCCAGTCCGTCTTGTGCCATGCGAATGCTTTCCTGGTCGGCCAGCAGGTCGTAGTAACTGGTCATCACGACCGCCAGCGCGGTGATCACGTTTTGCCGGAAGACACTCGCGGAGTATTTGACGTCATTACGGGCGATGACGATGAATCTGGCGTTAGCGCGGGTCCCAAAGCCGCGTAGTAAGTGCTGACTTACACCTACGGAAAAGTCCGAGACAAGCTCCGGATTGAAAATGCTGTTTGTAGTGTTTGAAGTTAGGCGCGAGCTGCTCTCGGAGACGAAGAAACTTGTTCCGGTCAGAAAGCCCTGGCTGTACCCGGCGGAAGCCGACTCCTGGTGAGTGGTGTCAATCGGCACACCGCTCACTACCGTGTAGTTCAGGGGTGTAATGGCATTGCTCCAGCCATAGCTGACATACAGGTTTGGATCACAGCAGCCCGTTGAACCAACGCGGTTGATGCCGCCTCCCAGGACGCCTCCCGCCCCACCTGCGCCAACGCCTCCGGCGCTGCCCACACCTCCGCCCAGACTGCCGGAGAAAAGGGTGGTGGATTGATAGGATCCCGCCACGCCACGTGTCGCGCCGCCCCCCTTCGCGCGCAGCAGGTCCGTTTGGGCAATGGGCAGGTCGTACCGCGTCACGGCGATCTCCAGATTGTTTTCCAGGGCTAGCGCGATGGCGTCATCAAGCGTCAGCGTCAGTTTGCCGTCGACAATCAGGTCTTGGAGCCGTTGCGAGTTGTCCAGTCGCGGGCCGGGAAGGGAGGGAACGGTGTAGGGATAAAAACCACGGGGAAAGCTGTGGCTCTTCGAGTAGTCGAAGCGGGTCGATTCATCACGGACTGACGTTCCTCGGGCTTCTTGGCAGGCGGCGGGTGCGGGGAAAAACAAAACCAAGATACAAACTGCCGCCGACACCCCCAATAATGGCGTTCTTGTTATCATGCTCACCTTTTTTGATCTTATTGTGAGACTTATTCGAGTGCTGGTCGCGCATGAGACGAAAGGGCCAGGCTAACACATGAATGCGGTTCGCTTGCAACGCGACGGCGCCGCGTTTTTACGTGGATTGGTTTCATTGGGTGATCGGAGCAACATCAAGCCCGGCTGACCGGCGGGTTGGGCGCCTAACCGTTTTTACCGGCGAAACCGGCGCCCAGCCTCCGGGTCGAGCATCCTTCGATTGTTGTGACGCCTGCTCACCCTCTTGTTCGTCCCCGTCGTACAAGGTCCACTCCGTTGGAAATCTCTCATTTTCTCGGGCCGCCATTAGCTGCTGCCTTGCTGAAGCCGTGTCCTCACTCCTGGTTCATGCAGACCATCCGGCTCCGGCCGCCGATGATCGCGTTCGTATCTCCGTTCCCCCAGGAGCCAGTTTTTTCCCGGCGGAGCCGCCTTGACGGCCGCGGGCCTCCCAGTACGAGTCGCCTCTTTAGCGGTGCGCGCGCCAAAGTCGCATTTCCAGTGGCTCCAAGCAGCGAAGGTGACTCGCAAGACCTCCTCCGCCTCGAAAGGCGTCATCAGCACGTCGAAACCACCTAGATTCAGCACTTGCGCCCAGAGGGACTCGTCGGCCAGACGAGAGAACACAATGAGGTTCGGTGGAGCCGGCAGTCTCGCCGTGGCCTTCTCGAAGTCGAGCCTGATCGGCGGGCAAAGGACTGACTGCGAGAGCCCGTGCGGTCCGCTCCGGCGATGGGATAGACTTCTCTGATCGGCCGCTCATTGATTTCTCCGCGCGATGCGCTATTTCGAATGTTAACCTCCGATATCAGCCGGCGGAACTGGGCAAATGTCCAGCCCAGTCATGGCTCGAAAGAGCTATGCACAGGATTGGCTCCGCTGCCAAGGGCGGTCAGGATCCGCTGATGCCGTGTTCCAGAGCATATTTCGTCAATTCGGCAGTGCTGTGGATGCCCAACCCGCGGCGAATCGAATTCACCCGACGGCGAAGCCCGGTCGAGTTGATCGAGCGAGCGTTGCTCAACAGCAGCAAGGCTGGCGACGTGGTATCCGCAACTGTGGACATCGTTTGCAGACCTGTGCATTACTACTTCGGATTCGGTCCTTCGGTGATCTGCACCAGGTCGCCGCGGCGGATCCACTTAGCGAAGGCCGCCTGCACCTGCTGCCCCGTCGTCGCGGAGTATCCATTCGCGGCTTGAGTGGGTTCGTCCACAGGCAGATCGTTGTTTGTTCTTGCGAGGAACCCGCCGGCGATAGCGCTCACGCTCGATTCGGACCGCGGAATCTGCTGCAGCAGCAGCACCTTGGCCTGCAGGAGAACGTCGGCGACACCAGGTTCTCCTACAGGTCCTTCAAATCCTTCTCCACCATGGCGCGAGCTTTGGACACATTCTCTGGGTCGCACCCGTAAACAATCGAGTAGAACCCGCGCGTCCGCCCCACGTTTAGCGACGACGAGATGGTGTCGCTGATGCTCTCCGGCTGCACGATCAACTTGACTCCGTGGGCGAGCGTCATCACCGTCGGGTGAACCGTCGACTCGGGAATCGATAGGCTCTCCGCCGCCTTCCGCGCCCATTCGGGAAGCGGCGCCGGCTTGCTCTCTTTGGGTGCGAAGGATTCAGCGCCAGCGAACAACCAAGCTGATACCGGCTGCCCCGGAGGCTGCAGCGTCAGAATCGCCGAGATCGCGTATCCGGATCCAGGTACGGCTCGCCACGCGATTCACGTCCGCCACGGTGACCTGGCGGATGGCCCCAGTATCGTCGTCCGGAGATTCGCGCCCGTCCACGGCCAGCGCGTTCGACCACTCCATCGCGAGCCCGGAGATGGAGTTCTTCTGGGACTCCGCCGCCGCCACCTCCTGCCGTTTGGCAGCCGCCACCAGATCGGCCGGGACGCCTTTGGTCCGGTCATCCTCCAGAATCTTGCCCACTCTCGCCAGCAGCGCCCCGCCATCCCCACCGGCGGGATAGGCGGACGCCACGTAGCCCAGGCTCCCGCCGGCAGGCTGCTGAGCGAGAATCCCGCGCTCAGGGCGCTACCCTCGGCGGTGAGGTCGTTATCCCAACAGCCGCCTTCGAGGCGTGGCTGTGTCGTGCGGGTTTCAGGCCGCAGCCAGAACAGCGGCGGGGAGTCCTGGAGCCGCTGTGATCTGCAGTTCGTCGCACGGGCAGAAAACTCGATCCGCCAGATCGCCGATCATGGTCAGGCACGGTCGCGTGCCTGTCTTTCCGTGCTCGAACTCTGGATGACCACAGCGGATACAGCGTTTCACGGGCTCCTGCCGCTTGGAGCGGTGGTGGGAAGGGTGTTCCATGTCTTTCAATGACATTCGACGGATGCAATTGCGGTTTTGTTGCGGCCATACCAAGTCTCCGGTCCGCGAATACCGACCTCCCGCTGCAAACACCCGGATCACCCGCGCATCTATACAAATGGGTTCACAATTCGGTGGATGCCCGGGTAACTCACGCCCACATGGGCAAAGAGCAAGCGTACGAGGCACCTTTCGGTAGAATTGTTGCATCGAAAACGAAGGAGGCGGCGGGGTTATGTCGGTGACCGGCGCAATCGACCCCACGCGAAGGATGATTCGGCAAGATCCCTTGGAGGGGTTCGCCCGCGCACTTGGGTGTCGCGTGGAAGAGCTTCTCCTGGCGGGTGAACCTTCCCATCGGCGTCTACTGGCGATGGAGTTTGACTCTGAAGAGGTAACCACGGCTATTGCAGCTCGTCGGCCGCCGCTCGAAGAAAGCATCTTGCGGACGCGGCGTGCTGCGATTGTGCCGCTTTCTGTTTTGGAAACGGCGCGGCAGCTTGTCGGCAAAATAACTGGGCGGGCGTTGGCAAGGCTGGTCATCGAAAATGCGATCGCCGCATGGCATCGCGATCCTGCTTTGGCTTCCGAGCTTCGATTGCCAGCCGATGCAGCGGCGCGGCTACGAACCTTGATGTGGGCTACCAGGGTCAGGGAAGACTCGATGAAAGTGCCGGAAGAGCAATCCTGCTGGTACCAGCTCAACCAAGTTCTGACTGGAGAGAGAGTTTTCGACCTGGCTGGGGCAGTTGAACTGCTGAACGAAGGTGGAACAGCGGCTGATGTCTCTGAGCTGATCGTAGATACACTCGATGTGGCGCAGAGCGGGATGGCGGCCCCGACGCAGGTCCAGATCCGTCCCAAGGTTATCGAATCCAACGACCCGGAAAAGGCCCTCGCAGAACTGCTTGAGCTTTGTGCAGCGCACAATCCCGTCCGACGCAAGCGCTGCGAAGTCCTCAAAAGAGAGCTGGATATAGCATTCGGCTCCGGCGATCCGCTTCCGGACCAGCTCTTCCAGCAAGTCGCGAACGTCTTCGGGGATAATGGTCCGGCGTACGTCATCTGGTGGCTGGAGCTATTGTTGGCGCGTTCACTCTGCCGCTTTGTCCGGCAGGTGGCGCCGTTCCTTCAAGCCGCCGGCAGCAACGTGCTTCTTCTCGTTGACGCCGTTCGGACGCTGAAAAGCGGCGCGGCGGAGCCCTCGGTGGAAAGACTGCTGCAGTCTTTTGATCTGCCGGCTGTGTCGATGGGCTCCTTCAACTGGGTTAACGCGGTTTTGGAGATTTCGCAGCACCACAGAACATTTCTATTTTGCATCGAATTCGCACACGAGCGCGAAAATCTGATGCGCAGGGGACCCATACGAGAATCCCTTGAAGTCCACCTCGTAGATCTGATTGAGAATGGTCGCCACGACCCGTTGAACAATCCTGTCCTCCAGCGGCGCAATGCCCAACGGGCGTTGCCGCCCGGCGGCCTCTTGAAATACCAGCAACCGCGGCGGCCTGTGAGGAATTCAGGCTCTATGCCGGCCTGTACCGGGAAGGTCTCAACAGCACCAGCCGCCAGCGCCAATTCCTTTGCTACCTCAAGGTCATCGAAGCCATCCTTGCAGCCGCAGACGCATAGCGTCGGCGCCGCGCCGGCAAGGCCTGCCACCAACACTAACCGTTGAACGCCACTCTTGGTATCGGCCGGGCGGGAAGTGGGCAAATGTCCAGTCTAGTCACGGCTCGCAAAAGCCATGCTCGCGAGCGGCCCGGCCGCCAACGCCAGTCAGGATCCTGTGATGCCGTGTTCCAGAGCGTACTTCGTCAATTCGGCAGTGCTGCGAATGCCCAGTCTTCGCATCACGTTCGACTTGTGAAATGCCACCGTTTTGTGGGAAATGTCGAGAATCGCCGCAATTTCTTTGACGGAATGTCCTTCCGCCACCAACTGAACCACTTCCCGCTGGCGGTCCGTTAGATCGCCCGAGGCCTGCCCAGACCCAAGCGGCCAACCCGGCAATTCGTTCAAGATGTCTTTCCTGATCAAGGGCGTGACGTAGGTCCGACCCTTAAGTACCTCTTGGACGGCGTTCAGTAACTCCATCGAAGCGCACCGCTTCAAGACGTAGCCGGACGCTCCCGCGCGAAAGGCCCCGGCGACGTAAGTAGCGTCCGCGTGCATGGTAACAAAGATCACCTTGGCACTCGGCACGGTGTCGCGTAGCCTGCGGGCGGCGTCCACGCCATTCAACAGGGGCATGGAGATATCGAGCAGGATGATGTCCGGGTTCAGTTGTTCCGCGGCCGCCAACAGTGACCGACCGTCTTCCACCGCTCCCACGACTTCGCACTCGGGTTCCAGTATCCTTCGAAGCCCATCCGCGACCAGCGTGTGGTCATCCGCAAGCAGCACGCGCGGCCGCTTCATGGGTCCATCCTCGTTGTCAGGGGGACTCGAACATCGATCTGCGTCCCGTGACCTGGCTGCGAGTTGATCGAAAAGATCCCACCCACAAGCCGTACCCGTTCCCGAATGCCGATAATACCAAGCCCGCTTTGGTCCGCCAGCAAGCCGGGATCAAACCCCGTGCCGTTATCGGTGACAGATAAGAGGATGCCATCTTTGTTCCCTCTAATTGCCACCGTTACCTTCCTGGCGCCGGAGTGCTTCGCAACGTTGTTCAGACATTCCTGCGTGACCCGGTAGAGGCACAATGAGACATCGAAGGGAATGGATTCCGGCACGCTGCGATGGGCAAGCTTGAGCTGGATCGGGTGCAGTTTCATGAAGTCGGAACAGTGGGACTCAATCGCCGCCACCAGGCCGAAATGCTCAAGCACCGAAGGATGGAGCTGGTGAGCCACGCGGCGGAGGTCATCCGAGAGTTGATCAACCCGCTCGCGAAGCGATTGGAGCTGTTTGCGGAGGAGACGGGTGGAACCGGGCGGAGTCTGTTCCAAGGTGGCCACCTCGTTTGCCAGCATGGCCATTCTCTGGTTCAGGTCGTCGTGGAGTTCTCGCGCCACGCGTTTACGCTCTTCTTCCTGAGCCATCAAGAGGTTCGCCGTCAATCTCCGGAGTTGCTCCTCGCTTCGGCGTAGGGCATCCTGGGCGAGCTTGCGCGGGGTGATGTCGATACCGGTGCTGATGATTTGCCTCACAGCGCCATCCGCGCCACAACGCCCGATGCTTGACGAGGCGATCACCCTGTGGGAGCCGTCTTTTCCGATCCAGGTTCTTTCGTAAGTTGTCGCGGGTGCCGCGCCTTCGAGGATGCCCGCAAACGCTGCTTTCGCCTCGTCCACTTCTTCCGGTGGGAGCAGGATGTCCCAAAACGTCCTGCCCTCTACCTCACGGAAGGAGTAGCCCGACCTCTCCTGGGAGGCGTGGTTGAAGGCGATAATGCGGCCAGCGGGGTCGAGAATGACGATCAGGGCGCCGCTCATGTCCAGGAGTTTGGCCGACAGGTCCCTCTCGGTGACCGCGTCATCAAGTGACAGCCGGGCCTGATCGAGGCCGCGCTTCATCACGTCGATATCCATGAGCGCCATCAGCACCCCGTCAATCTTGTTCTCGGCGGTCTTGTACGGTCTCATGCGGAGGGAGTACCAACGTCCGTCCCGGCCCTGGACCTCTCGTTCAACCAAGTTGCCTTTAACGCTCACTTCCGAGATCAGGCTGTCCAGGTCGGGCACATCAACGTTGGGCCTGATATCGCTGATCGGCCGGCCCACGTCGGCGGGAATCAGGTTCAGCAACGGTTCCGCCGCAGGAGTGAAGCGCCGGATTCGACGGTCACCTCCCACGATGATAACCGGGATGCTGACGCCGACAAACAGATTGCTCAGATCGTTCGCAAGTTGGCCCAGTTCCGCGTTCCTGTTCTGTAACTCCTCGTTCAGCGTGCTCAATTCCTCGTTCGAGGATTGCAATTCCTCCTTGGCAGTCTCCAGTTCTTCGTTGGTGCTCTGCAATTCTTCGTTGGCCGACAGGACTTCCTCATGTTCCACCGTCAGCGCCTCGTTTGTGGCTTCCTGGCTCTCGATGATTGACTGCAAGTGCTCCCGGGTGGAAGCTAATTCCTGCTTCAAATGGACGAGTTCGTCTTCTTCCCTGGCTTCACGCGGTTCGGCCGCTTCGCGCGCCGGAACCTCCTCGATCAATATGACGAAATCCGCCCCTTTCGCGTGGCGGCCTTTCATTGGTACTACTTCCAGATTGACTGTCTTCGATCCGTCGTCTTTGGGAAAGCGGATACCTTCCCTGCGAACCGGGGTCTCCTCTTTCTTGGCTCGGTGAAGCGCCGTGCGGAGATCCAGCGCCAGTTCTTCCCTCACCAATTTCAACACGTGGAGGGTTGCGGCCCCTCGCGCCGGCGCCAGGTATGGGCCAGCGTTCCCCTCGAAATGAAGGACATGCAAGCCCGCGTCTACCACCAGCGCTGCCGGGGCGTATCGCTGCCAGATGATGCGCTCGACGGCCTTCTGCAGGTCGAACGCGGCGGTCGTCAACTCCGCCGTGGCGGCCCGCGCCGGCGCTATTGCCTGATCCACAGGCGCCAGGGCCGATCTAGAGACGGCCGCCGCCGGGTTCCGCGAATAGATCTTGCACTTGCTCTCCTCCTGGATAAAGAGATGAGCGGAGGAACCGAGGGCCTCTGATTTTCCAAGCAAAAGAAAACCGGTCGGCTTCAGGGCGTAATGGAAGAAGGAAAGCACCCGCTCCTGAAGCGGCGCACTCATGTAGATCAAGACATTGCGGCAACTGATAAGATCGAGCTTGGAGAAAGGCGGATCCTTGCCTAGGTCATGCCGGGCAAACACGCACCGCTCACGGACCCGCTTGCCGATCTGGTAGCTATCCCCCACTTTCACAAAGAAGCGCTTAAGACGCTCCGGGGAGACATTGGCCACGGCAGTTTCCGAGTATGTGCCGGCCCGTGCCGTGTCAACGGCCGGAGCACTGATGTCGCTGCCGAAAATCTGGATAGCGGCCCCAGAGGCCCGTTTGTCCAGAAATTCCAAAAGCGTCATTGCAATCGAGTACACCTCCTCGCCGGTGGAGCATCCGGGAACCCATATGCGAAGCGGTTCCCCTTGCGGCCGATTCGCCATCAGCTTTGGGAGAACTCTTCGTTGCAGCGCCGCGAACGCCTCCGGTTCCCGGAAAAAGCTGGTTACGTGAATAAAGAT